>JBBKWG010000167.1:0-15300 GCA_037968835.1 Paracoccaceae bacterium
TTCGAGGGATCAAGGTCGATCCAGTCTTCGAACGCGGGCCGAAGTCGCTTGCCGCCGTCAGGCAGGCCCATGGCAAGGTGATAGCACGCCTCGGCCACGAGCGGCGACATGAACGACAGCGGATCGAATGGTTCGAGAATCGTTTCAGCTTCGACATAGTGCAGCGCCATACGCCGCCAGGCGGGCTTGTGCTGGTCCTCGGGCCAGAAATCAGCGCGGCAGCTTGCGCCGACGATCATGTGCGCGCGAGCGGCCAAAACGGCAAGGACATGGTCAGTCGGAGACTGGCGCTGGCGTACCACAAAACGTTCGACCTCGGCCTCTGCCAGAACGATTTGGTCAATGTTGTCGCGGGGCATTTCGTCCAGAAGCGACTGCAGGCCCGCCAGACACGTTTCGATACCGAGTTCGTGCTTGCGCATTCCGCCCGGCGTCGACGCCAACTCGTTCTCCCAGTGGGAGATCTGCCTCGAAAGGGTAAGCCAATCGTCGGCGACAGCCAGTTGGCTGACTCGGTTGATCACCGTCGCGCGTTCGATATGGTCGGGGTCGTTTTGCACGACCGGCACCAGCAATTCGCGGGAAACATCGCTTTTGCCGGTCCTAGCGTCGTGCCGATTACCAGAAGTGCGCCGCCGTCGAACACGTCGTTGGCCGACGAAGACCGACAATAGTAACGACGCGGCGAAAGCTACCCCGACGCTTTGGGTCGCAGCGTCTGTCGCAAGCACGGACAGCGCGGAAAAATCGGCAGGCAGCATGGACGTCTCCGGATCAACTTTCCGAGTGTCCAAGGAATTTTCGTCAACTTTATGGCGGGTGAGGAGATTTGCGGTTCGCGCCTAGCGAGCCCAGGCTGGAAGCCGCGTGTTCTGCACGATCGAAACCGTCGGGGCGTGACGTCCGCCCAGAGCCAGCGTGGCGCGACGCAGAAGCTCGATACCCTCGTCTGATTTCGAGGGAATTGCCGAAGGCGAGATCGCCTCGCCGATCGTTATGCGATAGGGCTGCCGGTCCTTGTTCAACGTCTCGTAGAACAGTGTGATGTCGCGCAGCGTCGGATGGATGAAGTCGAACAAGTAGAAAAGGGCGGAATTTCGCGCGCGGATGTTCACCGGGATGACAGGAAGGTCGAACTTGCGGGCTATCATCGCCGCCGACGCCATCCAGTCGCGTTCATGCAGCCTTAACCCACGGCGCTTGGCCAGCCGCCCAGCCGGGAATATCACCCCCAACCGCCCGGCTTCTATCGCAGTTTTCGTGTATTGCATCGTTTCGCGCGTCTTGCTGTGACTGCGTTTGTCGCGCCGCCACTCGACCGGTGCTATCAGACTTTCGAACTGGGGCAGGATCCGCAGGATATCGGAGTTGGCATAGATGAACAGGTCGGGCCTGATCTGCCAGATCGCATTGTGCAGCATTATCCCGTCGGCAATCCCGGTCGGATGGTTGGCGACAAGCAGCGCCGGGCCCTGGCGCGGGATGTTTTCAAGTCCGGTGACTTTCACGTCGCGGGCCAGCAATCCGGCAATGTGGTGCATGATTCGATCTGTTGGCCAGTCACGATAAAGGGTGCCAAGAGCAATTGTCTTGCCATAACCAAGCAGAGACATCAGGGCCTGACGGGCCGGAGCGGCGAATATCGTGTCTTCAAAAAGCCACGGAGCACGCTCGGCAATCAACGGATCAATTCTATCTTTCATGACAGCACAGAATAAGGAATCGGTAACAGGATAATGACGCGAGTCTATCATCGAAGTAGAGGTTTTACATCCAAGCGCCTGCCATCAAGGCGGAATTCGGCCCAGATCGCATTCTGAAAAGACGCGAGCCCGCAAAAAGTTCCGAACAACAGCGTCAGGCCGTGAAAAGCACTCGCCTCACCGTGACGCCGCGTTGCTCAAGCGCAAGATCGAAAGCCCGCCCGCCCGGAAGGCACTCGGCGGGCAAGCGCAGCTTCTGCCCATCCCTCAGCGTCAGCGAAGCGCGCTGCGAAAAGTCGAGTGCGGTGCGGATGCGGACCACGTCGATCTCGGAAAGCCGAATCTGTCCCGTTCGATTGCCGGATTTCCATGACAGCGTCGTTTCGTCGACAATCACCTCGGTCTGCGAATTGCGGGCGATTTCCCAAATTGCCGGAGCAATGAGCAACGCAAAAGCGGCAACAATCAGCGGGTGCGCACGCACCGTGAATGTCAGAATAACAAGCAAGATCAAAGCGATTAACGCAGTAACCAATCCCGCAGGACGGCGAGCCGATTTACGAAACACGAAGGGTTCAGGCATCCAGAATCCGTGAAACCATTTCCGTCATATCGCGGCTGAGGCCCGGCGTGGATCGGATGCGTTCAAGCTGACTTCGCATCAGATCCTGTCGGTCGGCATCGTAGCGTCGCCACGTCTCGAACGGCGTGACCATGCGGGCGGCTGTCTGCGGATTGAGAGGGTCGAGGCGCAGCAGCCAGTCGGCAACAAAAGCGTAACCGGCACCGATCGGGTCATGAAATCCTGCGGTATTGGCGCTTAGAGATCCGACGACCGACCGGAATCGGTTCGGGACCTTCAGATCGAAAACGGCGCTTTCAGAAATCTGCCGAGCGCGCGCGACGGCGGTTTCAGGGGCAGCGCGCGATATCTGGACACCGCACCATTTGTCGACAACGTTGGGATCATTTTTCCAGCGATCATAAAAAGTTGCCAGCTCTGGCTCACCCTCGCCGACGTCGATGAGACAGGTCAGTGCGCCAAGACTCTCGGTCATGTTGTCGGCACTGGCAAAAAGAACGCGCGCCATTTCCGCGCCCAAAGCTTGCGTAAGATATGACAATGCGGTGAGGCGGAGCGACCGTCGTCCGGCAGACTGGGCGTCAGGCGAATAGGGCTGCTGGGTCGCCATTTCTGCATAGAGTCGCGTCAGAGAACCATCCAAGCGACGACCAATCTCGGATTTCAGCGCGAGATGCGTTGCATGGATGCCAATTGGGTCGGGGGTGAGGCCAGCGTTGTAAAGGCTTTGGGCCGTGTCGTCCTCGGACGGCAAACTCAGCGCGAAAGCGCGAAAGGCGGGGTCGAGAGTGCTGTCGTTAAGCATTGCGCCGAGTGCTTCGATGAACGCCGGGTCAGGCGCAGCGCCCTCGGTGAGCATTGCGACGATCTGCGCCTTGGCCACCTGGCGTCCGGCCTCCCACTTGTTGAACGGATCGGTATCGTGGGCCAGAAGGAACAAACGCTCGGCGGTATCGCTTTCGCGCTCGATGATGACAGGTGCCGAAAAGCTGCGCAGAATCGACGGGATTGGCCGCGTCGCGAGTCCCTCAAAGGCGAAAGTCTGGGTGGCCTCGGTCATCTCGAGAACGGTGGTCGGAACAACTTCGTCGCCGTTTGGATTGATTAATCCAACAGCGATCGGAATGACCATCGGTTCCTTTTTCTTCTGGCCTGGCGTCGGCGCGATTCTCTGTTCGAAATGAAGCGAATAGGTGCCGTCCTTGAAGTCGTCTCGGACTTTCAGATGAGGCGTTCCAGCCTGCGTATACCAGCGTTTGAACTGGCCGAGGTCACGTCCAGTTGCGTCTCGGAATACCGTGAGCCAGTCTTCGATTGTAGCGGCGTCGCCATCGTGTCGGTCAAAGTACAGGGCGAGCGCATTGTCATAGCCGGCGTCGCCGACAAGGCGCTTGAGCATACCGATCACTTCGGCACCCTTCTCGTAAACGGTCGAGGTGTAGAAGTTGTTGATCTCGATATATTCTTCCGGCCGGACATTATGCGCGAGCGGTCCGTTGTCCTCGCGAAACTGCGTTGCCCGAAGCGTCAGCACGTCGTCGATGCGCTTGACCGCATGCGAGCGCATGTCGCCGGAAAACTGCTGATCGCGAAAAACCGTAAGACCTTCCTTCAGGCAAAGCTGAAACCAGTCGCGGCAGGTTATGCGATTGCCTGTCCAGTTGTGAAAGTATTCATGCGCGACAATGCCTTCGATCGATTCGTAGTCGCGGTCGGTCGCCGTTTCCGGACTTGCCAGGACATATTTGGAATTGAAGATGTTGAGACCCTTGTTCTCCATCGCGCCAGCGTTGAAGTCATCGACCGCTACCAGATTGAACACGTCCAGATCATAGGCGCGCCCGTAAACCCGTTCGTCCCATTCCATCGAACGCTTCAACGCATCCAGCGCATAGGCGCACTTGTCCTCGTCGCCGGGACGCACCCAGATGTTGAGATCGACCTCGCGCCCTTCGCCGGTGGTGTGATGCCCCGAATGCGCCACTAGGTCGCCCGCAACCAACGCGAACAGATAGCTGGGCTTGGGCCAGGGGTCATGCCATTCGGCCCAACCCTCGCCGCTCGCGACCCGGTTTCCATTCGACATGAGGATCGGCAGATCGCTTTCGATCCGAACCGTGAAGCGCGCCATGACGTCCGGGCGATCCGGGTAGAACGTGATCTTGCGAAATCCCTCGGCCTCGCATTGCGTGCAATACATGCCCTTGGACATGTAGAGCCCTTCGAGCGACGTGTTGGTTTCCGGCGATATTTCGACGTCGGCCTCCCACACGAACGGGCGATCCGGCACCGGGACGGTCAGTCCCGTTGGCGTCATTTTCGGCGCTACTGGCCGTCCGTCGATCATCGCCCTGACAAGGTCCAGTTTCTCGCCATCAAGAGTGAAACTGCGGTCACTGCTTTCCGGGTTCGGTCGGAAGGATATGCGCGACGTGACTTTTGTCGCCGTCGGGTGGAGTTGTAAGGTCAGGTGAACGTCGTCGATCAGCCAAGCCGGGGGAAAATATTCGGACAGCTTTATCGTCTTGGGTGCGTCAGTTTGCATCGGCTGTCCTTGATGAGTCATCGGAACTTCGTTTCCGGCGTGACGTTAATCCGGTGACACATGGCCCGCAACTTGCTGGCCCGCAAATGAGAGGACACATCATGACGGCACCGAATACAAACGTTGAAAAGCAGACGCGTCGCCACAAAGGGTCGCTGGGTGGAATTGCACTGGCAATCGCACTCGCCATTATCGTCATCGCGGGTTTGTTTTTCTGGTCCACTCCCGAAGCAACCACAGATGCGACCGATACAGTCGAGACCATAAACCCAGATGCAGTCGAGACGACGACCATAGACACTGAGGGCGCTGTCGCGGACCAGTGACTAGCGTTCCATTCGGCGGAATTGGCGAAACATTCTGACCAACCGCCTGTTGCCTTGGCATCTTGAGCTTCCTAGTGTCCGCCGACATCGAGAATTGCGGGCGCAGGGAGCGGAGATGCAAGGCACAGTAAAGAAAGCCGATCTGAGTGTGGCGTCGGACTTGTATGAGTTCGTCGAAAACGAAGCTCTGCCGGGAACGGGCGTGTCGTCGGATGATTTCTGGAGCGGGTTCAGCTCACTTGTTCACGACTTCGGACCGCGCAACGTGGAACTGTTGGAACGTCGCGAAGCACTGCAAACCCAGATCGACGAGTGGCACATCAAGCGGCGCAACCAAAGCCACGATCACGACGCCTACAAGGCATTTCTTGAGGAGATTGGTTACCTTTTGCCCGAAGGGAACGATTTCGAGATCGAGACGACCAACACCGATCCGGAAATTGCGTCCATCCCCGGCCCGCAACTGGTCGTTCCGATCACCAACGCACGTTACGCGCTGAATGCCGCAAACGCCCGGTGGGGCAGTCTTTACGATGCCCTATACGGGACCGATGCAATCGACGGTTCGCCGCTGCCGGGTGGCGGGTATGATCGCGGGCGTGGCGCGCGGGTCATCGCCTGGGCACGCGTATTTCTGGACCAGGCAGTGCCGGTCAGCGGGACAAGTCACGCCGATGCCAGGCGCTATCATGTCAGCAAGGGCCAACTTCTGGTCGATGACCTACCGCTTGTCGATCCCTCGAAATTTGTCGGATACACTGGCGATCCGCGTGCACCGTCGTCCGTCTTGCTGAAAAACCACGGGTTGCGCGTCGAGCTGAAATTCGACCGGGCGCACATGATTGGCAGTCGCGATCAGGCTGGCCTCGCGGATGTGCGTATTGAAAGCGCGATTTCGGCGATCATGGATTGCGAAGATTCGGTGGCTTGCGTCGATGCCGAAGACAAGGTGATCGCCTATCGAAACTGGCTTGGCCTGATGCAGGGAACTCTGGAGGAGACTTTCAAAAAGGGTGACGCGACCCTGACGCGAAAATTGAACCCGGACCTCACGTTCACAGGCCCCGACGGCGGTGACGTGACGATCAAGGGCAGGGCTTTGATGCTGGTGCGCAACGTCGGTCATTTGATGCGAAATCCGGCCATTACCGATCGCAACGGCGAAGACGTCTTTGAGGGTCTGATGGACGCGATGCTGACGGTTTTGATCGCCATGCACGATCTGAAGCGTGATGGCGGTAATTCCGTCACCGGGTCGGTCTACGTCGTGAAGCCGAAGATGCATGGCCCCGATGAAGTCGCCTTTTCGGATGCAATCTTCACGCACGTGGAGACGGTCCTGGGTCTGCCGCTATACACGGTCAAGCTTGGGATCATGGACGAGGAGCGCCGCACTTCGGTCAACCTCAAGGAATGCATCCGCGCCGCGAAACACCGTGTGGCCTTCATCAATACCGGATTTCTTGACCGCACCGGCGACGAAATCCACACCTCGATGGAGGCCGGGCCGTTCAGTCGCAAGGATTTCATCAAGCGCAAGGCATGGATCGGTGCCTATGAAAATCAGAACGTCGACATCGGGCTTGAATGTGGGCTGTCGGGCAAGGCGCAGATCGGCAAGGGCATGTGGGCGATGCCGGACATGATGGCGGCGATGCTGGAATCCAAGATCGAGCATCCGAAGTCCGGCGCGAATTGCGCGTGGGTCCCGTCGCCTACGGCAGCCACGATCCATGCTATCCACTATCACAAGGTCGATGTGTTTGCGGTGCAGGCGGCGCTAAAGGCTGGCGGGCGGCGCGCTTTTGTCGACACGGTGCTCGATATTCCGCTGGCGGCATATCAAGCGTGGACCAATGAGCAGATCCGGCGCGAAGTCGAAAACAACGCCCAAGGCATCCTCGGCTACGTCGTGCGATGGATCAATCAAGGGGTCGGGTGCTCGAAAGTTCCCGACATCAACAACGTCGGCTTGATGGAAGACCGTGCGACCTGTCGGATCTCGGCCCAGCACATCGCCAACTGGCTGCACCACGGAGTCGTCAGTGGCGACGAAGTGATGGACATCATGCGAAAGATGGCCAAGGTCGTGGACGGGCAAAACGCGGACGATCCGTTCTATACTCCGATGGCGCCGGATTTCGACGGCATCGCCTTTAAAGCGGCTTGTGAACTGGTGATCGAGGGCAGGGAGCAGCCATCGGGATATACCGAGCCGGTTTTGCATCGCAGACGACTCGAATTAAAGGCGGCCCGCTGAGCGTCCTGTAATTGGCGGATGATGAAAACAGGGTAAGGAACTGGAATGGCTGAATTAAGTCTTTCGAAGGCGCGCTCGATAATGCGCGGAACGCTGAAGCGAGCCCGCGAACTTGAACTGAAGCCGCTTTCGGTCGTCGTTCTGGATGCCGGAGGCCACGTCAAGGTTTTCGAGCGCGAAGATGGTGCCAGTCCCGGCAGGTTCGAAATCGCCCGTGGCAAGGCTTACGGCGTCGTCATGACTGGTATGCCGGGTTCGGCGATCCATGCGCGGGCCGAAGAACAGCCGTATTTCGTCAATGCTCTGAACGGAGCGTTTGGCGGGCGGGTCATCCCAGTGAAAGGCGGCGTTCTTATCCGCGACAAACGCGACCGTGTCCTGGGCGCCATTGGCGTGACCGGTGACACTTCCGACAACGATGCCGACGTTGCGCTGGCCGGGATCGAAAGCGCGGGGCTGATCGGCGAGGCTTAGGGAAGAAGCTGATCCGCGCATTTGTGCAAATATTCATCAATTTAGGATTATTGCACAGGAATTGTGCGGAAGCCTTGGTTTTCGCACGCCAAAAGTGGCATTACATCTATATTGCTGAAGCCGCGGAGGATTTCTGAGCATGGCGCGCCCAGTTGTCGGCATTATCGGAAACATGCACCTCATCAACGATGAGTATCCGACCCATGCCGGTGGCCGGATGAACAGTCAGGCGGTTCGCGAAGTGGCCGAGGCGTTGCCACTGATTGTCCCTGCCGACCCGGATCTGGTCGATATCGAAGATTTGAAGGCGACCTGCGACGGCTTCTTGTTTACCGGCGGGCGACCCAATGTGCATCCCGAGGAGTATGGCGAAGACGAGACGGAGGCCCATGGCGCTTTTGACCGCGCCCGCGACCGGATTGCGCTGCCCCTCATCCGCGATTGCGTGAATTCGGGGCAGCCGTTCCTTGCGATTTGCCGGGGTTTTCAGGAAATGAACGTCGCGATGGGGGGAACGCTTTACCCCGAGATACGCGACCTGCCCGGGCGCATGAACCATCGAATGCCACCCGACGGGACCTTGGACGAGAAGTTCGAATTGCGCCACGATGTGACCTTCACGAAAGGTGGCGTGTTTCATCGCATGATTGGTGAGCATGTCGTGCGCACCAACACGCTTCACGGTCAGGGGATCAAGAAGCAAGGTTGTCGGATTGTCATTGATGGTTGGGCCGATGACGGAACGCCAGAAGCGATCTATGTCGACGATGCGCCAGGATTCGCGCTTGGTGTGCAATGGCACCCGGAGTATCGCGCGGCCTGCGATCCGGTCTCGCGGCCGCTGTTCGCGGCTTTTGGCGCGGCCTGCGAGGCGTGGCGAAATGGCGAACAGAGTGGGCGCTTGAAAAGCGCGTGACTTTCGGGCCATTTGGTTTTCGATTTCGTCTTCCGGATTGAGGAGTGGTTCTCTTCTCCACCGCTTTGGGGCGAAAACGCGCAATCTAAGGAGAGTCCGACATGAAACGGTCCCGTATCAATGAAGTAATGGCCGCCGCAGACGACATGATCCGGACGTATGGATTTGTCCTTCCGCCGTTTGCCTATTGGACTCCCGAAGAATTTCAGGCGCGCACCGATGCGCGTCGCATTGTGGATGCCCGCATGGGATGGGACATCACGGATTATGGGCAGGGCGATTTCGACAAGCTGGGCCTGTTCCTGTTCACACTCAGGAACGGAATTCTTGCCGATCTGGAGCGCGGTCGGGGCATGGTCTATGCCGAGAAACTTCTGATCAGCCGTGAGGATCAAATCAGTCCGATGCACACCCATGTCATCAAATCCGAGGACATCATAAATCGCGGCGGCGCGACCATGGCAATCGAGTTATTCGGATCGGATTCAGACGGCAATTTTGCCGACGATCAGGGTGGCATTGTCATCTGTGACGGGATCGAACGGCCGTTTCAACCCGGCGAGGTCCTGAAGTTCGCTCCGGGCGAAAGCGTGACGCTGATGCCCGGTGACTGGCACGCGTTCTGGGGTGAGGGCGGAGACGTCCTGATCGGAGAAGTCTCGACGGTGAATGACGACACGACCGACAACATCTTCCGCGAGCCGATTGGACGATTTGCCGAGATCGAGGAAGACGTTGCGCCATTGCACCTTCTGGTCAGCGACTACGACGCTTGGCTTAAAGACTGATCCGCTGCTCGGCCATTAACGAACTCACATGCGGGCGCGCTACGGGGCCGTAAGCCGAAGGATCGGCGCGCAGCGCGGGAAACGCGCAGAAAAAATCCTGACGGGCCGGTTCGAGCAGACCGTCGAGCCCGAAGGCCGCCGGATGAAAGCTCTCGCTCGGTGCGCCATTCGCGAACACGACCTGATGGCGGTCGAACATCAGGTGCACGTAAGTGACCATGCCGCCGTAAGCGATGCATGCAATCTGGTCATCAACCAGTCGCGACGCGGGAGCGAGGACCGCGTCTGTTGCGAACAATTTGCGGGCGAGCGTTCGTTCGCACAGCATCCGATGTTCGGGTGATACGAACAGGTCGCTGTGATTTCCCATCGCTTTCGCGAGGATACGCACCGGTGCCAGCGCGCCGGTTGCGCGGACCGTCCTGCAGCCAATCCAGCGAAGCGGCTGGGGTCCATTGTCGAGCGTTGCAACGTGATCGCCGACCGACAGACGCTCAATCGGGCGCTCGCCGCCGCCGGTTGCAATAAGTGTGCCTGCTGCGAAGCAGATGACCGGGACGGAACTGTCTGTCCGAGGCGCAAATGCCGCGTCAGGCAATTCGCATTCCGGATGTCCGGCGCTGTTGTTCGCCCTTGTCACATGCACACCTGCAATGGTGGGGGCGCAATCAAACGTCCCCGGTTCATCCCCAATTCGGCCGAGCTATTGGCTCGCCTCGATTCGCAGGGAAATTTTCGCATATGCTTATTAGTGCACGCAATAGATATGATGTGAGGCGGGAACGACTACCAAATGTTGTGGTTGTGCCAGACCATCTTGAATCGCGTCAAAGGCACTCCTGAGCGCGAAACCTTCTCTTCGGCCACCGATTCCCATTCGCGGCGTTCGAGAAATCTGCGGGCAAGGTGACTGGCGTCGCTCGTTAGCTGATCAAGATTTCGCGCTCGCGCCTCGTTCATGAGCGCGTCGTAAAGCGAGGTTGCTGCGCCCGCGCCGCGCGCACGGGAGACGACAAAGAAAAGGTCCAAGTGCCCATCGTCGCGCAGGGCAATCAATCCCGCCAGTCCGGCCGCATCCTCGGCAACCCAGGCGGTGCCGTCGATCAGCCGCGGCGTCCACCAGTCCTCAATGCTCGCGGACGGAACCCAGGCGCACCTCTGTTCTTCGGTATATTGCGAAGCAGCATCGACGCGGACAGAATTGAAATACACCCGATAACTTGGTTCTGCGTCCTCGGGTCGCCAGCGTCGAATCAGGAAAGAGGGCATCGCACGAGATCAGGTCACAGCGGAGCGCGTCAGATAGACGGGATCATCAAAAAGGCGCTTATCGATGATCTCGGCAAGGATTGCTGCGGCCCTGCGAATATCGTCCTCGCCAAGGTAAAGAGGCGTTATCCCGAAACGCATGACATCCGGGGCGCGGAAATCGCCTATGACCCCGCGAGCGATCAATGCCTGCATCATCGCGTAACCGTCGGGCGAGCGGAACGACACCTGACTGCCACGCGCTGCGGGATCGCGTGGCGATGCGAGCGTGAGTCCGGGGCAATGAGCCTCGACTTCAGCGATGAAAAGCTCGCTCAGTTCGATGGACCTGGCGCGGACGTCCGCCATGTCAACGTCGTCCCAGACGTCCAGCGCGCTATCTAGGGCGGCAATCTGCAAGATCGCGGGCGTTCCGACGCGCATCCGGTCGATCCCTTTTCCAGCGCGATAGTTGATGTCGAACGCGAACGGCACTTCGTGACCCAGCCAGCCGGAAAGCGCAGGCCGCACGGTTTCGGCATGCTCGGGAGCCACATAGATAAACGCGGGTCCACCGGGACCGGAGTTCAGGTATTTATACGTGCAGCCCACGGCGAAGTCCGCCCTACTGCCAGTGACGTCGACGGGCAAGGCGCCAGCGGAATGCGCCAGGTCCAATATTGCCAGTGCGCCGACATCGTGGGCCTTGGCAATTAGGGCCGGCATGTCGTGACGGCGGCCGGTGCGATAATCCACTTCGGTCAGCATCAGGCACGCCACGCTTTCGTCGATGGCGTTCGCGACGTCCTCGGGCGCGACTAGGCGCAACTCGTGGGCCTTGTCGAGCGACGCAATCAGCCCTTCGGCCATGTACAGATCGCTTGGGAAGTTGCCGGTATCGCCCAGAATGACCTTTCGATCCGGCCGCATTTCAAGCGCCGATGCCAGCGCCTGATAAACCTTGATCGACAGCGTGTCGCCGATGACCACGGTGCCTTCGGGCGCGCCGATCAGGTTGCCGATCCGGTCGCCCACGCGTCGCGGCATTTCCATCCACTTTGCACGGTTCCACCCGGTGATCAGCATTTCGCCCCACTCATCACGCATCACCTTGTCCATACGATCCGGAACGGATTTGGGAAGCGGACCAAGCGAATTGCCGTCCAGATAGATGATGCCCTCGGGGAGGTGGAAGAAACTGCGGGTTTTGTCGAAATCTGTCATGGCTTTGCCATAGCCGACGTGGATTGCGGACGCTAGTGTGAGGAACATGCGCACGATTGATTTACCGCCGGTCTGGCTCCTTGGTTTTCTCGTGTTTGCGTGGGCAATTCGCGTGCCCGCCTTCTGGGACGGAAGCCTGGTGTTCGGGATCGCCGTTTTGCTGCTTGCGGCTCTTTTGATGTCTGCGGCTTTCGTCGAATTCTCGCGTGCGCGCACGACAATCATCCCGCGCAAGGAGCCGAGCGCGCTTATCACGCGGGGCATCTTCCGTTTTACACGCAATCCGATCTATCTCGCGGATCTGCTCATCCTCGCTGGCTTTTCGGTCATTTGGGGCAGCGCGGTAGGACTGGGACTCGTTCCCGTCCTCACATGGCTTCTTCAGCGCCGATTCATCGTCGGCGAGGAAGAACGGTTGCGAAATGAATTCGGCGCACATTTCGAAAGCTATTCCACACAGACGCGACGCTGGCTTTAGGTTGTGCGCATCGTGCGCGGACTGATACGCTTGTGAAAGAAAATTGCGGCGGCTAGATATCGCAGCGTTCCGAACCACTTCGGACCAACTCGGAAAACGGGGGACAGCAATGAAGATCGGCGCACCGAAAGAAACTGCGCAGGGCGAGGCGCGTGTTGCAATGACGCCCGCCAGTGCCAGCGACCTGCAGAAACTCGGCCATGAATGTGCAATCGAGTCCGGTGCCGGGCTTGCGGCCGGGTTCGCCGACAAGCTTTACCAAGACGCCGGTGTCAGTGTCGTCAGCGCGACCGACGATCTTTGGAAGCAATCCGATGTCGTTGTCAAAGTGCGCCCCCCGAACGACGACGAAGCCAAGTCGCTTGGCAAGGGGCAGACGCTGATCTCGTTTATCTATCCCACCTCGAACGAAGCGTTGCTGGACGCTGCGAAAAAGCAGGGCGCAACCGTTATCGCAATGGATATGGTTCCGCGGATCAGTCGCGCCCAGAAGATGGACGCGCTGTCGTCTATGGCGAACATCGCCGGCTACCGCGCTGTTATCGAAGCAGGAAACAACTTCGGTCGCTTTTTCACTGGTCAGGTAACCGCCGCTGGCAAGGTGCCGCCCGCCAAGGTTCTGATCGTGGGTGCGGGTGTCGCGGGGCTGGCCGCCATCGGCACCGCAACGTCGCTTGGCGCGATCACGTATGCCTTTGACGTGCGGCCCGAAGTGGCCGAGCAGATTGAATCGATGGGTGCCGAGTTCGTCTATCTCGATTTCGAGGAATCCGCGCAGGACGGCGCTGCAACGGGAGGCTACGCGGCCCCATCGTCGCCCGAATTCCGCGAGGCGCAACTGAAGAAGTTTCGCGAGATGGCGCCCGACATGGATATCGTCATCACCACGGCCCTGATCCCGAACCGCGATGCGCCCGTTCTGTGGACCAAGGACATGGTCGAGGCGATGAAGCCCGGCTCGGTCATCGTCGATCTGGCAGCCGAGCGTGGCGGAAACTGCGAATTGACCAAGCCCGACGAAAAATTCGTCACCGAGAATGGCGTCACCATCATCGGCTATACCGATTTCCCCAGCCGCATGGCGACACAATCCTCGCTGCTCTATTCGAACAACGTGCGCCACATGCTTTCCGATCTGACGCCCGGCAAGGACGGCAAGATCGTCCACAACATGGAAGACGACGTGATCCGCGGCGCGACCGTGACGCACGCGGGCGAAATCACGTATCCGCCCCCGCCGCCCAAGGTGCAGGCGATCGCGGTCCAGCCGAAGAAGGACAAGACGAAGGAACTGACGGTCGACGAGAAGCGCGCCCAGGAACTTGTGGTATTCAAGTCCCAGACCAAAAGTCAGATGCAATTGCTGATCGGCGGCGGCGCTTTGATGCTGCTGATCGGGGCGTTCGCTCCTGCCAGCTTCATGCAACATTTCATCGTTTTCGCGCTTGCCTGTTTCGTCGGCTTCCAGGTGATCTGGAACGTCAGCCACGCGCTGCATACGCCGCTGATGGCTGTCACCAACGCGATTTCTGGCATCATCATCGTCGGCGCGCTTTTGCAGATAGGGTCGGGCAACTGGCTGGTGGTTTTCCTGAGTTTCATCGCTGTGCTTATCGCGTCGATCAACATCGTTGGCGGATTTCTGGTGACTCGCCGGATGCTTGCCATGTTCCAGAAGTCGTAAAGGGGGACCTCTAGAAATGCTGTCCAACGGACTTGTCTCTGCCGCCTACATTGCGGCTTCTGTCCTGTTTATCCTGTCGCTCGGCGGCCTCAGCAACCAGGAAAGTGCCAAACGCGCTGTCTGGTACGGGATCGCGGGCATGGCGCTTGCGGTTCTGGCGACTGTGCTTGCGCCGGGCGTCCAGAATATCTGGCTTATCCTCATTGCAATCGCGGTCGGATCGTTCGTGGGTCAATACGTGGCCGGCCGCGTTCAGATGACCGAGATGCCGCAGCTTGTCGCGGCGTTGCATTCGTTTGTCGGACTGGCGGCGGTGTTTATCGGGTTGAATGCCGACATCATGCTTGGCGCGGTCACGGCGCTACGCGAAGCGGGGACACCTCTTTCATCGGCAGATCTCACCGCTTTCGGCGAAACGCTGTGGAAGAAGGATGCAACCGAAGTCGCCATCCTCAAGGTCGAGGTTTTTCTCGGCATCTTCATCGGCGCGATCACGTTCACGGGCTCGGTCGTTGCCTTCGGAAAACTCGCCGGCAAGGTCGATGGCAAGCCGAAAAAACTGATGCTGCCGAACGAGGAGAATGCGATTCCGTTCATCTCGGGTCATTGGCTGAATGCTTTGTCGCTCGCAGCCTGCATCCTGCTGGGACTGCTCTATTTCAGCGGTGCCGGTATCTGGACAATGGTGCTTGTCACGATCATCGCGGGTTTCATAGGCTGGCACCTGATCATGGGGATCGGCGGCGCGGACATGCCCGTGGTCGTGTCGATGCTGAACAGCTATTCGGGCTGGGCTGCGGCGGCAATCGGTTTCACGCTCGGCAACGATCTTCTGATCGTAACCGGGGCGCTGGTCGGCTCGTCCGGTGCGATTCTGAGTTACATCATGTGCCGTGCGATGAACCGCCATTTCGTCAGCGTGATCCTCGGCGGTTTTGGTGGCACGACCGGCCCCGCGCAAGAGATGGAGGGCGAGCAGATCGCCATCGACGCGGACGGCGTCGCGGCGGCGCTGAACGACGCTGACAGCATCATCATCATACCGGGCTACGGCATGGCGGTGGCGCAGGC
>JBBKWG010000168.1:0-10524 GCA_037968835.1 Paracoccaceae bacterium
AACTCGTGCGCATAGACGATACCGATCGTTCCGCTGATGATCCCGATACCGAGAAAGACGCCGACCTTCTCCCAGGTCGCGAGATGATCGCTCCATGTGAGCCAGCCGAGAATTGTGAATGTGGTCGCAATCTGGACAGGCGGCCAGATCAGAGTGATGGCGCGGTGCCAGAACAACTGGTCGACCGGCGTCTGAGGATCGAGACTTTCAGAGGTGACGCCCGCAACGGCATCCATGGTCGCGATAAATCCCCACGTGGCAAGTGGCATCAGAAGTAGTGTCCACCCGCCATTTGCTGCGGCTATGTATGCGATCGGGATCAGCGTCAGCGACAGCCAGAACGGCAAAGCTTGCAGCAGCCTTCCCGGGAATGCATTCGCCGAAGTGTTTTCGATTTCAGGTGTCATGCAGTCAGTTTAGCGCCGATTGCCGCGATGTCTCAATCCTGTCCGTTAATGTCGGACGCGAGGTCAAAGACTTTGCGCATCACGGTTGGAAGATCAATTGGACGAAAATCGGCCGTGGCGACGAATTGGCCGGTGTTTGGAACGGTATCGTCCGGAACCGTGGCGCATCGCAGTCCAAGACGTAGATGGAAGTGCGTGAAGGTGTGGCGCACTTCACCGCCCGGATCGAACCAATCGGCCGTAACTGGTGGCGTTTCGCCCGGCGCATCCTCGCTCCAACCAGTGCCGGGCCAGCCGAACATGCCGCCCAGCAACCCACTATCGGGGCGTCTTTCCACTAGCCACGCGCCATCGTTGCGCCGCGCGACATAGGCGATGCCGTAACGCACTGGTTTCTGCTTTTTTGCGATACGAGTGGGCAAATCGCCGGCAATTCCGAGCGCGCGCGCCTGACAATTTTCTAACCACGGGCAGATCCCGCACGACGGATTGCGCGGAGTGCAGATCGTGGCGCCGAGATCCATGACTGCCTGCGCATAATCCCCCGGACGCTTGGTGGGGGTCAGCCTTTCTGCCAGCGCCGTCAATTCAGACTTGGCCGTCGGCAGCGGAGTCGTGATGGCAAAGAGGCGCGCCATGACCCTTTCTACATTGCCATCAACAACCGTTGCCGGTTCATCAAATGCGATCGCGGCGATGGCAGAGGCGGTATAGGGACCGATCCCCGGAAGCGTGAGTAATTTTTCTCGCGTGTCCGGAAAACGGCCGTCGTATTCGGCAACGACCGTGCGTGCGCATTTCAGCAGATTGCGGGCGCGGGCGTAGTATCCAAGTCCCGCCCATTGCCCCATCACCGCGTCATCCGCTGCCGCCGCAAGTTCCGTCACATCGGGCCAAAGCTCAATAAAGCGAAGGAAATAGGTGTTGACTGCGGCTACAGTCGTCTGCTGTAGCATCACCTCGGACAGCCAGACGCGATACGGATCGGGGCGCTTGCCGCCTTGACGTTCGGCGGGCGCGACGCGCCACGGCATGACACGCGCATGTGCGTCGTACCATGTCAGCAAGTTATCGGCGCGCGGCTCTGTCTGGTGTGCGTCACGCAATCTTTATCGCTCCAGTTTCGGGTTTTGGCTGGCGCCGGTTGCGCCATGCCTTAGAATGGAGGCGTTATCGCCGAAGGCAAGCGGATGTGAAGGCCATAGGATGTCGGGCAGCAAGATCGCACTCCCCAATCGTCGCAAGCGCGGGTTCGAACGCGCTGCAAGCCTTGTCGCGGGTCGTGTGCGCTCTGCCGGCGAAAGCAGAGGATTCGCGGTTTCGCGACTTTTGACGCATTGGGCCGAGATTGTCGGCCCGGAAGTGGCGTCGTCGGCGCGACCGGTGGAAATCAGCTATGGTCGCGGTTTTGGCGCTACGCTCACAGTTCTGACCACCGGGGCGCAGGCGCCGATGCTGGAGATGCAAAAGGAAAAGATCCGAGAGCGGGTCAACGCCTGCTACGGCTATGCTGCGATACAAAAAATCCGCCTTACCCAGACGGCCGCAACAGGATTTTCAGACGGTCAGGCAGTCTTTGCGCCGATCAAAGCCGATGAGGATCGGTCGTTCGCCGATACGCCCGTTCCGCCTGCAGCCGCCGCCGCCGCCAAAGATGTGGGCAACGCTGAATTGCGCGCGGCGCTTGAACGTCTGGGGGCTAACGTTCTATCTCTGAAAAAACAGTAACAAAGGTTTCGCGATTATGACCCGACCCATAACGGCATTTGCCGCCTTTACTTTCGCCCTGTTCGCCGCACTGGCGTTCTCGTTGCAGACCGCGACCGCGCAGGATGCCGCCGACGTCGATACTTCGATGATTGCCGAGATGTCGCTGGGCAACCCCGACGCCACGGTGACCGTGATCGAATACGCGTCGTTCACCTGCCCACATTGCGCTGCTTTCCACGCGGATGGCTTCAAGAAACTCAAGGCCGATTTCATTGACACCGACAAGATCAACTTCATTTACCGCGAAGTCTATTTCGATCGTTTCGGACTTTGGGCGTCGATCGTCGCACGTTGCGGCGAAGGGGCCGAGAACCGCTACTTCGGAATTTCCGATATGATTTATGACCAGCAAAGCGTCTGGGCGCGCCAGGAAGATCCATCGGAAATCGTTGGCAGCCTGCGCAAGTTCGGCAAGACCGCCGGATTGACCGACGTCCAGTTGGATCAATGCCTCACCGATGGCGACAATGCGCAGGCGCTGTACGCGCTTTGGCAGAAACGCTCGGAAGAGGACGACATCAATTCGACGCCGACGTTCATAATCGACGGCAAGAAATATTCCAACATGCCCTACGACGAAATGAAGCCTATCATCGACGCCGCTCTGGCCAAGTAATGACGCCACTTCACGGCTTGAAGGTCGTCGAGTTGGCACGCGTTCTGGCCGGTCCCTGGGCCGGTCAGACGCTCGCCGACCTTGGGGCGGAAGTCATCAAGGTGGAAAGCCCCGAAGGCGACGATACCCGGAAATGGGGTCCGCCTTTCATCGACCGCGGCAATGATCGTTCGGCAGCCTATTTTCATTCCACAAATCGCGGCAAAGCGTCGGTGGTGGCGGACCTCAAGACCGAAGAGGGTCGCACACTGGTGTGCCGCTTGGTGCGTGAGGCCGATGTCTTTATCGAAAATTTCAAGGTTGGCGGTCTGGCGAAGTTCGGGCTGGATTATGCGTCGTTGTCGCAACTGAACCCGCGTCTGGTCTATTGTTCGATCACAGGGTTCGGCCAGACCGGTCCTTACGCGCACCGGGCGGGCTATGATTACATCATTCAGGGCATGTCCGGATTGATGTCCGTTACCGGCGATCCAGAAGGGCAACCGCAAAAGACCGGCGTCGCCATCACCGATCTCTTTACGGGTCTCTACTCGGTCATTGCCATTCAGGCCGCTTTGCACCAGCGCAATGAAACGGGACAGGGGCAGCATATCGACATGGCGCTTCTGGATACCGCCGTAAGCGTGACCGCCAATCAGGCGCTCAATTATCTTTCAACCGGCAAAGCGCCGGAGCGTATCGGCAACAAGCATCAGAACCTGACGCCGTATCAGGTCTTTGACTGTGCCGACGGTTGGATCATCATCGCGACTGGAAACGACGCCCAGTATCGGCGTTTATGCATGTTGCTGGAGCTGCCCGAGTTGGCTGACGCGCCCGAATACAGAACGAACGCGGACCGGATTGCCAATCGCGACGCCCTGACCCGTCTTCTGACGACAAAGACCCTGCAACGCACCAAAGCCGATTTGCTTGGGGCCTGCGAGGTCGCTGGGGTTCCGGCTGGACCGATCAATGACATGTCGGAGGTCTTTGCCGATCCGCAGGTGGTCGCTCGTGGAATGCAGGTGGCCGATGGAGAGGTTCCGGGCGTTCGCGCGCCGTTCAGGTTTTCCGGGGCTGAACTTGCTCCGGTCCGCGCGGCCCCGAAACTGGATCAGGACGGCGAGCGGATCAGATCAGGCCGATCCGACTAAGTGCAGCGTCGATAATCGCTGGTTCATCAAATCGCAGCCGAACCGGAAGCGTCAGCACCTTTTGGCTGAAGCCTTGCGGAAGTCGCACCGCATCTTTTTCAGTCGTCACAAGCTGGGCGGAAATCGCTGCCGCCTCGGCTTCGAGACGCTTCATCAAGGGTTCAGTGAGGGGCTGGTGATCATCCAAAGGCTCGGCGCGGACGAGAATTGCGCCAAGATCTCGCAACGTCGTGAAGAATTTCGATGGATTGCCGATACCCGCGAACGCCATGACGCGCAGATCGGTCCAGTCCATCCCGGTGGATAGCGGGACAAGCTGTCCGGTCGCGTGCGGCAGAGATATATCGCCACTCCAGATGGAATCGAAGTGCTTCTGCGCATCTGGTGGACCGATGGTCAGCAAAAGACCTGCCCGCTTCAAGCCTTTGGACACAGGCTCTCGCAGCGGACCGGCGGGCAGAACGCATCCGTTGCCAAAACCCACCATGGCGTCCGCGACAATGATGCTCAGATCCTTCGCGACGCTCGGGTTTTGAAACCCGTCGTCGAGGATTATGACGTCGGCCCCGGCTGCTTCGGCCGCCTGAACACCTGCGGCACGATTTCTGGCAATCCAAGTCGGCGCGAAAGCCGACAGTAGCAGCGGCTCGTCGCCAACTGCCGACGCGCTGTGTCGGCGCTCGTCAACGCGGAGCGGACCCGGTTCGGTGCCGCCATAGCCACGGCTGACCACCTGCACCTGTCGATCTGATAGACGCTCCAATAGGGCGATGACCGTCGGTGTCTTGCCGGTCCCGCCAACGTTCAGGTTACCGACGCAGATCACTGGGCAGGAGGCTGTAACAGTCGCAGGCTGTGCGACACGTCTTGAGGTCACCATTGCGTAAATTCCACCGAGCGGCGCGAGGGCTTTTGCCTGCCAGCCAGGTGCGTCGGGTGGGTTGGTCCAGAATGCCGGTGGCTGCATCAAGCCACATCCCGTTCGTCGAGAGCCTCGTCCATGAGCTGCGCCAGCCGCTCCACGACTGGTGCACTTTCGGTTGTCGCGGACCAGCCAGCGTGAGCCAGCTTCGCTGCGCGGTCGGGCGCTAAAAGCGTGAGGATCGCGGCGCCAAGGTCTGTCGCGCTCATGATCGGGTAGTTCGCGCCCGCATCGGCCAATCTCGTGAAGCGCGACTCGGAGCGACCGAGGTTCGGGCCGTGCACCACGACTGAGCCAAGAGCCGCGGGCTCGAATGGGTCCGAAGGCTCGCTGGTTGCGGTCAACGAGCCACCGATGAACGTGATCGGTGCGAGGCGATACCACAGGCCCATTTCATCGATGGTATCCGCGATGTGAATCTGGACGTTCTCGGCCGGTTCGCCGCCGGCACTTCTCAGAGAGGTGTGCCAGCCTTGACCCTCCAGTGTCTCTGCAATGGCAGGTCCGTCGTCAGGATTGCGTGGCACGATAATGAGCAGCAGGCGATGCGCAGCTTGCAGCGCGCGCCGCTGGGCCAATTCGGATGCGACGATTTCGTCGGCTGTGACTTGCGCTGCAAGCCAGACGGGACGCCCGCCGAGCAACCGCGCCAGTGTGTCGCGCTCGCCTTCGTTGCAGTGGATCGCGTGGGAGGTGTCCGAAAGCGGGCCGATAATCTCGACCCAACCCTTGCCCGGAGCGTCCCGGCGATATACCTGCGCATCCGCCGCCGATGCCGCGAGACACACCCGGAAGTTTCCTAGCAGAGAAACCGAGAGATTGGGCAGGCGCGGCTTTTCGGAAGCGTCGCCACGTTCGGATGCGGCGAGGAATAACAGTGTGCCGCTCTCTTTGGCCTGCGAAATGAGGATTGGCCGATCCGGGGGACCGAGAAATACTCCGACGTCCGGCTTCCAGTGGGCGAGAAATCGTCTGACAGATTCCGTATTTTCGCTTGGCGCAAGTTGGTGCACCGCGCCTTTAGCGATTGCCGGAATTAGAGAGCCATTGCGGTTTGTAGTGATCAGCGTGTGGATGGGTTCGGCGCGAAGGCGTGCGAGTTCCTGCGCCAGCGCCAAAGATGCGCCGGTTTCCGACGGGGTTGCCGCGTGAAGCCACATCAGGCACCCCTCGGGGCGGTCCTGTGTCGGCTTCCCCTGCCGCTCTGCTGCTTGTGGGGTGTCACTTGGAACGGGTGGGTCCACTGTTTGCGGCCCAAGCAATGCGCGCAGACGTTCTGCGGCACCGATGAGCCGCGATACGAAGCGCGAAGTTGCCATCCTATTTTCCAAGTTCCTCGGTCGTAGATGCAGCGGCTTCTTCGTCGCGAAGCCGGTGTAAATGAGCGATGAAATAGCGCATGTGCGCATTGTCGACGGTCCGCTGAGCTTCAGATTTCCACGCGTTATAGGCAGACTGGTAATCAGGGAAGATCCCGACAACGTGTAGGTCGTCGACGTCCTTGAATTCGTTCTTGCTCGGGTCGACAAGTTCGCCGCCAAAGACGAGATGCAGGCGCTGGGTCATGAAGGCTCTCCGATAGTTCGAACGGCGAGCCTAGAGGATGCAAGGTCAGGGTCAAGCCGGGGGGATGACGGCAACTACTCGCGCTCGGCCAATGCGTCCAGCAAACCCTGATGGACGCCAGCGGACGCGGCAATGACGCCCGAAGTCTGACGAACGACACTGTTGAACGACAAGGTTCCACCTTTTCGGTCCGTCACCGTCGCGCCGGCCTCGGTCGCGATCAGCGCACCTGCCGCAATATCCCATTCCCAACTGGGTCGCAGCGTCAGCATTCCGTCGAAACGACCTTCGGCGACCAGTGACAGGCGATACGCCAACGAGGGGCGAAAGTGCCGGTCGACTTCTGGCGGTCCATCTTTCCAGAAGCGATCCTGGAATGTGACGCGGGGACTGAGAACGGATGCTCCAGTCACCTCGGGGCGATCAGACGCATTGATCGAAACGCCGTTCATCGTGGCGCCACCACCGTCAGTCGCAAGGTACAGCTTGTCGCGCACCGGAAGATAGACGCAGGCAGCAACGATGCGACCCTCCTGCGCTATCGCCAGAGAATGCGCCCAGGTCTTTTCGCCAGCGACGAAGCTGCGCGTGCCGTCGATAGGATCGACGATGAAGACGTGCGTTGCGGAGAGGCGGGCAAGATCGTCTTCGGTCTCTTCGCTGACCCAGCCATAGCCGGGGCGCGAACCCAGAAGTCTTGCCTTCAGGTGGCTATCGACGGCGAAATCGGCCTCGCTTACCGGATCGTCGCCGCCCTTGTCCCAGACTTGCGGGTCTTCGCGCCAGAACCTGCGAGCGATGGCACCGGCTTCAAGTGCCGCGTCCGCAAGCAGGGCAATGTCACTCTCCGGCAAGGGTCATGCTTTCGACCAGTAGCGAGGGAACGACACGCGATAACCAAGGTCGCGCATCATTGGCGGGCCGGATCGTCATCAGCATCTCGCGTAGATTGCCTGCGATCGTGCATTCGTTGACGGGCCAAACAATTTCGCCGTTCTCGACCCAAAAGCCCGACGCACCGCGAGAATAGTCGCCGGTGGTCGAATTTATCGACGAACCGATGAGTGAGGTGACCAGAAGACCGGTGCCCATATCGCGAAGAAGATCCTCGCGCGACTGGTCGCTTTCGGTCAGCGCAATGTTTCCGGTGACGGGCGAGGGCGGGGTCGACGGTCCGCGTGCGGCGCTGGCGGTGCTGGGCATGCCAAGTTTGCGCCCGGTGGCAAGATCAAGCGTCCACCCGGTGAGTGTGCCGTTTTCGACGATTGCGCGGCGCGCGGTCGGCAGACCCTCGCCATCGAAGGGGCGCGAAGATGAGACACGCGCGCGGTGCGGGTCTTCGACGATGCAAAGATGAGCGGGCAGAACCTGTTTGCCAAGTGCATCGCGCAGCCAGCTTGAACCGCGCGCGATCATCATGCCGTTCGCGGCCTGCAGAAGATGTCCGATCAGACCTGAAGCTATGCGCTCGTCGTAAAGCACCGGGTAAGCACCCGTTTTCGGCTTCCGTGCACCGGCGCGTCCAAGGGCCCGCTCGGCCGCGATCCGACCGACGTCCTCGGGCGCCGTCAGATCCGAGTGATAGATACGAGCATCGCCGAAATAGTCACGCTCCATGCCGGTGCCTTCACCGGTGATGGCAACGCAGGACAGACCGTGGGACGATCGGGAATAGCCACCAGAAAATCCGTTTGTTGCCGCCAAATGCATGGCACTTCTGGAATAATAGGCACTCGCTGACTGAACCTGACTGATGCCCTTGTGCGCAAGCGCTGCCGCTTCGGCAATTGAGGCAGCGTTCTGCAATGCGGCGGGCAACGGCTCGGGTGCGTCCTCGACCAGATCAAGCCGGGCGACGTCCCAATGTTGAGCCAGTTGATCGGTGTCGGCCAGCCCGATGTTGGGGTCTTCAGGGGCAAGACGAGCCATGACGACCGCGCGCTCGGCCATAGTGCGAATGGTTTCCGGGTTGATATCGGATGCCGACACGCAGGCCTGACGCTTTCCGATCAGGACCCGCAGACCGATTTCGACGCCTTCGGCACGTTCGGCGTGCTCAAGCGACCCGTCGCGCACTTCGATCGACACGGAGGTGCCCCGGTTGGCCACCGCATCCGCAGCGTCGGCGCCAGCCCGTCTGGCTGCGGAAAGAAGATCATCTGCAAGGTTTTCAAGTGTGGCGGGCATGAGGGCTCCGTTGTGGCTGAACCCGAGGTAGTCCGCGCGGCCTCGCTGTGCAAGGCGACCCGGGCGCAGCAGCAATCCTGCGACGCCCGGAGGGGGCTATTTGATGCGCTGGCCGTTCGCCAGGATCGAACCGTCTTCCTTGACTTCGATGGTCGACACAAGGCTGTCTTCGCCGTCGCCAGGACGTGCAAACAGACCCAGCATCATGCGCGCACCCATCGCCTGATCTTCAGGCAAGAGACCCATGCTGACAAGGTTGTCCATCAGCGCATTGGCCCCCGTCAGCGCCAGATTGGCTGTCCCCGAAGGCGTTGGCATTGGCGTGGAATTGTCGAACGTAAACGCACCGTCACCTGTCAGTTCCGCACCGGCGATGGAAACCGTCAGCTCATTCACATTCAACGCGTCAATCTGGCCAGGAGGAGACTCTGGCTTCTCAACATATTCCGGATCGGTGAAGTCCTCGGTCAGCGTGACCATTCCGCTCAGGTCCAGAACGACGGTCGCGGGATCCCGCGAAAGCACGCCAGTCGGGTCAATCATACCCCACAGCATGTCGTCGACTTTCAGATCGACGAGGCGCATGACCAGTTCAATGCCTTGCGATTCGTCGGACGGGACCAGCGGAATGGCGAAACGCCCGCCGCTTTCGGCCATCGAGAACGTCAGCGGAGGAAACGGGATCATGTCACCCGATATCGTCATCGTCGCGTCGAGATTGGTGCCGCCATAGTTGATGCCGTTCTCGTCGAATGCCATGTCGAGCGTGCCGGACGCAGCCGAGGCCGCAATTTGGAACGCGCCATCGGGAGTATCTGCGGCGATCGTGTACTGAACCGGGCCGTAAGTCGCAGTTCCAGTCTGGCGCAAGCCGCTCTCGATCATCTCGGCGGCGGACATATCAAGCTCCAATTGACCGATCTGGCCCTTTGTCGCCTGCATCATGTCCTGCAATTCAAAGCGGACTTCCACACGCCCTTCTTCGCCGGTCGGGTCAGCGAAATCGATCAGCATTGCCATCGCGTCGATGTTGGTGACGCTGTCGAACGCCCGCATTTCACCGGAGCCAATTTCGGCATAACCAGAAAGCCCGGTTGCGGTGAAGTCCATATCCATCGCAAAGGCTTCGGGGACTTCGGGGCCGCTGATCGTCATCTCTCCGATCGACATTTCCGGTCCTTCGAATTCGTACCGGATCAGGTCAGCATCGCCGGACGCGACCATGCTCAGACCTGGCTGACGCAAGACAAAGCCAACTTGCGCCGTCTCGCCCTCGGAATTGGTCACGTCGGCAAGAACCGGAACACTTTCGGACATCGAAATCGCTACCGTGCCGTCGCTGAGTTCCCGAAAGGAAATTTCGTCCATGGTGATGACGGCCTTGCCCTGAGGCGCTACGTCGGACGACATGGTCAGGCCGGAAATCGTCAGAGTATCGCCTGACATGTTTTCATCGTTGATTGAAATGCTCATGCCGTAGCTTTCGACGAGCGACTTCCAGTCGGCCCACAGGGCTTCGGCGGAAATTTCGGCAAGCGCCGGGCCTGCCGAAAGGGCAAGCGCGGAGGTCAGGGTCACTATGCGTAAATGTTTCATAATTGGATATCCGGAGGGAAATTGGGTGCCGCTACAATCCGCGCGTGGAGAAGGCGCGTCAAGGCACCGATATCAACGAGATTACTGGAAGCTTCAGCGTGGCTGCGATAGCACGCAGTAAGGCGAAATGGAGGCCGACATGGCTGTTCAAGGCAAATGTGTGATGATTACCGGAGCCAGCAGGGGTATCGGCGCGGCCGCGGCGCGGATCTTTTCAGACGCTGGTGCGAATGTCGTTCTTTTGGCCCGTGGTCGCGAGGCCATTGTCGAACTGGCCGGTGATATCGGGAATGCGGCGCTGGCGGTTCCTTGCGACATCAGTCG
>JBBKWG010000169.1:0-2818 GCA_037968835.1 Paracoccaceae bacterium
GCTACGCGTGCCACGGCTGCCTCCACCGACATTTCCTCGACGTCACCGGTGCGTCGGCTGGTCAGTTCGACCACGCCCTTTTCCAGTCCGCGCGGTCCGACCGTGATCCGCCACGGCAATCCGATCAGGTCCATCGTTGCAAACTTGGCACCCGCCCGCTCGTCGCGGTCGTCGTAAAGCGGCTCGAGTCCCCTCTCAGTCAATGCCTTGTATAGCCCGTCGCAGGCCGCGTCGGTGGCGCTGTCGCCCTGACGCAAATTGACGATCCCGGCGTGAAACGGGGTCACGCCTTCGGGCCAGATGATGCCCTTGTCGTCGTGGTTCGCCTCGATGATCGCACCGACAAGCCGTGACACGCCGATCCCGTGCGAGCCCATGTGGACCGGAACCTTCGCACCGTCAGGACCCTGCACCATCGCGCCCAGCGGCTCGGAATACTTGATGCCGAAATAGAAGATTTGCCCGACCTCGATCCCCCGCGCCGAACGACGACGCCCCTCCGGAACCTGCGCCTCGAACTCGCCGACGACGTGGGTTTCATCGGTGCGGGCATACCGCGATGTGAATTCGTCCAAGACGGTGCGGCATTCGTCATGGCTGTCGTAGTCGATGGCACGGTCACCAAACCGCAGATCCGTGATCGCGCTGTCATAAAACACCTCGGACTCGCCGGTATCCGCCAGCACCAGGAACTCGTGGGTGTCGTCGCCACCGATCGGCCCCGAGTCCGCTCGCATCGGGATCGCCTGAAGTCCCATCCGCTCGTATGTGCGCAGGTAACTCACCAGATGCCGATTATAGGAATGCAGCGCGTCTTCCTTGGTCAGATCGAAATTGTAGCCGTCCTTCATCAGAAATTCGCGGCCTCGCATCACCCCGAAACGCGGCCGGATTTCGTCACGGAATTTCCACTGGATATGGTAAAGCGTCAGCGGAAGATCTTTGTAACTTCCTACGCTGGAACGGAAAATGTCGGTGATCAATTCCTCGTTGGTGGGGCCGTAAAGCATGTCGCGCCCGTGCCGGTCAGTGATCCGAAGCATTTCCTGTCCATAATCGTCATAGCGCCCGCTCTCGCGCCACAAATCCGCGGATTGCAGCGTCGGCATCAAAAGCGGGATGTGTCCGGCGAGCTGCTGCTCCTCGTGGACGATCTGCTCGAGGTTGCGCAGAACCTTGTAGCCAAGCGGCAGCCACGAATAGATTCCAGCGCTCGCCTGCTTGATCATCCCGGCCCGCAGCATCAGCCGGTGACTGACGATCTGGGCCTCGGACGGCGTTTCCTTGAGAACGGGCAGAAAATAGCGGGTCAGGCGCATTTGCGGCAGTCTTTCTTGGTGTTTCGCGTCTTCGTCGTCTAGGCCATAGCCTCGTCGCAGGCAAGCACAGCCAAGCATCTTGCACGCTACAAGCCCTTGCACCCCGCGCAGCCATGCGCGAAGACGGAACAGACACAGCACGAGGAGCGCACATGGCCCTTCCGGTTCGGGAACAGGCGAAATACTGGGGCGTCGCGGCAGCGGTTTTTCTGCTGGTGCTCTGGCTCCTTGGCGACGTCATCCTGCCTTTTGCGCTCGGCGCAGCCATCGCCTATTTCCTCGACCCCATTGCGGACCGGCTGCAGAAAATCGGGTGTTCGCGTGGTCTTGCTACCGGCATCATCACCATCGGCGCGCTGCTGACATTCGTTGTCCTCGCGCTTCTGGTTGTGCCGACGCTCATCACCCAGACCGCCGACCTGATCGGCACCGCGCCAAGGATCGCCTCGAACCTGCAAGCATTCCTGACCGAGCGATTCCCAGAACTTGGCGACGCGAATTCGACAATACGCCGGTCGCTAGCGTCGGTCGGCGATACGATAGGCGCGCGTGGCGGCGAAGTGCTGAACACGGTTTTGTCGTCATTTTCCGGGTTGGTGAACGTGCTTGTGCTGTTCGTGATCGTGCCGGTCGTCGCCTTCTATCTTCTCTATGACTGGGACAATCTGGTTGCCCGCATCGACGGCCTGTTGCCACGCGACCATGCCCCGACAATCCGCAAGATCGCAGTCGACATCGACCGCACGCTCGCCGGATTTGTTCGCGGGCAAGGCACGGTCTGTCTGATCCTCGGCACATTCTACGCCGTGGCTCTCATGCTGGTGGGACTGAACTTCGGGCTGGTCGTAGGGTTTGTCGCAGGGGCGCTAACCTTCATCCCATATGTCGGCGCGCTGGTCGGCGGCATCCTTGCCATTGGTCTGGCGCTGTTTCAATTCTGGGGCGACTGGCTCTGGATCGTTCTGGTCTGGGCAATCTTCCAAAGCGGGCAATTCGTCGAAGGCAATATCCTGACCCCGCGCCTTGTCGGCTCATCGGTCGGACTGCATCCGGTCTGGCTGATTTTTTCCCTCTCGGCATTCGGTGCGTTGTTCGGCTTCGTCGGATTGTTGGTCGCGGTTCCCGTCGCCGCCGCTCTTGGTGTCATCACCCGTTTCATTGTCGAGCGTTATCGCGAAAGCCGTCTTTACACGGGTGTTTCCAACGAGGACGACGGCTAGGCTCATGGCCGAACAGCTGACATTCGATCTGCCGGTGCGCACGGCGCTTGGCCGCGAGGATTTTTTCGTCTCGGACGCCAACGCCTTGGCCGTCGCGCGCCTCGATGCTCCCGACGCCTGGCCGAGCGGCAAACTGGTTCTGACGGGTCCCAAGGGTGCGGGCAAGACACACCTGGCTCATGTCTGGGCGAGCACCAATGGCGCTGTCATCCTGACGGCGAGCGATTTGACTATGACCGAACCGGGCGCACTCGACAAGCCGCTGGTGATCGAAGACGC
>JBBKWG010000170.1:0-3636 GCA_037968835.1 Paracoccaceae bacterium
TTTGGCACAGGCGGCGCACGCGCGACGCGGCGCAGCGATTGCGTAGGCTGATCGCGGGGCTGGTGGCGGCGCGTCAGTTCGAGATTGATGCCGGGCGCGCGCCCGACGATCTGGCGACCAAGATCATGACGACTCCCGATCCCGAAACCGGCGAGACGTTTTCGCAGGCCGAGATGGTCGATCAGGTCGCGATCTTCTTTCTCGCGGGCCACGAGACAAGCGCGGCGCTTCTGAGCTGGGCGCTCTGGTTGCTGGCTGCCGCGCCGGATTGGGGGGATAAGGTCGCCACCGAAGCCTTTGAATTTATGTCTAAAAAGCAGTTCTCCGGTCTGTCCGCGATGCGTGCCACCCGTGATGTCCTGCGCGAGACATTGCGGCTGTATCCTCCAGTGCCGATGATGGTGCGCGAGACGAAGCGTGACGAGACCTTCCGCAAGAGAGACGTCAAAATGGGAAGTCAGGTTGTTATTTCGCCGTGGCATCTTGGTCGTCACGAACGGCTATGGGAGAACCCGGACGCCTTCGATCCGGCCCGGTGGTCGCTTGGCACGCCGCTCCGCGAGGCGTTCTTGCCGTTTTCGTCCGGCCCACGGGTTTGCCCCGGTGCAGGGTTCGCGATGGCCGAAGCAGCGGTTCTGGTGGCGGCCCTGATGGCGCGTTTCCGGTTCGAGGTTCTGGAAATTCCGGTGCCGGTCGCGCATCTGACGGTGCGGTCGCGGGACGGGATCGTTCTGGAGGCCGGCTTGCGCTAGGGAAAGCTTGCTTTAACGTTCACGATAGTGCTTCAGAACATAGAGGCGGATCGCTGATGCGAGGCCGCAGTCGACGCCTCGCTCGGCATCAATTTCAGCCGCCAAGTCGTTGAGCGCACGCTGTTTTTCCGTAGCAATCTCGCGAAATGCGCGCCAGAAGGCGTCCTCTAGCGACACCGAGGTGCGATGGCCTTTCAGGGTCAGGGACCGTTTGACCGGCCGTGTGCTCATTCCTCGATCTTGTGACCGTCGTGCTTTTTCAACGCCGCGACGGCTGCCTTGGCCTGCGCCAATTTCTCTTCTTTCGAGCGCCCGAATTTCAGGGCATTGCCGTCGGCTTCGGCCTTACGGGCGTTCTTGGTCTTTTCTTTACGGGCGCGGTTCAAGTTCGAGGGGTCGGTGGTCATGTTTTGGGTCCGATCATTTTTTCCGGTCGCACGACTGAATCGAATGTCGCCTCGTCAACAAAGCCGAGGGCGATGGCTTCTTCTTTCAGCGTGGTGCCGTTCTTGTGGGCGGTCTTGGCGACCTTGGTGGCGTTGTCGTAGCCGATCGTCGGAGCCAGCGCGGTGACCAGCATCAGCGACTCGCGCATCAGTTTTTCGATCCGGTCGGTGTTGGCGCGAATTCCCGAGACGCAATTGTCGGTGAACGCGGATGCCGCATCGCCCAGAAGTTGCAAGGATTGCAGTACGTTATAGGCGATCATCGGCTTGTAGACGTTCAACTCGAAATGTCCCTGCGATCCGGCGAAACCGACGGCTGCGTCGTTGCCGATGACGTGAGCGCAGACCTGCGTCATGGCCTCGCATTGGGTCGGATTGACCTTGCCGGGCATGATCGAACTGCCGGGCTCGTTTTCCGGCAGCAGCAATTCGTAAAGGCCACAGCGCGGGCCGGAGCCGAGCAGGCGGATGTCGTTGGCGATCTTGAAGAGGCTCGCGGCGGTTGCCTTGAGCGCGCCCGACATCGCAACCATCGCGTCGTGGGCTGCGAGCGCCTCGAACTTGTTGGGGGCGGTGACGAAGGGCAGGCCGGTGATCGTCGCCATGTTGGCCGCGACCTCGGTATCCCAGCCCGGACGGGTGTTGAGCCCGGTGCCGACGGCGGTTCCGCCTTGGGCAAGTTCGTAGATGTCGCCAAGGGCCGCCTCGATACGTTCGATGGATTTGGCGACCTGATGGGCATAGCCCGAGAATTCCTGCGCCAGCGTCAGCGGGGTCGCATCCATCGTGTGGGTGCGCCCGATCTTTATGACGCCGTCGAATTCTTTTAATTTTCTTTCAAGGACTTCGTGGAGTTTCTTCAGTCCCGGTAGCGTAATATCACGTGCGGTCATTGCCGTCGCGATGTGCATCGCGGTCGGGAAAGTGTCGTTGGACGACTGGCCCATGTTGACGTGATCGTTGGGGTGCACCGGGTCTTTCGATCCGATCGTGCCGCCAAGGATTTCGATGGCGCGATTTGCGATGACCTCGTTGGCATTCATGTTGGACTGGGTGCCCGAACCGGTCTGCCAGACGACCAGCGGAAAGTGATCGTCGAGTTTGCCGTCCACTACTTCGCCTGCGGCTTCGATGATGGCGTCCGCCCTGGTGGCGTCGAGCGCGCCTGCGGCCTTGTTGGCCACGGCGCAGGCCTGCTTGATCACGCCGAGCGCGCGGACGATGGCGACGGGCTGTTTTTCCCAGCCAATCGGGAAATTGATCAGGCTGCGCTGGGTTTGTGCGCCCCAGTATTTGTCCGACGGCACCTCGAGCGGGCCAAAACTGTCGGTTTCAGTGCGGGTGTCGGACATCGGCGCGCTCCTCGGCATAGGCGAGGCAAGCTATAGGCAAGCGGCGCGGCGGGTGCAATCGGTGAGCGTGTCAGGCCATGCGGCGCGCAACGGCGTCAATGCCGCCGAGGGCCGCGCTGAGGCGTTCCTGCATGCGCATGAAATCGGCCCCGTAAAAGTAGAAAACCGTGCTGTCATGTCGCTTTACCCAACCGCGGAAGATACCCTGACCCTTCAGCGCCTCGGCGCAGGTGCGGGCAAGCGTGCGACGCGAGTCCGCGTCCGGGGCAAGGTTATTTCCAAGCGACAGTTCAAGTCCCTCGGTGGTGCCGAACACCATCGGAATGCCACCGTCGCAAAGCCGGATCGACGATCCGCAGGGGGCGTGAAGGTGGTTGAGCATACGGGCGACCGTTTCCAGACCGCCGCGGGACGGATCGGTCATGCCAAGGTTCAATTCGACGCTGCTGAGATCGCCGGGCGCGCGTTCGCGGGCGCGGCATTCGGTGATGATGCCAAGCCCCGCCGCCGCCATCTGGCGACCGAGCGGATGGGCAAACACGGTTTCCGCGTCACGATGCCCAAGTCGCACCGGAAGATGCACTTCGGCCAGCGTGATATCGAGGGTAACACCCCTTTTGGGCGTGAGATTGCGAAAGAACATTGTCGATTCCCCTGATCCAACTCGCTGCCGAGCGTGGTGGCGAATTGTGGCGGAAAACGGGGAAAGGCGCGGCAGACCTGCGGCAATCGCAGAAGATTTTACTTGCGAAAGCTGTCCAGGCTCACGATTTCGGCCTCGCCGTCGGCTTTGGGAACCGATTTCTTGTCTGGCGAAGATCCATCGTCATCATCGCCGTCCTCGTCCTCGTCGTCATCCTGGGTTTCAAACCGCAGGCCGAATTCGACCGATGGATCGACGAAGGTGCGGATCGCATCGTAGGGGATATAGAGCGGTTCAGGATTGTCGCCGAAGTTCAACGTGACGGAAAAGCCCTCGTCGGTGACTTCGAGGTTGTCGAACCAGTGCTGCATGACCACGGTCATTTCGTCGGGATAGCGGTCCGAAAGCCAGTCCGCGATTTCCACGTCGGGGTGCATGGTGTC
>JBBKWG010000171.1:0-3965 GCA_037968835.1 Paracoccaceae bacterium
ATCTTGCGGTGGGTCTTGGTGTCGTCCGATCCATACTGAACCGTATCAAGCTCGTCGGCCCTGACCGCAAACGGCTCCAGCACCTGATCGAACTTCGCACCGGCGACGAAAACTTCCGCCGCATCGCTCTTGCAGACCATCGTCGCGCGCGCGCCTGATGGCACATAGACGCCTTCGGGTTCGCCGTCCCACACGTCTTCGACACGCGTTCCGATGTCGCTTGCAATGAAGCCTTCGACCTCGACATCGAGCGTGCCGGTTGCCGGAACGATGCAGGTCTCGAATCCCGGCACCGCGTATTCAAAGGCCTGTCCCCGCTTCAGCTTGACGATGTTGAAGTAGTTCAGCGGCACCGACTTGTCGCCGACATCGACGATCGGACGGTTCTTGTTGTCAAATGGCGGAATGTGCATCGGTGTGTCCTTCGGTTTCGGTTGGGCCGGGGTGATCGGCCAGAAACGCTTCGAGCGTGTCGCGATCGGGCATCGCAGGCGCGCAGCCCGGCTTTGAAACGGTGATCGAGGCGCAGGCGGACCCGCGCAAAATGGCGTCGTTCAACTGAAGCCCCTCGGCCAACCCGGTCATCACGCCGGCCATGAAACTGTCGCCCGCGCCTGTCGGTTTGAGCGCGGTCACGCGGTAGATTCCCGTCCTCAGTTCATCTCCGTCCGCAAAAGTCACCGCGCCCTTCTCGCCCATTTTGTAGACAATGATGGCCGCCGTGCTTTCCGACAGGTCTTTGGCCTTGGCGAGTCCTTTCGAGATATCGCCCGCCATGAACCCGAACTCCTCGTCGTTGCCGACAATCATATCGCATTGCGTCGCCGCCCGGCTCAGAACCTCTTCGGCTACTTGCGGCGAGGGCCACGAATACGGGCGGTAGTCGACATCGAAGATGATCGGCAAACCTGCGCGCTGTGCCAATTCAAACGCGTGGAACGAGGCGGAGCGAGACGGTTCGGCGGCAAAGACGGTGCCTGCGGTAATCAGCGCGCCGAAGCGTGCGTAATCCACCGCCTCGACGTCCGCGACCCCCATCTGGAAATCGGCGGCACCGTTGCGGTAGATCACCGATTGATGGCCCTCGACCCGGCTTTCGTAAAGCGCGAGGGAATTGCGGAACTCGCCGCCGATCGGGGTCACATGCCGGGTTTCGACGCCGTAGTGCTTCAGTCGATTGACGCAGAACCGTCCGGCACTGTCGTCAGAAACCCGCGTGACAAGCGTTGCAGCGCCACCGAGCTTGACGATGCCTGCGCCGATATTCGCAGCACTGCCGCCGAGATCGGCATGAAACACCTTGGCGTCCTCGGTTGCGGTTCCCGGCGGATCGGCAAACAGATCCATTCCCGCGCGACCGATTATCACGAAATTATTGAAACGGATTCCGGCAAGAAGTCTGTCTGCTTGCGCTTTGCGCTTCATCAGACGCCCATCTTCGGTTGGGCACGGGACAGGTTCAGCAAGCGAGACCCCATTCGATTTCCAATCCGGCCAACATTCCGTGTTGACCAACAGCACGAAACGAAGATAACAAAATTGCAACCGGTTGCAATTTCTTTCTGGAGGCGCGCCAAGTGACCGAACTCGGCATCGGAATCGTTGGCGGAGGCTATATGGGCAAGGCTCATTCCGTAGCCTTTTCCGCCGTCGGTGCCGTGTTCGACACTTCACTTCGCCCGCGTCTGGAAATGATCTGCGCATCAAGCGAAACCTCTGCGGAACGCTATCGTCAGCAATTCGGATTCGCGCGGGCGACAGGGTCTTGGCGGGAACTTGTGAACCATCCGCGGGTCGAGGCGGTCGTTATCGCCGCGCCGCAACACACGCACCGCGACATTGCGCTGGCCGCGTTCGCGTTGGGCAAGCCGGTGCTGTGCGAGAAGCCGCTTGGCGCGTCGCTTGCGGACAGCATCGCCATGAACGATGCGGCGTTGGCGTCCGGCGTCACGAACATGATCGGCTTCAACTACATCCGAACCCCGGCTTCGCAATTTGCGCGCGACCTGATCGCAAACGGGCGTATCGGCGACGTTACGTGGTTTCGGGGCGAGCATACCGAGGACTTTTTCGCCGACCCGGATACGCCGCCGTCGTGGCGCACGACCGGGGATGCCAACGGGACGATGGGAGACCTTGCACCGCACATCATCAACGCAGCGAGAGCTTTGATCGGTCCGATCGTCGAGCTTTCCGCGACGATCGAGACCGTGCACAAATCCCGCGCCGGAGTGGACGTTACCAACGACGATCAGGCACAGATCATGTGCCGCTTCGAGAATGGCGTTCAGGGCCACATTTTCGCCAGCCGCGTCGCGACGGGTCGCAAGATGGGCTATGCCTACGAAGTGCACGGAACCCGTGGCGCCATCCGCTTTGACCAAGAGGATCAGAACGCGCTTTGGCTTTATGACGCGACCGATCCACCTGCCGAACGTGGCTTTCGCAAGATTCTGACCGGCCCGGAACATCCCGATTATCTACCGTTCTGTCAGGGACCGGGACATGGCACAGGCTATCAGGACCAGATCATCATCGAGGCGCGGGATTTCCTCAGGGCCATTGAAACCGGCACCGAGATCTGGCCAACGTTTGCCGAGGGGCTGGAAGTCAATCGCATCATCGCTGCCGCGCTCGATTCCAGCCGGACACGCCGCTGGGTTCGCGTGTCGGACTACTGAAGGATCAGATTTGAATGATTGAGATCGGGAATGCGCCCTGTTCGTGGGGCGTTGAATTTGCGGGCGACCCGAGAAACCCGGATTGGCGTCGCGTGCTGAAAGAAAACGCCGAGGCCGGGTATACCGGCATCGAACTTGGCCCGGTAGGTTTCATGCCGGAAGACCCTGCGATCTTGTCCGAGGCCCTGGACGAACATGGGCAGACGCTGATCGGCGGCGTCGTCTTCCGCGCGTTCCACGACCCGGATGCCTGGGACGATGTCATGGACGGCGCGGTTCGCACCTGCAAGGCGCTGCGTGCCCATGGCGCGGACCGGCTGGTTCTGATCGACAGCATCTCGCCGCGCCGTGCGCCGACGGCGGGCCGCGCGTCCGAGGCCGAACAGATGGGGCGCGACGAGTGGTCCGCCTTTCGCGAGCGCATTGCGACGGTGGCGCGGATGGGCGCCGAGGACTACGGGCTAACGGTCGGCATTCACGCCCACGCCGGTGGATTTATCGACTTCGAGCCCGAACTTGAACGGCTGCTGGACGAAGTCGATGAAAGCATCCTTGGCATCTGCTTCGACACCGGCCACCATTCCTATGCCGGATTTGACCCGGTGGGCTTCATGAAGCGTCTTATGGAGCGCATAAACTACATGCACTTCAAGGACATAAACCCCGAAGTGAAAGCTGCCGCAATTGCCGCCAGAACCGGGTTCTATGACGCCTGCGGGCAAGGTATCTTCTGCAATCTTGGCGATGGCGACGTCGATTTTCCCGCCGTGCGCGCGCTTCTTCTGGAGCATGACTACGACGGGTGGTGTACGGTCGAACAGGACTGCGATCCGGCGGGCGACACCTCGCCGCTCGACGACGCAAAGGCGAACCGCGCGTATCTGCAATCCATCGGATTTTGAGGGCTGAAATGGCACGTTTAAAATGGGGTATGATCGGTGGTGGCAGGGGTTCGCAAATCGGACCGGCACATCGTCTTGGTGCGGGGCTTGATGGGGCGTTCGATTTCGTTGCCGGTGCGCTGGATCACGATCCGGACGCCGGTCGCGCCTATGCCCGCGAACTCGGCGTCGCTCCCGAGCGGGCTTACGGCGACTGGCACGAAATGCTGGAGACCGAGAGCGGGCGGGATGACATGGTCGATCTGGTGACGGTCGCGACGCCCAATGCGACGCACTTCGAAATCACCAAGTCGTTTCTTGAAGGCGGTTTCCACGTGCTTTGCGAGAAGCCGATGACGATGACCGTCGAGGAAGGCGAGGCGATAGTCGCGATCAGCCGCGC
>JBBKWG010000172.1:0-30327 GCA_037968835.1 Paracoccaceae bacterium
CGAGGCTCCGTCATAAAGCTTCGCTGTCGCAGGCGAACGGCCATCCGGTTGAACCGTGGCTGGATCGAAATCATTGCGGGCCATGTCTTTGCCTCTGATCGAATTGTCGCCGCATCGTGTGATGCGCATCGTCCGAGTGCAATCTTTCCGTGGTGGCTTTGTCAACGATCTGGAACCGGACGAACTCCGAGCGGTTGTCAGGTTGATCGTGGTGAGTTGTGAATCCGATGTGCGGGGCCAAAAACATAGACTTCATCGGGCCGATCAAACGGCAATCAAAGCCCACACTCGGTGTCAATCTTAACGGTCTGCGACGAGGCGGGACGGAAATGTGTTGCATTCCTTGCAGGCGGAATGACGATTGGCAAACCGCGCGTCCGGGGCCAGTTGTCAGCGAATGCTCAGCCTGAATAATCGCGCCGTCTAAGGACAATAGACGGCGTTGCATCGACGAAAGGAAGGAAGGCTGACGTCAAATCCGCACATAAGATCAGCCCTTCGTTTCGTCCCTTTGGCACTCGTGCTTTCCGGATGCGAGGGGCGACAATCGGTGCTTGCTCCCGCGGGCCGCGATGCAGCCGTCTTGTCGGACCTCTTTTGGGTCATGCTGACCGGGGCGGTGGTTTTGTGGCTGCTGATGAACGGCCTGATGCTCTATGTCACCCGGATCAATCCCGAAAAGATGTCGCGCCGCCGGGCAGAGGTTCTGATCCTTGGCGGCGGCGTCATTTTTCCGGCCGTCACGCTCGCTGCACTGCTTGTTTTCAGCCTCTCAGAAATGCCGCAGCAAAGAGCGATCGGCGAAGGTCTGATCGTAAAGGTGACTGGTGAGAAATGGTGGTGGCGTGTCGAATACTGGCCCGATCCCGATGGCAGTCCGATAGTTTCCGCCAACGAAATTCGCCTGCCCACCGGCCAAAGAAGCGAGATTGAGCTTGGTGCGAACGAAGTGATCCATTCCTTCTGGATCCCGGTTCTGGGCGGCAAGACGGATATGATCCCCGGTCGCAAGACACGCATGTCGCTGGAGCCGACAGAGGTCGGTAACTTTCGCGGCCAATGCACCGAATTCTGTGGCCTGAGCCATGCGCTGATGGCGTTCGGCGTGGTTGTCGAAAGCCCCGAAGACTTTAAGGCTTGGCTGGAGCGGGAAGCAACCGATGCCGTCGCGCCGACCGACGCGCAATCGCGCCGTGGAAAGGAGATTTTCGATGGTTCGGGCTGCGGGGCGTGCCACGCGGTGCGCGGGACGGATGCGACTGGGAAAGTCGGGCCGGATCTGACCCATCTCGGCAGTCGCACGACACTGGCGGCGGGCACTTTGCCGATGACGGTCTCGGCGCTCGAAGATTGGCTGCGGGATCCGGAACGGCTCAAACCCGGTGCGAAGATGCCCGCATACGATCATCTCTCACCCGCTGATCTGACATCGCTGGCGGTGTATTTGAGAGGTTTGGAATGAACAGGAACCCAACGAAGTTCTGGCGGCGTTGGCCCGATCCGATCCCGCACCCCAAGGCCGAAGGCGTGTTCCCACCGACGCAGGCAATGCTCTCGGAACCGGTCGATCCGGCGACCGCGGAGGCGCAGGCGGCCAGATTGCGCAAGGTCTGGAAATTACCGACGGGCGCTCACTATTGGACTGCGGTCAACAACGATCAGGTCGGCAAATGGTACACGATGACCGCCTTCGGCTTCATGCTCATGGCGGGGCTACTTGCCCTTGCAATCCGGGTGCAATTGGCGGTGCCCGACAACGACGTTCTGTCCGCCGACCGTTTCAACCAGTTCTTCACGATGCACGGCTCGGCGATGATGTTCCTGTTCGCCGTTCCGCTATTCGAGGCCTTCTCGATCCTGTTGCTCCCGGGCTTGCTTGGTGCGCGCGACATGCCGTTCCCGCGCCTGTCCGCCTACGGCTATTGGAGCTTCCTGATCGGGGGATGTTTCGTTCTCGGGTCGATCCTGTTCGACGTCGCACCCAGTTCCGGGTGGTTCATGTATCCGCCGCTCGCAACGGAGGGCGAGGGCATTGGACCCGACATCTGGCTTCTGGGTCTATCGTTCATCGAGGTCGCCTCGATAGCGGCCGCAGTCGAACTGATCGTTGGCACGATCAAGTGCCGCCCACCTGGAATGCGCATTAATCTGATGCCGCTCTATGCGTGGTACGTCCTGGTCGTTGGTGTCATGATCCTGTTCGCATTTCCCCCGCTCATCGCCGGCGATTTTCTGTTCGAGTTGCAGCGCTCGCTCGACTGGCCCTTTTTCGATCCCGAACGCGGCGGTGATCCGCTTTTGTGGCAGCATCTGTTCTGGATATTCGGACATCCCGAAGTCTACATCATCTTTCTACCCTCGATTGCCATTGCCTCCATGGTCGTGCCAACGGCCGCACGCCAGCCGATGGTCGGATATTCGTGGGTCGTCCTGTCCGCCGTCGGAACCGGGTTCCTCAGCTTCGGGCTTTGGGTCCATCACATGTTCACCACCGGCCTTCCGCAATTGTCGCTCGGTTTCTTTTCGGCTGCCTCCGAGGCTGTTGTCATCCCGACCGGCGTTCAATTGTTCGCGTTCGTCGCCACGTTGATGGTCGGTCGCGTGACGATGTCCCTGCCGATCCTGTGGATCGCGGGCGCGTTCGCAGTGTTTACCGTCGGCGGTCTGACAGGTGTGATGGTGGCTCTCGCGCCGTTCGACTGGCAGGTTCACGACACCTACTTCATCGTGGCGCATCTGCACTATACGCTGTTCGGCGGTATGGTTTTTCCGATCATCGGCGGCGTCTATTATTTCTATCCCTTCTTTACGAAAAAAATGCTCTCGCAACGCCTTGGCCGTTGGTCGTTCTGGACGACATTCATTGGCTTCAACGTCGCCTTCATGCCCATGCACATTGCGGGCCTTATGGGAATGCCGAGACGGATCTTCACCTATCCGGAAGCGAGCGGCTGGGGACTGGTCAACCTGATTTCGACGTTCGGGGCCTTCATTGTCGCGGCCGGGATCCTGATTTTCGCATGGGATCTGATCCGGCCGAAATCGCGCCAACCCCTGACAGAGCGGAACCCGTGGCGGGCAGGAACGCTAGAATGGTCGCATTCTGTGCCCGATGAATCTTGGGGCGTGCGCAGTATTCCCTACATCACATCGCGCTATCCACTTTGGGACCAGCCCGACATCGTCGAGCGAATGGACAGCGGGCGTTATTACCTTGCCGACGCGCGGGAAGGTCTGCGCGAAACGATCATAACGTCGGCAGTGGACGCTATCCCGCAATCGGTCGCCCGCGTAACCGGGCCGGCGGTTTGCACGCTTGTGGCGGCATTCTTTACCGGCGGTGCATTCATCCTTCCGGTGTTCCACCTGTATTGGGCGGCGGGCGTGTCGGGTGCCTTGGCGGTCGCGGCGGTGATTTGGTGGCTCTGGACTTCGACCGCGCAAGTTCCCGAAACCCCGATGAAAGACGTTGGCCTTGGCCTGCGCCTTCCGACCTACGTATCGGGACCAGATGCGCCCGGCTGGTGGGCCATCTTCATCACCATGACGGGCGACGCCACGGCGTTTGCCAGCCTGGTATTCGCGATGTTCTACTATTGGACAGCCAATCCCGATTTTCCGCCCCAGGATGCGATCCACACCAACCTTTTCTGGATAGCCGCGGGCGCGATATTCTTCATTCTGTCCTGGGCCGCCACATTCGGGGCGAGGCTGCTGAACCGTCGAACGCTCGTCAAATACGCGCGCGCTTTGCTTGTGGCTGGCCCAATCGCAGCCTTGTGCGGCGCTGCCTGCCTTGCATTGGCGTTTTGGGTGTCGGGCATGGACCCGGCGACACACGCTTACCCGGCACTGGTCGCGGCAATCATCGTCTGGACCCTCGCGCACGTCGTTCTGGGTGGCATTATGCAGCTCTATTGCCTGGCGGGATCCCTCAAGGGAAAGCTGACGCCGCAATATGACGCTGATCTTTGGAACACGACGCTATTCTGGCACTTTCTGCTGGCAACTTGCATCATTGCGGCCCTCGTAGTGGGTCCGCTGCCAAGGCTTCTTTAGATGTTCGACCGGTTCCAGAGAACCCGCAGCCTTTGGCATATGGTCGCCGCACCGTTGGTCTGGGCCGTTCATTTCGTTTCCGTCTACGCAGCCACGTCCGTAATTTGTGCAAAGTCCGCCGCGACCGGCGATGCGCGCGCGATCATCGTCGGTCTCGGGTTACTGGCAATTTCGGTGATAGCCTTTATCGGGTGGCGTGCATGGTTGCAGCGGGATCTCGACCCCGATGATCCAGTGGTCAATCAGGCGACCGACGACCATCGGCGCGCGTTTCTGGGCCATGTCGGACTCCTTCTGGCGGCGATCTCGGCAATCGGGGTGACCTACGTCAGTCTCCCGGCGATCTTCATCGGAACCTGCCAATGATCCGCCCGTTTCCCCTACTGCTGGCTGTCGCACTTTTGGGAGCGGCTTGGGGACCCGTTCTCGACACGCGTCTTGAACCCTTCACCGCCCACATGACACGCCACATTCTGCTCGTCGCCTTGGCAGCACCCGCACTGGTGCTGGCGTTCCCGCGAATTTCGCAGGCCATCGCGCCGCCAGTGCTTGTGGGTGCCGCATTCGAGGCGGTGGTGGTGTGGGGCTGGCACGCACCGCACCTGCACGCCATGTCGCAGAATGCTGTGCTTCCATTCGTTCTGGAACAAGCGTTGTTCCTATTCGCAGGACTGGCCGTTTGGTCGGGCGCGCTCCGCGCACGGGTCCCACTCGCAGGTGCCGGCAGTCTCTTGTTCACGTCGATGCACATGACGCTACTCGGCGCACTTCTGGTTCTGGCGCCGCGCGATCTCTATGCCGATATATCCGGGCGAGCCTCGGACCTCACAGGACAGCAATTGGGCGGAATCCTGATGCTGGCGATCGGAACGCCCGCCTATCTTGTTGGCGGTCTGATCCTAAGTGCGTCGAGTTTGCGGGAGCAGCGGTCATGAAAATGCGGTTTCTGCGAGCCCCGATAGATTGGTCAACCGTTTGGCGGACATTGCTGGCACTGGTCGTGATTGCGGGTGTGTCAGTCGTCTTGGTAGTTGCCCTCGGCCTGTACAACGTTTCAGCGAAACGAGGCCATCTGCCGGGCGTTAGCTGGCTTTTGAACACGGCCTACAAGAATTCGGTCAAACTTCGCGCCCATGCCGAGCCGCCTGAGGGCCTTATGCTCGATGAATCCGTCAAACTGGGTGCCCGCCATTTCGAACTCGCTTGCGCCAGTTGTCACGGTCGTCCCGGATCGCCTCAATCCGCCACCGCAAGGGCAATATTGCCCGTGCCGCCGCACATCAGCGATATTTCGGATTGGAATTCCGGGGAATATCACTGGATTGTCTATGAGGGCATCAAGATGACCGGCATGCCCGCATGGCCATCCGATCGGCGCGATGATGTCTGGCCCGTGGTTGCGTTCCTTCAGCGCGCAAAGTCGATGAGCGCCGACGAATACACCCGGATGACGCAGAGCGAGGGAACGGGCATCTGCACGATGTGCCACGGCTCGACTAATGGCGCCACGGACAGCCCGCTGGTGCCGCGCCTCGACATCCTGTCGACCGAATATATCGCCAACAGCCTGACCGCATATCGAAACGGGGCACGTGCCAGCGGCATCATGCAGCACGCGGTCTCATTGGTTGCTGCCGACACCGACCTTGAAATCGCTCAGGCATATGGCGCGCGTGATCCCGGCGTCGGTAGCGCCGCACCCCCCGGTCCCGCGCTTGTCGACCGAGGCAGGGCGCTTGCGACACTTGGCTCTGACGACGTCCCTGCGTGTCGGGCGTGTCATGGTCCCTGGGCCAAACCGATCGACACCGCGTTCCCGTCCCTTGCTGGCCAGAACGCGCCCTATCTGCGCCAACAGTTGCAACTCTGGCGTGACGGGAACCGAGGCGGCAGCCCGGTCGCGCGCCTCATGCGTCAGGCGGTCGAACATCTGACCGACGACGATATCGACGAGCTCGCCGCCTACTATGCAAGCCTTGAACCTGCGAAACTGAACGCAACCTCCGACCCGGCACTAAATCAAGGACGTTGATTTTCAGTACGTCGCCCGTCCACCCGAGAGATCGAAGACCGACGCCGTTGTGAAGCTGTTTTCACGGCTCACCAGCCAGGCGATCATCGCAGCCGCCTCATGCAATTCAAGAAAACGGCCGCGCGGAATCTTCGACAGCATGTAGTCGATATGTTCCTGCTTCATCTGATCGAATATTCGGGTCCGCGCTGCCGCCGGCGTCACGCAGTTGACGGCGATGTCGTGTCCGGCAAGCTCTTTTCCCAGCGATTTCGTCAGACCTATCACACCCGCTTTCGACGCGGAGTAGGCCGAGGCATTCGGATTGCCTTCTTTTCCCGCTACCGAGGCAATGTTGACGATACGCCCGTATTCTTGCGCGATCATGGCGGGCACCACCGCACGATTGACGTGAAACGTGCCGAGAAGATTGATTTCGGTGATCTGGCGGAATTCCTCGACGGGGTAGTCGACCAACGGCGCGTTCGAGCCGGCAACACCCGCCGAGTTCACGGCGATGTCAATTCTCCCGGCCTTGTCCAGTGTCAGTTCGGCAGCGGATCGGACACTGTTCCAGTCGCTGACATCGACACCGCAGGCGAAAGCGTCCCCGCCTATAGCGTCCGCCGTCTGTTTGGCCAGTGCCTCGTCGCGGTCCCAGACCGCGATGCGCGCGCCGTCCTCTGCCAGTCTTTCCGAAATTGCGCGCCCGATGCCCTGGGCGCCTCCGGTAATTACGGCCACCTGGCCCTCGAATGTCGTCATGTTTTTCGCTCTCTCTTCGATTTCGCCGTCAGCATTGTAACCCGTCAATAGTCCGGTTTGACCGCCGCGTGTGTCGCCGCCGATGTATATGCGGCCTCACACAGCGCGAATGTCTTCAAATTGTCGGCGGCACTGGTTTCCGCTGGAATACCTGACCGGAAGCCTTCGAGAAAGTGCGCGCAGGCCTGATAAACGCTGTCCTGTACGACGTGCCACGGCTTTTCACCCCAGGCTCGTGAGTTCGTGTCGGCACTCGATCTTGTCGCGCCTTCGGGCCCGCTGATCGTCAGGCAAAGATCGCTGTCGAGCCGAAGCCCGCCTTTACTGCCCTCGATCTCGATCAGTGTCGCCGGGAAAGGGTCGGGGTCCTGGAACGACGCATACGTGCATTCGACGACCGAAACCGCCCCGGATTTGTGACGCAGCAACATCGTCGCGGTATCCTCGCCCTGAACGCCGTCGAGCCGGGTCTGTAATTCTGCCGAAATCCAATTAACTTCGCCAAAAAAGTAGCGAGCCAGATCAAGCACGTGGACGCCAAGGTCCATGACGACGAAACGCGGTTCGTCTCGCAGATACGGCTGGCCGGTGAAGACGTCATAGCCCGTGCGAAAAGCGATACGGCCCCAGTTTGGCTGACCGATCAGCCCGTTTTCGAGCGCGGATTGAATCAGTCGGGAGGGGCGTTGGAACCTAAAGTTCTCGTGGACGGAAAGCAGCGTGTCCCTGGCGTCTGCGTGGTCGGTCATCGCCCGGCAATCCTCAAGCGACAACCCGAACGGCTTTTGAACGATGGCAGCGACGCCGCAGTTTATCGCACTCTCTACAAGCGGGCGATGCGAGCCGACTTGGGTGACGATATCCACCAAGTCGATCTTCGCATCCGAAAGCATCGTCTCGATGTCGCCATAAGCAACGCCGATCCCGAATTCCGCCGCGCATTTGTCCGCACGACTCCTGTCACTGTCGCAAACCGCCACGAGTTTCGCGCCCTGACCGGAAAGGTCCAACCAGGACTGAATGTGATTTCTGGCGAAGAAGCCGCAGCCCACGACTCCAACTCTGACAGGCTCCCTCACTCCAGTCGTCCTTTCCGTGTTCAACCCCAACAAAGCGTAATCCGCATCACGCAGCGATTTCCAGCGGCTTTGGTCTGAAACAAAAAAATCCCGCCCCCCGCTGAATTCAAGCTGGCAAGCCGAGAAAAGGTGTAAAGAGTCCTGAGAAGCAGGCGATGTGGGCGGCCGCGAAACTTGACGCGAATCGAACCTGCCGAGATGGTGGATTGGTCAACCAGCGAAATTCTGACCTAGCGTCAAAAACAATATGATATCCAGTATTGGGCGATGAAACCCATACACCAGGAGGGAGAGAGAAATGAGAAAGATTATATCTGTGGCCCTGTTTGCGGCGGTGACTATGGCACTACAGCCGGCGCACGCCGAGGGCGAAAAAATTGGATTCTCGGTGCCAAGCCTTGGATTCCCGTTCTTCGTTCACATGCAGAACCAGTTCAACGAAGAAGCTGCGGCTCTGAACGTCGAAGTCATCAACTACGATGGTCAGAACCAGACGACGAAACAAACCGCCGACGTTGAAGCGGCCATCACCAGCGGAGTCGACGGAATTGTCATCAGCCCCAGCGACTCGGTTGCAATGGCGCCTGCCGTTCGACAAGCGGTCGAGGCGGGCATTCCCGTCGTCACCATTGACCGCAGGGTCGACGGCGTTGATGGGCTTCTGGGCCATGTTGGGGCCGACAACGTCAAGGGCGGCGAAGCGCAGGGCGAATTGATCGTCAAGATGTTTCCCGACGGCGCACGCATCGTCAACCTCCAGGGTCAGCCCGGCTCTAGCCCGGCAATCGACCGCAACCAGGGCGTCCACAACGCACTCGATTCGATGGCGGACAAGTACGTCTTCGTAGCGGAACAGACTGCCAACTTTGCGCGTGAAGAAGGTGCAAGCGTCACTGAATCCATCCTTGCGGGCATGGATTCTCCGCCGGATGTCATCGTTGCCGCCAATGACGATATGGCACTGGGCGCGATGCAGGTTGTTCAGGAACAGGGCCTCGACATTGCGATCATTGGATTTGACGCGTTGCCCGAAGCGTTGGCGGCCATCCAGGCAGGCACCCTGACCGCCACGATCGAGCAGATGCCCGGCGCACAAAGCCGCGGAGCGTTGAACGCGATGGTCGAGTTCCTGCGCAATGGAACGACGCCCGAAGCCGTGACGCTGCTGACGCCGATTGCCATAACCAAGGACAATATCGACATGGCAGAGCGTCTGGGCGAACTGAACTGATCCGAGCGGCCGCTCCCGCGTAACGTGGGAGCGGCCCCCGAAAAAGAACCTGCAAATGAATGACCATAGCAATCCCGGAGGCCACGGCCTTGGGCGCGGAAACTTCGATTTTGTCGATTTTGCCGCGCGCCACTCCGCACCGATTTTCCTGTTGGCGCTGATCGTCGCGTTTGCCGTGCTGGAACCGCGCTTCCTGCACCCTTTCAACCTGTTGAACGTCATGCGTCAGGTTTCGATCTCGGGGTTGATTGCGATCGGGATGACCTTCGTGATCCTGACCGCTGGCATTGACCTTTCGGTCGGCTCGCTGGTGGCGCTGACCGGGCTGGTCGGGGCCTACGTCGCAAAAGGCGGGCTTGAGAACCGGTTCGCTGTCGGCTCCAGCGTGGACACCGGCAATCCGGTTATCCTCGCCTTTCTGGCCGCCGTCGCGGTCGGGATGGTTGCCGGTGCGGTTCAGGGCTGGGCGGTAACCCGGCTTCGCGTTCCGCCGTTCGTCGTCACGCTTGGCGGCCTCACGGCCTTTCGCGGCGCAGCACTTCTGTTCTCGGGCGGCGGTCCGATCAGCGGTTTCAGCGCGGAATACAATTGGTGGGGGCAGGGACGGATATTCGACATTCCGGTGCCCGCTCTGATCTTCCTGCTGGCCGCCGTGATCGCCCACATCGTGCTGAAATACACGCGGTTCGGACTGCACGTCTACGCGGTTGGGGGCAATGCCGCCGCAGCAGAGGAAAATGGCGTGCCGGTGCGACTTGTCACCCTGTCGGTCTACGTCATCGTCGGCTTCACTTGCGGCCTTGCCAGTTTCTTGTTGTCGGCGCGTCTGAGTTCGGCCGAGGCCGTCGCGGGTCTGGGATTGGAACTCGACGTAATCGCCGCCGTCGTCATCGGCGGCACATCGCTTTTTGGCGGGGTTGGCAGCGTGTTCGGAACGGTCGTCGGCGCGGTGTTGATCGGCGTGCTGCGCAATGGGCTGGTCTTGATGAACGTTTCGTCGTTCGTGCAGCAGATCGTCATCGGCCTGATCCTCGTCGCGGCGGTTGCGTTCGATCAGCACGCGGCCGCGCGCCGGAGGTCCTGATGCCGATACTGGAACTCAGGGGGATCGCGAAACGCTTTGGCGCGATCGAGGCGCTTGCCGGCGTCGACCTGGCCATCGAGGCGGGCGAGGTGCTTGGTTTGATGGGTGACAACGGCGCGGGGAAATCGACGCTGGTCAAGATCATCGCGGGCAGCTTCGCGCCAAGCCAGGGCGAGATGCTCCTGGATGGGCGCGTCGTCCGTTTCGCGCGCCCCGGCGAAGCCCGCAAGGCCGGTGTCGAACTCGTCCATCAGGATCTCGCCCTGTGTGACAATCTCTCAGCCGCGCTCAACGTGTTTCTTGGGCGCGAAATCGTGCGCAAGGTCGGTCCGTTTCGCTTTCTTCACCGCGCGGCGATGCACAGCAAGGCAGCCGAATTGTTCGCCGAACTGAAATCGGAAACAAGACCGCGGGATTTGGTCCGCTCGATGTCCGGCGGGCAACGGCAGGCAGTTGCGATCGCGCGCACCCGGTTGGCCGATCCGAAAATTGTGCTTCTGGACGAACCGACCGCGGCCATCAGTGTTCGACAGGTGGGCGAAGTGCTGGAATTGATCCGCCAATTGCGGAAAACCGGACACGCGGTGATCCTGATCAGCCACCGGATGCCGGACGTATTTGCCGTCGCCGACAGGGTCGCCGTTCTGCGGCGCGGTGAAAAAGTCGCTGACAAATCAATTTCGTCGACGTCGCCGGAGGAAATCACCGGATTGATTACCGGCGCAATAGAGGTGGCGTAACGTGGAGTTTTTAAGCCAACTGACCGGCTGCTTCTCGACCCCGGCTGCGGGAAATCCGACGGTCGCGATGGTCGAAGCCGCTTATCAGCATCACAACCTCAACTACCGATACATCAACTGCGAAGTTGCCCAGCCAGATCTCGCAGACGCCGTTCTGGGTGCGCGCGCAATGGGCTGGCGCGGCTTCAACCTGTCGATCCCGCACAAGGTGGCGGTCATTGATCAGCTGGACGAAATCGCGAAGTCCGCGGGAATAATCGGTGCCGTGAATTGCGTGCGCAGCGATAAGGGCCGACTTGTCGGCGAGAATACTGACGGCGTCGGCTTCGTCGATTCCCTGGACGGCGTGACCCAGATCAAGGGCGCTCGCCTCGTGATCCTTGGCGCCGGGGGTGCGGCACGCGCGATTGCCGTCGAAATGGCTCTGGCCGGCGCGGATGAGGTAACAATCGTCAATCGCTCCGTGAAGAAAGGCGAGGCGCTGGCAACACTTATCCGCGATCAAACAACCGCGCGCGCTGATTTCATTGCCTGGACAGATTCCCTGCGGGTTCCAGACGGCACGGACATTCTGGTCAACGCCACCTCGATCGGTTTCTTTCCCGACGCCGGCGTTCCCGCGGTCGACTTCGACAGCCTCGATCCGGGCACGGTCGTGGCCGACGTGATCGTCAATCCGCGAGATACGCCCTTTCTGTCCCGCGCACGGAAAAAGGGCTGTCGCACGCTCGACGGTCACGGAATGCTCGTCAATCAGGCGGTTCGCGGCATTGCGCACTGGACTGGCGTCAGCGTCGATGGCGCGGTCATGCGGGCCAAACTGGCGGAGATTTTCGGTTGAAAAGCGACAATCGGACAACGTGCATGTCATCAGGAGAGTGCGATGGATAGTCTGCCGAGCTTCGATCTTAGTGGAAAAGTCGCACTGGTAAGCGGTGCGGCAAGGGGCCTCGGCCGCTCAATCGCGCTCGCACTCGCCGAAGCCGGGGCGGACGTCGCCCTTGGTCTGCGGGACGTTGACGCCGATGGTGGTCTTGCGGATGCCATCGCCGCCAAAGGACGACGCGTTCTTACCCTCGCGATGGATGTCACCAATCTGCCGCAGGCATACGACGCAATCGACCGCACCGTGAACGAACTCGGTCAGCTCGATATTCTCGTCAACAACGCCGGAGGCGGCATAGATGCAGCTGCACTTGACGTGTCGGAGGAAGATTTCGACGCAGTGATCGCACTGAACGTCAAATCGACGTTTTTCCTGTCGCAGAAAGCCGCCCGGGCGATGATCGACGCGGGCAGGGGCGGTCGAATCATAAACCTCAGTTCGCAGGCCGCCCTGGTAGCTCTGCCAGGTGAACCGGTCTACTGCATTGCCAAGGCGGCGGTGTCTCACATGACCCGATGCCTCGCCGTGGAATGGGGCCAGCACGGGATCAACGTCAACGCCGTCGCCCCGACCTTCATCCGCACCCCCGGCACCGAAAGAATGCTGAACGACGACGATTTTCGACGCGATACGGTCGAGCGAATAGCGGCACTGCACAGGATCGGTGAACCGGTGGAGGTTGCAGGAGCCGTGGTTTATTTGGCCTCTCCTGCCGCATCACTCGTCACCGGACACACGCTGACAATCGACGGAGGCTGGACGATCCGATAGCGCCGTGCGGCACATATCGAAAGGCACAGCTTTTCCGAAATGCCCGCCGATCCGCCTGATCCTCACCCGCTGAAAGCCGGGTCACAGCTTCCCTTCACACCAAAGTATTGCACTCTGCGCCGAAAGCGGGTTCACATAGCGCAATCGTTTGCAGAAGGCATGGCGTCGACATGGACAACCGCGCGGAACAGGACTTCATCATTGCTGGCGCCGGTCACAATGCGCTCATCACCGCCTGTTACCTTGCCGCCTCGGGTGCGCGCTGCCTGATCCTCGACGCACGTTCGGCTCCCGGTGGAGGCGCCACAACCGAGGAAGTTCTGGGACCGGGATATGCCGTCGACACCTGTGCGACCGGTCACACGCTGATTCAGCAAAACCCCTTGATTCGCGACGACGATCTGGGACTCGTCGCACGCCACGGCCTTGCCTATCTCGACCCCGATCCCGTGGCGCATGTCGCTCTGCCGGACGGAAACCAGATCACCATGCACCTCAACGCCGAGCGCACGATCGAGGAATTTGCGCGGTTTTCGCGCGAGGATGCGGAAGCCTACCGCCGACTTTTGATCGAATTTGACGAGCTTCGCCCAATGCTCGGAAAGGCCAGGGCGCATCCACTGGGGCAGGGGCCGTCGCTTGCGTCGCTCTTGGCCGAGCATCCCCGCGGCGGCGTCTGGACAAGGCGCATGGCAATGAGCGCGCGCGACGTGATCTGCCACGAGTTCTCCTCGCCGCAGATCCGGGCTTTCATGGGATGGATGGCGTTCCAGACCGCCGTTCCGATCGACCAGGCCGGCACCGGACTTCTCGCCTATCAGATCATAGCGCCGCGCCAGGCACGAAGCTGGTCGATCCCCAAGGGCGGCTCGGGGCGGTTGGTCGACGCGCTGGTGGGGTATCTCAAGGAACACGGCGCCCGCTTCGAGATGAACACGCTCGTATCCGGCCTCATCCTCGAAGATGGCCGCTGCGTCGGGGTGCGTTCGAGTGACGGGCGGGAATTCATCGCCTCAAAGGGCGTGGTCTCTACCATCCACGTCAAGCACCTGATCGACATGGCACCAGCCGATGCCTGGGACGAGGCATTCCGGTTCGGGGTTTCGACCTACAACGTCGGCGTGCCATTCTTTGCGACCTACCTCGCCACCACCGCGCCGCCTGTCTTTGAAACGCCAAATGGTCCGGTCAGCGCCGTCTCGGCAGGCTATGCGGGCTGGATCGAGGATCTCGTCGCCTCGGGGCGCGCGATCTACGACGAAAAAATGCCCGACGGCATTGCGTGGCTGCTTGTCGCGACACCCTCGCTTGTCGACACCAGCCGAGCGCCCGAGGGTCATCACACCGTCAAGTTCCTGACCCACACCATCTACGATCTGCCGGGCGAGGGGCCGGGTGGCTGGGCTTCGCGGAAAGAAGCCTTCGCCGACGACCTGATGGCGCGTGTGACACGGCTTTGTCCGGGCTTCACGCGCGATGTCGTGCTGAACCGTCTGGTCAAGTCGCCGCCGGACATCGAAGCCGCGAACCGTCACATGATCCACGGCGCGCCGCACGGCGGGGATCGGTCATACACATGGTCGGGCGGGCAGCGCCCCGCACCCGGTTGGGCAGCCCATCGCACCCCGATCAAAGGGCTGTGGCAAACCGGTGGAACCACCCATCCCGGCGGGTCGATCACCGGCTTTCCGGGCCGCAACGCCGCCCGCGTGGTGCTTCAGGATATCGGGAAAGATCCCGCATCGGTGATGTCGGGATAACGGAGGATCAAAATGTCGAACAAGGATTTCACGTCAACCGCGTGGGAAGAGACCCGGAGCGGACTTGACCAGGGCCGCACGTTCGCGCGGATGCGCAACACCCCCTACTACAACGATGCACTCTATCCGCAATTCAGCCGCGCCGAATACGAACGGCGCTTTTCGGCGTTGCGCGCCAAGATGAAAGAGCACGATCTCGACGCGCTCGTCGTGCCCGGCGGTCCAAGTCACTGGAGCTTCGGCGGCGGTATGCTGTGGTTGACAGGCCATTGGGAATGGCACTGCTCGGCTGTCTACGCGGTGCTGACGCGAGACGGCGATCCGACGCTGGTCTACGGCATGGGCGGCACGCATATCGAAGCCGTGCGCCGCGCGGTTTCGACCGCGACGTCGGACGTGCGATCCTCGCGCAACGGTGCATTCGCCGAGGTCATCGCCGAGCGCATCCGCGAGGCCGGGGCAGGGACCGGGCGTATCGGCCTGATCGAACTCGATCCAAGGCATGGCGACTACATGCCCGCGAACCAGTATCTGGCGTTGAAAGAGGCGCTGCCCGAGGCCGAAATCGTTTTCACCAAGGGATTCATGCACGAACTCCTCGTGGTGAAAAGCGACGAGGAACTCGATTGCGTCCGCCACGCTGGCCGCCTTTGCACCAACGCGATGCAGGCAATCGCGGACCGCATGGCACCCGGCGTGACCGAAGCCGACCTGCGCGCAGCCGCCGGTGCGGCGATCCTCGAAGGTGGCGGCGACATCGACTTCCTGATCATCGGATCGACGCCGATGGCCGATCCGGCGTTGGTGTTCGGCAATCCGCGTCCTTCACAGCGGGCGCTGTCACAGGGCGACATCGTGATCATGGAACTGGCGGCGGGGTATCGCGGCTATTCCGCCCAGATCGGCCAGCCCATCTGCCTTGGCACCCCGCCCGATGACGTCCGCGCCTTCTGGGACGAGATCGCAAAGCCGGGCTACGAGCGCGTCATCGACTGCCTGACTCCAGGACGTCCGGTATCCGACATGAGCGACGCGGCCGGGTTTTTCCGCGACAACGGCTGTCAGTCGCGCCCGATCGTGACCCACGGCATCGACTTCGTTTCCGACGGCCCGCACGCCTTCATCGAAGGCGCCAAGACCCACGATTATGACGCCGTGCTGAAACCCGGAATGGTGCTGATGCCCGAACCGAACCCGATTCGCGCGGACGGCTTGTTCGGCATGTTTGTCGGTCACACATTTATCGTCACAAAAGACGGCCGCGAATGCGTGGACGACTGGCCGCTGGAACTGACGGTGGTCTAAAGCCTCTCCGCAAGCCAGCGGAACGACGCCGGTCCCCACTCCGGCTGATGCTCGAAAGCGCAGTGCCCGGCACCCGGATAAACCCGCGCACTGCGGCTTCCGACCGGACCGCTTTCCAGCATGAAATGGATATTGCCGATCGGGGCGAGGTGATCCGCATCGCCGTTGATCATCAGCACCGGCATGTCGATCCGCGCCACCAGTCCTTGCGCAGCCAGCGACCACTTGTCGAAGATCGCGCGCTCTTTTTCAGCCGACCAGGTCGGAAACGACGTCGGACCATCGGACGCACCGAAACGCCAACCGGCGCGCTGGTTGCGATGCGCAACGAACGCATCGACTTCGGCATCGCTCATCTCGTATCCGAACGGGTGCCCCGCAACCGCGACAACCGCCCTGATTCGCTCGGGCGCGGCGCCGGCAAGCTGCATGACCGAATACCCGCCACGGCTGATCCCGAACGCTCCGACCCGCTCGGCAACCACTTCCGGCCGCGCCTTCAGGGCGTCGACGGCGGCAATCCACGCCTTCACGCTCTCGGGCTCCCACGGGAACGGGTTTTCGCCGGTCCCCGGTGCATCCATGACCAGCGATGCCAGCCCCGCCTCAAGCGCAAGCTCGGCGACCCAGCCCCTGTCCTCCTTGAACACGTCCGATCCGCACATGATCAGCACCGCAGCGTGCGGCCCGCCTGTCTTCGGAGCGCGGAAATGCGCGCGGATCGCCTTTCCCTCGCAGACAACGTCGATCACCTCCATCGGTGGGTCGAGATGGGCGCATGCCTTGCGATAGGCTCGCGCGCAGTCGGCGCTGATGTCGGCTTTGACGGGCGTGATCTCGCCGGGAAAGCGCCCGATGGCGTAATAGGTCTTGGCCTGAAGATGCGCCGCGCGCGCCTCCGCGAATTTGCCTTGTGACTGAAGGTCGTCACCGCGCGCCTCGTGCTTGGCACCGGCCTCGCGCCACACAGGCACCCAGACGTCCTCGGTTGTTCCGGTCAGTCTGCCGACAATTTCCTGAAGTTCTTCCGGATCGGCAATCATCGCCAGCCAGCGTCGATAGAATCCACCACGCGCAACAATGAAAGGGTCTTCGCCGGGCGCGTGGGGCAAGTCGGAAACGGAAGCCATAATCGCCTCAATGCAATCGATTTCTCATCAACTATAGACAGACGATGCTCTCGTCGCTAGCTTTAATACAAACGATTGCACTGGCTCATACCGAACCGAGACAATCGCGCGGCCGGACACAACTGGCCCAATAACTCAAAGGGAGGAAAGAAATGCCAAATCTTGAAATAAAGCAGAGGCTTACGGTGCTTCTGGCCGGTGTGGCGCTGACAGTCGCGCTGCCGGTCACAGCGCAGGAGGTTTCAAACCCGGGTGTGCTGGTGCACGCCGCCGACGACGAGCCATCATCGCTCGACCCCGCTCAAGTCGAACCCGGCGAGGGCGGCGAGACCATCATTCTTCAGGTCTACGAGCGGCTTCTCGATTTCGGTCCCGATGGTCCCGAACTGATCCCGGCGCTCGCAACCGAAGTGCCGACGCTGGAAAACGGCGGCATCGCCGACGGAGGGCTGACCTACACGTTCAAGCTCCGCGACGGCGTCACCTTCCACGACGGCACCCCTATGACCTCCGCGGATGTGAAATATTCGTGGGACCGCGCGATGGAGATGGCTTTGCCCGAAGGCAATGCCGGCGCGCTTACAGACGTTGTCGCCTCGACCGAGGCGGTCGACGACATGACATTCCGCGTCGCGCTCAACACCGCGTCGGCAAGTTTCCTGAACTCCATCGTGCCGTCCATGGTGGCCTCTATCGTCAGTCAGGATGCCGTCGAAGCCAATGGCGGAATTGCGGCCGGAACTCCGAACCAGTTCATGGCAGGCAATATGGTCGGCACCGGCCCCTACAAGTTCGTGGCCTGGAACCGCAACGAGAACCTCCAGCTTGAAATCAACGACGATTATTGGGGCGAACCCGCCAAGCTCGATGTCCGCATCGAAATCGGCTCGGATCCCGATGTTCGTGTCCTTGGCCTTCGTGCCGGAGAGTTCGACACCATCGAGACCGATCCATCCTTCGTGGCCGATCTTGACGGTGCCGATGGTGTGACCATCTACGAAGGCGGCCTGCTGCTTGAGCCGCTGCACATCGGTTTCAACCTCAACATCCCCGAGGGCTCGCTGCCCGCCGGCGACACGATCCCGGTCGATTTCTTCCACGATCCCCGCGTCCGGCAGGCCTTCAACCACGCCTTCGACTACCAGGCGTTCCTGAACGGTCCACTTGCGGGATACGGCGATTTCAACAGCCACTACATCCCGATCGGCATCTTCGGCTACGACGAGAATGCGCCGCGCTACACCAAGCAGGACTACGCCAGGGCCGAAGAACTGTTCCGCGAGGCAGGCTATTGGGACGATGGCTTCACCGTCTCGGTCATCACCGAGGAAGGCAACCTGTTCGCGCTGATGTGTCTGGTGCTCAAGGACTCGATCGAGAAGCTGAACCCGAACATGCGGATCAACGTCCTTGCCGTCGCCGAATCGGTTTTCGACGACGCGCACGCTTCGGACCCGCTTGAATACGCGATGTGGGCCAAGAACGCCGATCCTGCGGCCGACCCGAACTTCTACATGCAGGCTTATCAGCATCCTGATGGTGAATGGGGCGTGGTTCACGGTTTCGCCAATGGCTACAGGGATGCCGACACGGTCGCGCAATTGATCGACGATGCGGCAGTCGAGCTTGATCCCGACAAGCGCGCCGCGCTCTACAGCGAACTTCAGACGTTGCTCTATGACGATCCGATGTGGCTTATCGGCGCGCAGGAAGGCGTCGTAATGGCCCATCGCGACTGGCTGAAAGGCTTCGCCATGCAGCCGCTCTGGCCGCGCCCAAGCCTCAAGTTCGCGCTTTTCGACAAGTAGAACCAACGCCCGGCGCGGACCACTTCCGCGTCGGGCACGTCCATATGTCGGCCCGACATTGATCACCGCCTTCATCGGAGTGGGAACGTGCAACTTCGCGACTATATCCTGAGACGTTTGATGATCCTGCCCGTCCTGATCCTCGGCGTTTCGATCGTCGTGTTCACGCTGACGCGCGTCGGCGGGTCTCCGGTCGGCATCTATCTCAGTCACGAGATGACGCCCGCCGAGGTTGCCCAGATCGAAGCGCGCTACGGTTTGGACAAGCCCTTGCCGGTGCAATACGTCAACTGGCTGGGCGGTATTTTCAGCGGCGATTTCGGATGGTCCGGCGTTTCCGCCGCGCCGGTCGCCGACGTTTTCCCGCTGAAGCTGGCGGCGACGATGGAACTCGCCGTTTCCGCTGGCATCGTCGCGGTCTTCCTGGGTGTGACGCTCGGCACCTATGCCGGCGCGCGGCGCAACCGGCTTCCGGATCACATTACCCGGATCGTCGCGGTATCAGGCGCCAGCCTGCCGCTATTCTGGCTCGGGATTCTTCTTCTGATCGTCTTCTGGGCAAATCTCGGCATCGCGCCGATCGGGCGCAGCGATGCCGTAATCTGGGATTCCATCGCTCATCCCACGGGGCTTTACACGATCGACGCCATCATCGCGCTCAGCCCGACCGCGCTATGGGATGCGATCTGGCATCTGATCCTGCCCGCCGTGACGCTTGGCTACGGCGCGACCGCGATCATCGCGCGAATGATGCGCTCCTCGCTTGTCGAGGAACTGCAGCAAGACTACGTCGACGCCGCCCGCGCCAAGGGCCTCGCTGAAAAGCTGGTCCTGAAGCGCCATGCCCGCCGGAACGCGCTGGTGCCGACAGTCACCGTGATCGGACTGACCTTCGGATTTCTGCTGCAAGGCACCATCACTGCGGAGATCATATTCCGCTGGCCCGGCCTTGGTCGATGGATGGCCGACAGCGTGTTGCGCGGCGATCAGGCAACGCTGATGACATACGTCCTCTTCACCAGCGTCCTCTTTCTGTTCGTGAACCTCATTGTCGACGTGGTCTATGCCCATCTCGACCGGCGCGTGACGCTCGGAGACTGATATGGTTGATTTCCCCCCCTCCGTGCGCCACCGGGGTGCCACGCCAAGACCGCTCGAAAACGCCACCGGCGTCCGTCTCAGGCGCGCTGGCGATCTTGCTAAACGGCTTCTGTCGAACCCGACGACGGTCTTTGGACTGATCCTGATCGCGGTGATGCTGCTGATCGCGATCTTCGCGCCCTGGATCACCGACCCGAACACGCCCGACCCCTATCAGATGCCGCGCGACTGGGGTGCGGTCCGCATGCCACCCGGCACACCCGGCCACATCCTGGGAACGACCAATGAAGGCGGCGACGTCTTTTACGGCATCATCTGGGGCAGTCGCACGTCCTTGCAGCTTTCGATCTTCGTCGTCGGCTCGACGGTGGTGATCGGCACCATCATCGGCTCTCTCGCCGGGATAATGGGTGGTTGGGTCGACGAGGTGCTGATGCGTATCGTCGACGTCTTTCTGTCGATCCCCGAACTCATCTTCGCACTTGCCATCGCCGCCGTCCTCGGGCCGTCGTTCACCAACATCATCATCGCGCTCGCGATGGTGATCTGGGTCAAATACGCGCGGATCATGCGCGCACAGGTCATTCAGGTGAAGCAGAACGAATATGTCGACGCCGCCCGCGTCATGGGCGATTCAAAGCTCAACATCTATCTTCGCGACATCCTGCCGAACGCGATCACGCCGGTCACGGTGCAAGCAACCCTCGACATGGGCAACGTCGTCCTGATCGGCGCCACGCTCTCGTTCATCGGTCTGTCCGAGGCCGGCATCGCCGAATGGGGCGTGCTGGTCAGCGAGGGACAAGCGGGCATCGCGTCGGGCAGATGGTGGGCCTCGACGTTCCCGGGTCTGATGATCTTCCTCTGGGCGCTTGCCTTCAACCTTGTGGGCGACGGACTGCGCGACGCGCTCGATCCCCGGACGGAGGGCCGGTGATGCTTGACGCCCCCCGCAACGCTCCCGTCGCCGAGGTCAACAACCTCAAGGTCTATTTCCAGGCCAAGCGCGGGCGCGTCCACGCCGTTGACGGTGTCAGCTTCGAGATCCGCAACGGCGAGACCCTGGGTCTTGTCGGCGAGACCGGCTGCGGCAAGTCCGTCACCGGCCGCGCCTTCCTGCGCCTGCTGCCCGTGCCGCCCGGCATCCTCGCGGGTGGCAACGTCACCTTCCGGGGTGCGGACGGTGAAAGCCACGACCTCCTGACGCTTTCCGACGCGAAAATCCGGGCGATCCGGGGCGACCGCATCGCGATGATCTTCCAGGATCCCGGCAAGGCGCTGAACCCGACGATGACGGTCGGCCAGCAGGTCAGCGAAGTCTTTCTTCAGCACCGCAGCAAAGAGCTGCTCGAACGCGCCGGTCTCGCATCCGCCTCCGGCCCGATTCAGCGCCACGCGCGCCAGTCCGAGCGGATCTTCGACGGTCTTCTGTTGAAGCTGCCGGGCTATCGTCGTCATCGCCAAAAGCTGCAATCCGCGCTCAACGCGATGGTCTGCGAGGCGCTTGCCGCGACCCAGGTGCCGAACCCCGCCAAGCTGATCGACCGCTATCCCCACGAGCTTTCCGGCGGAATGCGCCAGCGGGTGATGATCGCGCAGGCGCTCGCCTGCAATCCCGACCTGCTGATCGCCGACGAACCGACGACAGCACTCGATGTCACGGTCGAGGCGCGCATCCTCGAATTGATCAGCGAATTGCAAACCGCGCGCGGCACGTCCGTCCTTTATATCAGCCACGATCTCAGCCTCGTGCGCCGCATCTGCGATCGCACCGCCGTCATGTATGCCGGGCGCATCGTCGAAATCGGACCCTCGGGCGACATCTTCCGCGATCCGCGCCACCCCTACACGCGCGGACTTCTCGCCGCGATCCCGACGCAGGCTGCACCGCGCGGCGGACTGGCCGCGATCAAGGGCAGCGTTCCCGAACTGATCGACCCGCCCGAAGCCTGCCGTTTCGCCGGCAGATGCCCGTTCGCGACCGATGCCTGCCACGCCCACGACCCGGAACTCGCCAGCGTCGTCGGCGAACACAGCGTCGCGTGTTTCATCCACTACCCGCCGCCCTCGGGCACACGGCCCAGCTTTGACCGGGAGACAGCATGAGCCTCGCCGCCGATCCAGCGCCCGCGACACCGCTTCTGCGCGTCCGCGAATTGACCAAGCATTATCCGATCCGCGAGGGAATCTTTCAGCGCGTCGCCGGTCATGTCCGCGCGGTGGATGGTGTGTCCTTCGACATCATGCGCGGCGAAACCCTGGGACTGGTGGGGGAATCGGGCTGCGGCAAGACCACGCTCGGGCGCTGCGTCGCCGGGCTGCAATCGGTTACGGCGGGCAGCGTGGAATTCGGCGACACCGGCAATATCGACACCCTTGACCCGGTCCAGTATCGCGCGTTCCGGCGCAATTGTCAGATGGTGTTTCAGGACAGCTTCGCGTCGCTCAATCCGCGACACCTCGTGATCGACCTCGTGGGACGCCCCTTGCGCGTCTACAGGGAAGCGTCAGGCGATGCCCTGACCGAACGGGTGGTCGAACTTCTGGAGCAGGTCGGCATGGGCCGCCAGCACCTCTACCGCTATCCGCACCAGTTTTCCGGCGGCCAGCGACAGCGCATCTCGATCGCGCGCGCGCTTGCGCTCAACCCCGAACTCATCGTTCTGGACGAACCGACCAGCGCGCTCGATGTGTCGGTGCAGGCGCAGATCCTGAACCTTCTGTCGGATCTTCAGCGCGATCGCAGCCTCGCCTATCTGTTCATCACGCATGACCTTTCCGTCGTGCGCCACATGGCCGACCGCCTTGTCGTCATGTATCTCGGGCGGATTTCCGAGCAGGGACCGACCGAGACCGTGTTCGACAACCCGCAGCACCCCTACACCCGCGCGCTGATGGACGCCAAACCGGATATCGAGGCCGATCCCGACGTCCCCATCCGCGGCCTTGAAGGCACCGTGCCGGACCCCGCGCGCCCCCCTCGCGGCTGCCGTTTTCACACGCGCTGCCCGGTGGTTACGCCCAATTGCGGCTGGGAGATTGACGACGTTGCCCGCTGGCTCGACGACACCGGCGACGTTCTAGCAGGCCTGTCCGGCGTCGAGCGTCGCAGCGATTTCAACGGCCGATTCACGTTTGAAACCGACGCCGAAGCCGCCCGCCTCGAAGACGCGCTTCGCAGCGAAGCGACCCCGCCACCCATGCGCGCAGCCCTCGACCGTCTCGAACGGCAGGGCGCGTCGGTCGACATCGTTTTCCGCGAAGTCGGCGAAGTGCCACTGACCCAGCGCGGTCCCCGTCACGAAGCCGCCTGCGTTCTAGACCCAACCTTAATTCAGGACCGCCCATGATCGACCCCGAAAACGTCGTCCTCACCGAAGAGGTGAACGGAACGACCGCCCATCTGATGTATATCGAAACCTGGGATGGCCTCTACACCGCCATCGGCGTCCGCATGCCCGAGGGCCAAGGCCCGTTTCCCATCGTTCTTCTGGCCGCCGGCAACGGTGGCGAGGGCATGGGCTGGGTGCGCGACGCCATGCAGAACCGCGCCTGGATCATGGACCGGCTGGCAGAGGCGGGAATGGCATCGGCCTGGCTGCGCTATCGCACCGAGGTCGAACTTGGCTACAACGACGGTGGCAAACTTGTCCGCGACAAACGGCAAGGGCGCGAGATGTTTTCGCGCGGACCGCTCGAATACGAGGACGAAATCGCCGTCATCGAACATCTGAAGCGCCTCGATTGGGTCGATGCCGACCGGATCGGCCTGATCGGCATGAGCCACGGCGGCGAGATGGTTCTGAAAATCACCTCGGAATATAAGGGAGTTGCCGCCGCCGTCGCCAGCGAACCGGCGGCGCACGAATACCTTGCCCTGACCCCCGACGACACCGCCTTCGTGGCCGAAACCGGCATGATGAACATCGAAGAGATGCAGATGGCCGAAACCGCCAAGGTCCGCGCCCGCATCGACACGAAAGTGGCGAACGAACGGATCGCGGGCATCGACACACCGATCCTCGTCATGGGCCGCGACGACGACCATTTGCAGGGCATCTTTCGCACATCTTACGAGATGCTCGAAGAAGCCGGCAAAGACGTCGAATGGGTCAGCTACGACCACGATTTCCACGGCTACGTCTTTCCGGTGCGCGGCACTGACGGCGATTACGAAGTGAACGAGGTTCAGCGCAAGGCCATCGCGCACGTCGTCGACTGGCTCGGCGCACGGCTTACCGGAGGGTAGGGGACCACGCTACCACCGTCGACGTTCACGCCACCGAACCGCCCGACCCTAACCTCGATTTCCGAGCCTGACCGGCACCGACGCTTAAAGCCCGAGAAGCCCGCGCGCGTTGCCCGCAAAGATCGCCGAGCGGTCGGCGTCCGACAGCGGCGCCGCCTTCAGCCACTCCACCGCTTCGACGTTGTCGGCATAGGGCCAGTCCACGGCGAACAAGACCCGCTCCGACCCGAGCGCGTCTATGGTGCAGGCAAGCGCGCGGTCGCTTAAAAAGCCGCTGGTCGAGACCCAGAAGTTGCGCCTGAACGCACCCGCGAAATCGACCGGCGCGTTGCCGGGACGGCGAAACGACGAATCGGTCCGGTCAAGCCAGAACGGCAACGCCTCGCCCAGATGACCGAGAACGATCTTCAACTCCGGATGACGCTCGAACACGCCCGACAGGATCAGTCGCACGGCTTGCGTCCCAGCCTCCAGACCGAACCCCCAAGCGGCGCGGGGCAGCATCGGGAAGTCCGCGTCATAGGGCGCATAATAGCGCGCCATCACCTCGCGGTCGGGCAGGGCGGGGTGCAGATATATCGGAACGCCAAGGGCGGCGGCGCGGGCATAAAGCGGCTCGAACGCTTCGCCGTCGGCGAAGGCCCCGTTCGTCAGCCCGTGGATCATCGCGCCCTTCAGTCCCAGGTCCTCGACCGCGCGCGTCAGCTCGTCGGCCATGTCGGCGGGCGTCGCGGTTGTCGGCACCATGGCAAAGCCGGCAAAGCGGTCCGGAACCTCGGCGATCATTCCGGCCAGAACATCGTTGACCGCGCGGCATGCCGCCACCGCAACATCCCCCGCAAGCCTCTGGCTGCCCGGCGACTGATGCGACAGGATCTGAACGTCGATCCCCGCCGCGTCCATCTCCTCGATCCGCACCTCGGCGCGATCGAAAAGGCGGCTGGCGATCCGCTCGGGCTGATGTTTCGCGCCCGGGTTGAAATGGTCGTAAAGCGCCGCGTGCATGAAATGCTCTTCGATCGCGATTATCCGTTCACTCATGCCATTTTCTCCGCGTCTCTGGCCGCCTTGCGGGGTGCCGCCACGCTTTCGCGGATGACAAGATTGACAGGCAGCGTTGTGATGGATGGCACCTGGCTGTCCGGTTCAAGCATCATCCGCAACAGCAATTCCGCGGCGAACCGCCCGACCTCGAACTTGAGGATGCGCACCGTCGTCAGACCGGGCGATATGTGATCCAGCAGCGGGATGTCGTTGAACCCCGTCACCGAAACGTCGGCAGGGCAGTTCAGTCCCCGGTCGCGCAGCGCCTCGATGGCACCAAGCGCCAGTCGGTCGTTGGCGCACAGAAACGCGGTATAGACGCCGTCGCCGTCGATCAGCGCCTCCGCAGCCCGCCGCCCTTCGCCTTCGTCGTAGCGCAGCGTCGACACGATGGCCCCCTCCGGAAGCTGAAGATTGAGCGCACGCGCGGTTTCCTCGAACGCCCGACGGCGGGTGACGCCGGTGGACAGCGCATCGGAGCCGGCAATATGGGCGATCCGCCGATGTCCGGCGTCATAGAGATGGCGCAAGGCGGCGGCGATGCCCGAGGCTTCGTCACTGATCACGGCAGGAACCCCGGCGGCGTCGACCCGGCGGTTCGCGGTCACGATCGGAACGTCGCCCGCTTCCCTGTTTTCGATACTCGGATCGACACGGCTTGGCGCGGCATCAATGATGCCATCGACGCCGTGGTTGAGAAGCATCTGCAACATCCGGGCCTCGCGCCGGTCGTCGTTGTCGGTATTGACCAGGATCGAGGCATAGCCGGCAGGCTCCAGAACGCTTTCGATGCCACGGATCATCGGCGGAAACAGCGAGTTCGTTATATCGGGCAACATGATGCCCACCATCATCGTGCGCCGCGTCCTCAGACCCGAGGCAAGACGATTCGGCCGATAGCCCATGTTCTTGGCGGCGGTCTCCACCCGTTCGACCACTTCGGCCGAAATCGACCGTCGCGCATTGGAGTCAAGCGCGCGGCTGACGGTCGATACATGAACCCCCGTTTCGCGCGCGATATCCTTCAGTGTCACCTGTCTCGCCATGTCCGAATTTCCTGTCCCGTTGCCCGAACCTTAGGACGGGAGATCGCGTCGTGCAATCGAATGCGTAAAAGACTTGACGTTTGCGCGGCCCAGACACTACCGTCTCTGCAAACGTTTGCGCAAATAGACGCGGCGACAGGGAAGGAATTTCGATATGGCACGTATCGGTTGGGTCGGAATGGGGCGAATGGGCTTTCCGATGGCGGAAAGGCTTGTCGACGCGGGCTACGAGGTCCACGTCTGGAACCGCACCCGCTCGAAGGCCGAGCCACTGGCGGCAAAGGGCGCAACGCTTGTTGATAATCCGGCGGATCTCGCGGCCTGCGATATTCTCTGCACGATGGTGTCCACCGGCAAGGACGTGGCGCAGGTCTATTTCGGTGACAACGGCGTGCTGTCAGGTGACGCAAGCCCCCGGATCTTCGTCGATTTCTCGTCGATCAGTTCCGAGGAAAGCGCCGACATCCGCACCCGTCTCGGCGAACGTGGCGCACAGTTTCTGGCGTCGCCCGTATCGGGCAACGGCAAATGCGTGAAAGCGGGCAAGCTGTCCTCGGTCGTCTCCGGGCCAAAAGCCGCCTATGACGAGGTCGAGGAGGTCATCGCCGCCATCGCCGTCAACGGTGTATCCTGGGTCGGCGAGGGCGAACTCGCGCGCTTTTGCAAGATCGCCCACAACGTCTTTCTCGGCGTCGTCACCCAGAACCTCGCCGAAATCACTATTCTGGCCGAGAAGGCCGGCGTCCCGCGTCGCGCCTTCCTCGATTTCATGAACAATTCGGTGATGGGCTCGATCTTCACCCGCTACAAGACCAATTCCTTCGTCAATCTCGACTGGACCACGACGTTCACCCCGGCGCTGCTGAAGAAGGATCTCGACCTCGGTCTCGCCGCCGGTCATGCTCACGAAGTGCCGATGCCGGTGACCGCCGCCACGCGCGAAGCGCTTCAGGCACATTTCGGCGCCGCCAGCCTGAAAGACGATCGCGACGCCTATCTGCAGAAGGATTTCGCCGCCATCCTCGAGACCGTCGCGCTCGCCGCCGGACTCGATCTGAAAAGCGAAAACGCCCCCTATCCGACGGGACTCGAGCTGCCCAAGGCGGCCGAATGACTAGAAGCACCACTGGGAGGACGACCATGAGACTAGGAACATTGCTCGCGACCACGGCTGCCACGTCGATGATCGCGACCGTCGCTTTGGCCGATATCAAGATCGGCGCGTCGCTGCCCCTGACCGGCGCATTCTCGATCGCCGGCGCCAAGCACGAGCAGGGCTATCAACTCTGTGTCGATCTCATCAACGAGAAGGGCGGCATCGACGGCGAACAGATTGATCTGATCATGTCCGACAACCGCTCGGACCCGGCAACGGCGATCAACCAGTATGAACGCTTCATCAACGTCGATAACGTCGACACGGTGTTCGGCACCTTCTCGTCGCGGCTGACATTCCCGGTCGCCTCGATCCTTGCCAAGAACGGCTTCGTCCACCCCGTTCCCGCCGGCGGCGCGCTGCGCATCTACACCCAGGGCCACAAGAACCTGTTCTACTTCCAGCCGAACGCGGCCGAATACGTCGGCAGTTCGCTTCAAGAACTGATCCGCGATCTGGTCCCCGAGGCCGACAAGCCCAAGACCGCTGCCGTCGTCGCCGCCGACGACTTCTTCGCCAACGCCGTTGAAACCGGCTTTCTCGGCGGCAAGGTCATGGACCCGGCAGACGGTTCCGAGGTCGCGGATCTCGCGCCCGGTTATCTGGCCGACGCCGGCATCGAACTCGTCTATCAGGAGAAATGGCCCGAGGAAGGCTTCAACGACTGGCTCAACCTCGCCAACTCGATCAAGCGTTCGGGCGCAGAGTTGATCATCGTGCTGTCGGCCTCAGCCGAGGAAGCCGTGCAAATCACCCGCGCACTAAAGACGGTGCGCGCCGAACCGAAGATGGTCTACTACAGTCAGGGCACCCAGGCCGAATTCTACGAGGGCACCGCCGAGGCGTCGGACGCAATCTTGATGCATACATCCTGGCACCCCGCAGCGCCCTACGTCGGCTTGCTGGCTGGCGAAGAATTCACGAACCAGGATTTCGTCGACGCCTACCAGGCCAAGTACAACAGCGCGCCTGACGAAGACGCCGCCATTCCCTTCGCCGTCTGCCAGGGCATGGAACAGGCCATTCGCGGCGCCGGAAGCACCGACAACGCGGCGATGGGCGAATGGCTTTCGGCGCGCACCGCCGACGATCCGGTGCGCACGATTCTCGGCCGCTTCAACTGGGACGATGTCGGCCTGCCGGTCGACAAGCCGTTCCTCGTGGCCCAGTGGAACGGTGGCGAACTGCAATTCGTCTATCCAACCGACGAATTCGACACGTCGCCGCTGACCTATCCCAAGAACGGCTTCTGAAGCTCGACTGATGGGGGGCCGGCCACACCGGCCCCTGCTGTGCGGAAAGGCGACGCGATGCTCGAGATCAAAGGACTCTGCAAGCATTTCGGCGGCATCAAAGCCGTGGATGAGTGCAGTTTTTCAGCCGAAACGGGCAAGATCACGGCGTTGATCGGCCCTAACGGCGCGGGCAAGACAACCGCCTTCAACTGCATCAGCCGGACGATGATGCCGACGCGCGGCGAAGTCTGGCTCGACGGCGAACGCATCGACGGCCTGCGCCCGCATCGCATAACCGCCAAGGGCCTGTCGCGCACGTTCCAGATCAGCCGCAACCTTGCCGACATGACCGTCCTTGAAAACGTCATCTGCCAAAGCCGCATCCACGGCTGGCGCGATCTCTTCAAACCCGCGATGAGCGAAGACGAGATCAACAAGGCTATGGGAATACTCGACTTTCTCGGCATCACGCGGATCGCGGAAGAAGATGGCGCCAACCTGTCCTTTGGACAGAAAAAGCTGATGGATCTCGCCGCTCTGTTGATGAGCGACCCCAAGATCATCCTTCTCGACGAACCGGCAGGCGGGGTGAACCCAACCCTGCTTGAAGAGATCGTCGGCCATATCCGCACCCTGAACGCGAAGGGCCTGACGGTCCTGATCGTCGAGCACAACATGGAACTGATCATGCGCCTGTCGCACCGTGTCGTGGTGATGGCGCAGGGCAGGGTGATCGCCGACGGCACGCCCGAAGAGGTCCAGCGCAACCCCGACGTGCTCGAAGCGTATCTCGGCGGCGCAGCCGAGGCGGCGGCATGAGCGGGCTTCTCGAAGTGAAGGATCTGGTCGCGGGCTACGGCGACGGTCCGGCGATCCTGAACGGCGCGTCGATGTCGGTGCAAGCGGGCAAGGTCCACTGCATCATCGGCCCGAACGGGGCCGGCAAGTCGACACTTCTGAAGGCGATCGTCGGGATGCTGCGGGTGCGCGCGGGCAGCGTGACGTTCAAGGGCGAAAGCCTCGCCGGGCTTCGCCCCGATCAGGTTCTGCGCCGTGGCATCTGTTTTGTGCCGCAGGAACGGGCGCTGTTCCCGAAAATGACAGTCCGCGAAAACCTCCGCATGGGCGGCTTCTCGTTGCGCGACCAAAGCGGACTTGAACGCCGCATCGACGAAATCGAAGACCGCTTTCCGATCCTGCGCGAACGGCGCGACCAGCACGCGGGCACCATGTCGGGCGGACAACAACAGACGCTGGCGATGGCCCGCACCATGATCCTCAAACCCGAGATCGTGATGCTGGACGAGCCTTCGCTCGGCCTTGCCCCCAAGATCGTCGCCGAAGTTTTCAAGATCGTGCGCGTCATGGCCGAGGAGGGCATCACCATTCTCATCGTCGAGCAAAACGCGCTCATGGGCCTGCGACACGCCGACTGGGGCATCGTTCTGGACCTTGGACGCACCATTTTCGACGGCCCGGCCAAGGAAATCATCTCCGACCCGCGCATCCAGGAACTCTACCTCGGGGGGACAAAGGCCGCATGACCCTCACACTTGTTCTCGCAGGCCAGAAAATCCGCGTGTCGTCCCATGCTCCGACTGGACTTCCAACGACCGATCCGCGCTCGTGGGTCAAAGCCGTCAGCGCCTCAAACTGCCGCCACGCAACGCAGGTAAAAACCGCGTCCGACGCAAACCTCACGCAACAATTGCCAACGCAGGTGCCGCAACATGGCTGATCTCCTGCAAATCCTCATCCTCGGCCTCGCCCTTGGCGGCGTCTATGCCCTGATGGGTGCGGGCCTGTCGCTCGTGTTCGGTGTCATGCGGATCGTCAACCTCGCGCACCCGGTCCTGATCATGTCGGG
>JBBKWG010000173.1:0-11524 GCA_037968835.1 Paracoccaceae bacterium
CTGATCTCATGCGGAGATCACATGCGCTTTTGATCCCGGCGGTCGGGCCGGCTCTTGCCTCGGATCTCTTTCGCGGCACGGAACTCAAGCTGGTGCAGGTGACGGGGGCAGGGCTCGACCGTGTCGATCAGGCTGTTCTGGCAGCGGAAGGCATCGCTCTTGCCAATGTGCCCGGTGGCTCCAACGCAGCCGTGGCGGAATATGTCACCGCGAACGCAGTTTCGCTAAGCCGCGGGTTCTTCGCCTCGACCGGACCGTTGCGCGACGGCCAGTACACGGCGCATCGAGCGGCGATGATTGCAGGCAACAAGCGTGGCTTGGGCGGGCTGACGGTCGGACTTGTCGGGCTCGGGATCATCGGTCTGGCGGTCGCCGAAAGCTGCCACGCAATGGGCGCGCGGATAACTTACTACGATCCCGCCCCGCCGCGTGACGCTGCCCGCATCGACAAGTTGGATGCAATGGCACTGGATCTGGATGGGCTTCTCGCAACGGCCGATGTCGTCAGCCTTCACGTGCCCCTGATGGTTACAACACGCAATCTGATTGACGCCGCACGTCTGGCTCTCATGAAACCGGGGGCTATTCTGATTAACGCGGCGCGTGGCGGGATCGTCGACGAGACCGCAGTGGCCGAGGCGCTGGAACAAGGTCGGATTGGCGGAGCGGCTGTGGATGTCTACAGCACCGAACCGCCAGCACCGGACAACCCGCTTTTGACACTCAGTGCCCGTGCATCGTCCCGGCTGATCCTGACACCGCATATCGCGGGCGTCAATTTGCAGGCGTCACAGTACCTGTTTGCCGAAGCGTGGAAAAACGTGGTTCGAGTCCTGATTGACGGCCAGCCAGCGCAAAATGCGATTGCCGCAAAGCCACAAGGCGAAAGCAACAGACTTGGTGGCAGGGGCGCTTCCTGATCGACGCCCTGCAAAACCTGATCGCCGAATTTGGTGTTGTGACACTCGCGACAATTGCTCTTGCGGCAATTATTACGTCGTCCATTCACGGCGCAGTCGGGGTCGCAGGTGGAATGTTGATGACCGGCGCTCTGGCTCTTTTAGTCGATGTCAGAGCTTCGGTGCCAATCATGAGCATTGCGCTTATCCTCAGCCACGGCTCCCGCACCCTCATTAACTTGCCCCACATCAACTACAAAGCATACGCTGCGGTCATGGCGGCTGCGCTGCCATTCATTGTTCTGACCGGGCTGATCTATAGCATTCTGCCCGTCAGATGGCTGGCTGCGACTCTGGCTGTGATCATCTTCGCTTCGATCCCAATACGGCACTGGGCGAAATCGCGAAATATTCAAGCAGGTTACGGATCACTAGCGGCGATAGGTGCGGTCTACGGCTTCTTCGCGGGTGCATCGATTGGGGCGGCGACGATCCTAAGCCCATTTCTTCTAGGATTTGGACTTTTCACTGAGGTATTCGTCGCCACAATGGCGATGATTTCGCTTTCGACGAACGTTATCAGAATTGGCGTGTTTGGTGGTGCAGACATCGTGACCTCTGACTATGCCTTGCTGGGCTTTCTGGTCGGTCTGATCATGATTCCAGGCAACTGGATCGGTCGGTCGATCTTGCGCAAGATTACGGTCAACCTCCACGGACGTCTCGTGGATTCCCTTGCCGCGATCGGCAGCCTGAACTTTGTTTATCTCGCGATCGCCAGTTGATCGACCAATGCAGGAGATCCGAACTCATGACTGATATCTCTCTTGAAAGCCTCGGGAGCCCCCTGATCCACTAAGTAAACGGGCTTGACGAAGTCGGACTCGAGCCGCCGCAGGACCGCTATGGCCAATCCATCCGTGCCTGGGTGAGATCGCTCAACGGCATACAGAAAGAGGGAGTGACCCTATCCGGCCTGTCCGGAACTGCGTGGCGCTTTGCGTCTGACGAAGGGGCGCATTTAGGCGGGCACGATTTTGCTCCGAACCCACTGAGCTATGTCGGTGTTGGCATGGCCGGATCCTTTATGACCGAGCTGCGCGCGCTGGCGCTTGCGCGCGGGATCACTCTGAAGGATCCCGTTCTTGTCGTTGAAAATTTCTACTACCGCGACGGATCGTTTCCAAAAGGAACGATGGTTTCCGGGGCCTTGTCGCCCGAGGTTTCACTTGACTGCGAAAGCAGCGGCAGTCCTGCCGAAACCCGGCAGTTGCTGCTGGATTCCGTCGCTGCCGCCCCGGTAAACGGGATGGTGCGCGACGAGAAAATCAGTCTGTTCACCTTGACTTGCAACGGCGTGCAGGTCGATCCCGTCGAAGTGGCGGCGTTAGGTGGTGACGCACTCCCAGACCCCGGGGATCCGATTGCCGCGCTCTCGCGTGCGGCGAATACGGGCGCAGGTGAATTGCTTGCTCAAAAGACGATGTCTGAAGAGGAAATGGCCAAGAAGGTTGCCGACTTCCCGCCAAACGCGCCAACGCTGGAGGGAACCAAGAAGCTCCTCCATTTGCGGACAACCTGCCGTGTGCGGCCCAATGGAACCTATGAGTGCCTACGCGAACAATACGCTCAGTCCTCGTCCTCATGGACCTTTATTGTGGATGATACGTCCGATCCAGGTCGGAAGATTGCCCCGGACTCTGGCAGCTATTTCGCGATCGGGTTGGCATTTTGTTTTATGACCCAGATCGGCAGATATTCACATATGGCCAAACTGCCACTTGATGCCTACCGGGTCGTGCAGGATCTGCATTTTACCTTGGGCGGTGCCTCTGGCGGAGGCGGGGAAGGCGGGACCGGTGATCCGATCGAAACCCATGTGTTCGTCGACGCTGTCATCGGTACAGATGCAGTCCGGGACATTATTCGGGTGGCAGAGAAAACGTGCTTTTTGCATGCCCTGTGCCGCGACCGCGCGAAAGTGAAGATCCGTCGCTACCCAAGTTCCGGTGCACGTATCTGAGACAAGCGAAACGAAGGGTGTCGTCAGGCGGTCAGCCCGACACGGATCAGATTGATCGAGATCAGGAAGAGTGCAATTTCCACGATGATATAGAAAATGCGTTCCGGGATGATCCTGGTGATGCGATATCCCACCCATGTGCCGAAGATCGCCACCGGGAAAAGCGCGGCGATCGTGCTTAGTTCGCCCCAATGTATCAGGCCAAGCGCAATGTAAGGGGGCACTTTCATCAAGTTGATGGTGGCGAAAAGGATCGTCGACGTGCCGGCAAACATCAATTTAGGTAATTGCTGTGGCAGCGCATACATCTGATAGGCTGGCCCGCCTGCGTGCGAAACGAAACTGGTGAACCCCGAAACGCTGCCCAAGATCAGCCCCCGTGGAATGTCCGCGTGCCTGGGCGTGGACTTGCCCATAAAGCGCATGCGCATGCGCATCGCCAGGAAGGTAAGCCCGATGCAACCGATGACGACGCGGACCATGTTTTCATCCGTGCGTCCTGCCATAAGGTAGCCCACAAGAACACCGATTGCCGCCGCAGGGATCAGGATCGCGAGGTTACGTTTGGAATAGAAGTGCCGGTAGATCCAGATCCCGTAGACGTCGCTGACCAGATAAACCGGGAGCAACAAGGCAGCGCCCTGCATAGGCGGCATAACTAGCGACATCGTAGGCACGCTGAGCAGCGCAATCATGGGAAGGCCGCCTTTGCTGCCGCCAACAAAGAATGCAGCGGCAATTGCTGCCGCCCAGAAAAACAGGGGGTCGCTCGTCATCCCACACTCCGGTCAAGTCACATACCATCGGTCACGAATGGCACTCATTCTGACCACAACTTTTCAATCGTGTTGAATGCGGCATTGCCGTGTTCAGTTCGTTTGGCCGAAGTGCTGTCGCCCCATTCATCGACGGCCTTGTGATAAGCCGGACGGTTGGCGATCCGTTGATACCAATGACGAAGATGGCTCATATCGGCCCAAAGTGGTGCCATCATGAACGACTCCATCCGCCGCACATAAACAACCAGCGCGATGTCGGCGAGGGAATATCCATCCCCGACCAGCCAATCGTGATCGCTCAACCGGCTGTTCATATCCTCGAACAATCCGCGAAACTTTTTTATGGCATCGGGAAGAAGCGGGGATTCGAGCCCCATCGAGATATTGACCTGATCATTGTCGCGCCGCACAAAATCACGCATGTGGGCGTGATACTTCTCGATCGTGTCTTTGCCCTGTTCGAGATAAATAAAACGATTTGCGATGCAGACGCCAATGGTCCGGCTGGCCACGTGAACGCCGTCATCGATCCGCCTCAACCAAAGCCTCATCTCCGCAAGATCCTCAGGCGAAGTCGGCCTGAACGACGTCTCGGGAAATGCGTCTTCAAGGTATTCGAGGATCACAAGCGACTCAGCGATCCCGACGCCATTGTTCTCGACGACCGGCACAAGACCCTTGGGATTAAGCTCATGGTAATTTTCGGGAAGCTGCCCGACGTCACCGGTTGCGGTATCAACGATCACGCTCTTCCACGGCAGTTGCTTTTCTTCGATCAGCAATCGGACTCTCTGCGCCGCCGTTGACCGGTCATAATGATAGAGTGTCAGCATGAAGTGGTGTCCTCCTTAGCCGGCGCGCCAGTCGGGACCTTCCAGGTCCACATGAGCGCCGGCCGGAATCAGGCCGGCCGGGTTAATTCGTCTATGGGCCAAATAGTAATGGTTATTGATATGATCGAGATGGACGGTCTCGCGCACTTTGGGCGAATTCAAAACGTCGCGTGTATGTCTTTTGAGGTTTGGAAAGCTGGCCAGTGTTCGGACATTGCATTTGAAGTGAAAATAATAGACCGGTTCAAATCGGATCATGGTGGTGAATAATCGCAAATCGGATTCCAGAATTCGGTCGCCATGAAGAAATCGGCTCTTGGCCAGCCTTGCGTCCAGTTGTTCAAACGCATCGAACATAGCCCCGACACCGGCATCGTATGCCTCCTGCGTCTCTGCGAACCCGGTGCGATAAACGCCGTTGTTGATAGTCCGGTACACAAGCTTGTTGATTTCGTCGATTTCCTCGATTTTGTCGGCTGGCAGCAAATCCTGCCATGACTTTGCGAACGGTTTGAATGCCTGGGCGATCATCCGGATTATGTCAGCAGACTCGTTGCTCACGATTCCGGCTGTCTTGCGGTCCCACAGGACCGGAACCGTGACTTTGCCCGAATAGTCTGGCGCAGCGTTCGTATAGACTTCGTGCATAAAACGCGCATTGTTGATCCTGTCCGGAGTGGACCCCGGAAAATCCGCAAACTCCCAGCCATTTTCCATGTTGACCGGATGCACAACCGACACATCAATAGCGTCCTCTAGCCCAAGTATGCTGCGATATATCAGAGCGCGATGCGCCCAAGGGCAGGCATATGACACATAGAGGTGATATCGCCCGACCTCTGCAGCAAAACCACCGTGGCCCGTGGGTCCGGGCGATCCGTCTGTAGTGACCCAATGAAGGAAGGCCGATGGTTTACGTACGAACTGACCGTCGCGCTTGACCTCTCGGGTGCTGCTCGTTTCCCATATGCCGTTAACCAAATGACCCAAGTTGCGCTGATCCTCACAGTCGTTTCGTTTGTGAAAACTCTGCCGCGCGTGCGCTGAGCAGTCACGAAGATGGTCACAGAACCGACGGCCGTTCCCGACCGTCGGCAGTGTTTGATTGATCAGAGCGAAGGTGGCCGACGTTCCATGCCCAAGGCGTCCTGCGCCGCCCATAGGTAAGTCAGGTCGAAGTACTGGCGCCAGTCCAGTCCTTCGGGCAAGTTTCCGGTCTCAACCAGCGTACCGACAAACTCGTCCATCGCATCGGCGCTGGCGTAACCGCCATCGGCGCTCAATTGCGCAAGCTCGACATCATACAGCTCCTTGAACGAGTCCGGAATGTCATACCCGAGATCAACCATGATCTGATAGGCCTGCTCCTTGTTGGCAGGATCCTTCAGCCACTTACGGGCTTTCAGGTCAGCGACAATCCATGCCTGAGCGGTATCGGCATTCTTTTCGAGCCAGTCGCCCATAACGGCAAAAGATTCTTGCGGTGCGCTGACGAGTTCCTGGAAGATAAATTTACCTCCGGCCTCTTCGAGCGGCGCCTGATGGCGCGGGAACAGGCTGGCGGCAGCGACCGAACCATTTATCAGGGCACCTAGTCGAGAATCCGATCCGCCGGACGAAGGGACGAAATTCATGTCGGCATTTGGGTCCAGACCCATCTTGGCAAGTACCTCCCGCATGATCCAGGTGTTGCGGCCCGCAAGTCCGCCACCCGTCACCGCCTTCCCTTTCAGGTCCTCTGCGGTTTCGATCCCGTCCGCAACGCCCATGATCCACCACTCCGAGTCGCGGTGTATCGAGAGAATTGTGACTGGCAGTCCACTGGCGTTCCCAGCGGCAAGAAATTCGCTCGTATCGCCATGGGCTATGTCGAGGCTGCCACCGACCAGTCCGGCGATGTACTCGTCCGACAGGATGATTTCCAGGTCTTCAATCCCGCCAGCCTCTAGGAACCCGAGCGATTGCGCGAGTCGAAAGGTCCACTGGTTTGCGTAATTCGGGTTGAAGTCGCCCAACTTGATTGATTTCAGGTTGGCCATCACGGCATCTGCGCTTGGTGTCTGCGCGCCTGCAATGTTGGCAGTCGACGCGGCGATGATGGTGCCGAGCACGCCCGCTCCGCCCTTTATGAGCATATCGCGACGTGCGAGCCTGATCGGACTATTTGAAGTGCTTTTTGACATGTTAGTTCCTCCCTGGTTTGTTGTCTTTGTCGTACGAATTACTTTTTGGGCTTACATCACGGCCTGTTGGCGCCATGGTGCAACGTAGACTTCGATCAACTTTGTGATTTTGATGAAGGACAGGGAAATGATGACCAGCAGCAAGAGCACCGCGTACATCAGTTCAGAATTGAAGGTGTCTGCGGAACGGGTAATCAGGAAACCCAACCCATTCGAGCCGCCGAATATCTCTGCGATAATCACGGCCACCATACCCCGTCCGATACCCTGTTGGATGCCTGCAATGATGAAGGGCAGGGTGTAAGGAAGCACGACATAGGCATAAATGTTGATGCGGCTGGCACCAAAAACCCTGGCCGCAGCGATAAGCGACTTTTCGGTCGTTTTAACCCCCGCCCAAGCATTGATTATTATCGGAAAGAGCGCTGAAAGCGTCACGATCGTGATTTGCATTTTCACAGTGAAGCCCATGAACAGGATAAAAAGCGGCACCAGGGCAATCCGCGGAAGCGACGCCATGCCCCAAACATAGGGGCTTAGGATTTTTTCGACATAGCGGTTGCCGCCCATGAGCAATCCGGCGGGAACACCAATGACTATCGCCAATGTCACGCCGACGCTCAGTGTGCGGAGCGTGTAAAGAAGATGGTCGATGATCTGGCCCGAGATAATGGCATCCGGCGGAGCCGAGCGTGTAAGGCCCTCCCATAGTGTTGTGAACATTCCGGACGCGGTTGGAAAGAACACTTTGTTTATATATCCGGAACGGGCGAATAGTTCCCAAAGAATGAAGAAACAGACAAGGTTCAGGACAGTGACGGCGTGCGAACCATACTGTTCCCAAACGCCATTAACTGAAAAACCTGCCTTGCGAATTCTGTCGGCATCCTCGAACGACTTCGGGCTATTCGGGGTAGTGGTTTCAAAGTCGGCCATTATTCCTCTCCATGAGCTCCGGATAGCGCTTCGTCCTTGACGAGATTCCAAATTCGCTCGCGTAATTCCGCGTATTCAGGCAGCGATTTGACGTCCTTGTCGAACCGCGGTCGCGGCAGTTTCACGTCCAGGATATCCTTGATCCGACCGGGTCGGCGGGATATCACGACGATCCGATCACCAAGCGTAATCGCTTCGTCGATGGAATGCGTAATGAAAACAACAGTTTGTGCAGTTTTCGCCACAAATCTCTCTAGTTCGCTCTGCATCGCCTCGCGGGTCATCGCATCAATGGCAGCGAAGGGTTCATCAGCTAGTAGGATTTTCGGTTCGGTCACCAATGCACGTGCAATGCCGACGCGCTGCCTCATGCCGCCGGACAACTCATAAGGATAGGATTTCTCAAAACCCTTCAGATCCACCAGATCCAGGTACCATTCGACCCGTTCGTCAATCTGCTGTTTTGACAATCCCAGGTTCTGAAACTCGAATGGCATGCGGACATTGGATTCGACCGTCCGCCATGGCATTAGTGCGTAGTCCTGAAACACCATCGCTCGGTCCGGACCTGGACCTGCCACCGGCTTTCCATCGACCTCAATCGTTCCCTCCCAAGGCAATACGATGCCAGAGATAGCATTGATGAATGTGGTCTTGCCGCAACCCGAGGGGCCAAGCAGGCAGACGAATTCGCCTCTATTGACTGTAAGGGTGATGTCGCGCAGGGCGGTCAGAAGTTTTCGCTCACGGTGCAGTTTGTAGCCGACCGTCAAATTCTTCGCCACGATCATGGGCTGCGGTTCGAGAGAAGCTGGAACTTTATTCGTATCGGGCACAGAGTTCGCGCCTGTGGTAAAATTCATGTGCAATCTTGCCCCGAAACATCTTGAGGCTCAGAAATATCAATCCGGCAAATGATTGCGTAGTTTCTTACTTCCTCCTTGTGGCATTGCTTCATCGACAAACCTCCGCCTCTGTAACCGTCATCCAAAGTTCCATTGTTCGTTCCGTCAGAGACTGAATCCCTCATGCTTGCTTCGGGGCCCGGTTTAAGTACGTGTGCCCCGCCAACCAGTAAAATCTGCTCCCCTGGACGACACAGAGCAAGGGCTCTGTTTCGTGCGATTGTATTACAATCATACAAGCTTCATTTATGTGCACAAAGCATCCATCTGTCAAACTCTCACGTCTCAACGCATCTGGAAGACGCGAAAGCAAAACCCACTTCGCTTGAAGTTGTGTTCAAGATTGTCATACATTCTCGGCACCAGATGAATGAGCCGCTTCTGAGCCATTGCGATAGCGGTTCGTCACCCGAAAGGATCGTCCAGCCAATGTTGTTCGTGCGTAAGCTTCCGACCGAGACGTCAAATTCCGTTTCCGGAGACAACGCTAGTTTAACCGATGGAAAATAGGCTGATTCTGAAACGGATGGCGGCTCCTGTTCGAGAGCAGGTGCTGGTGATTCTTCGTACTGAAATCATCGAGGGCCGACTTGCACCCGGACAAAGGCTAACGGAACGCGAGCTTACCGAAATGCTGGGCGTATCGCGGACAGTGCTGCGCGAAAGCCTTCGACAACTGGAATCAGAGGGTCTTGTAAGTCTGATTCCCAACAAAGGACCGGTCGTTCGGTCACTCACAATAGAAGAGGCAAGCGAACTCTACCGAATTCGGGAATCCCTTGAAGGGCTTGCGGCGCGCTTGTTCGCAGAGAAGCCGGATCCTCTACAAGTCGCGGGACTTGAGGATGCCCTTTCCGAAGTTGAGCGCGCATATCAGAGCAGTGAGCCAAACACGATACTTGTAGCCAAGAACGCCTTCTATGATGCCATGCACAAGGGCGCAGGCAGTGCAACATTGTCAAAGATGTTAGCAACTGTCCTTGCACAGATCTGGCGTTGGCGCGCACTAGGGCTCGCGCATCCTCGGCGCTCGGCCGGTCGGTCTGCGGAAAGCGTCGCCAAGCTGAAAGATGTCGTGGGCGCGATTAAGTCCGGCGATGGCGACCGTGCCGAGTTGGCTGCGCGCTTGGAAGCTCAACTTGCTGCCGCCGAGGTACTTCGCATCCTGGAAAATCGCGATGATGGCGATCGCGACGAAGCCCTTGGGCATCGTCGGAATCGTTAGGGTAATTCTTGCAACGGAACCCTTGATGAACAGGTCAGTCGCTCCGGGTCTGGATCGGGCGGGCGAGACTTGCGGTTAGCCGGTTGGCGGCCGAATGAAAGCGATCCTGGGCGCCGTGTGATCGCGCCAGGATCATTGCCCCTTCGAGTGTAGAGATAGCGAATTGCGCAACCTCGCGCGCCGGTTCGTCGAAACTGAACTCTCCGTCCCGACGGCCCTGTTCTAGAACGGCTTCCAGCCAAGTTTCGGCCATCTCAAAGAAATGATCTAGGGCCGACTGCATTTCCTGCGGCAACGTCTCGAATTCGGCGGCAAGCATCCCGCAAAGACAGATGTAACGGGCTGCGAGCACGTCGGCGTAGATCTTGACAAAACCCCTGAACCGATCGGCCATCGTGCCACCGGCGGCGTCAATGTTGCTTAATGACCGCACAAACCGGTTTTCGTAACGTACGATCAGCGAATTGCCGAGATCGGCCTTTGACGGGAAATGATAGTGCAGCCCGGCGTTGGATATCTTCAGCGCCTTTCCGATGTCGCCGTAGCTGAACGCGTTAAAACCTCGAGTCTGGACCAGATCCTGCGCTACATCGAGGATCTGTTCGGCTGTGCCGGCTCTTGCGGTTTTCTGTTTCAAGGCAAAATCCTTCCATTTCGGCCCCAGTCTGGCACGCTTTGAAACAGAGGCCAATTGACTTTTACCTACTAGTAAGTAAGATGTTTTGATCCGACCGGTGATTCCTCCACACGTCCGTCGAGCGGTTCGGAAATCGGCCTTTGATTTCTCAAAGAGACCCACCATGACTCATAAAGACCTGACCTTCAGCACGCTTCGCAAGGCAGTTGAGTTGCGGGATTCCGCTGCTATGCAATCCTGCTACGACGACAATGCCGAACTGACGATCATCGACAGCATCAACACGCCCAGCAAGCCCCGGACAATCAAGGGCAAGAAAGACATCGGCGCGTTTTGGGACGACGTTTGCAGTCGCGATATGAGTCACGAGATCGACTCTGGCATCGTCGACGGCAAGATGCTGGCCTTCGTAGAACGGTGCCAATACCACGACGGCACCCGCGTAATTTCCTCGAATACCGCCGAACTCGGACCCCATGGCATCGTGCGCCAGACGGTCGTGCAAGCCTGGGACATCTGACGGGCGGACGATTTTTAAACGTCCATTAAGGAGAGTTACCATGAATGCTTCACTGTATTTCGTGACGGGCGCAGCCGTGGCCGTCACATTGGCGATACCAGCGCTTGCTCAAGACGAGGCCGCGTTGATCGCAAGTGCTGAATCTGCAGCGCCAGCAGCAGTCTCATCGGCGGCGACGATCTACAACGTCGATGCTGCCGGCGCGATGACAACGTTGCGAGAAGGCAGCAACGGTTGGTGGTGCATGCCCGACGTGCCGGCGACGCCGGGACCGGATCCGATGTGCGGCGACGCAAACGCCATGGACTGGACCATGGCCTGGATCGGCCAGAGCGAACCGGACAAGAGCAAGGTCGGGTTCATCTACATGCTTGCCGGCGGGACCGATGCCAGCAACACCGATCCCTTCGCTGCCGAGCCGACCGCAGACAACAACTGGATCACCACCGGACCGCATGTGATGATCATGAACGCGGGTGACCTGATGGTGGGCTATCCGACCGATGCCGATCCCGACCCGTCACAACCCTATGTGATGTGGCCGGGGACGCCCTATGCCCACCTGATGATCCCGGTTGAATAGG
>JBBKWG010000174.1:0-12573 GCA_037968835.1 Paracoccaceae bacterium
GCACCGACAGCCGGGCCGAGCGCCTCTTGTCCGTCACCGGCGACCGCTGCAAGCGCGTCCGCGGCTTCGGCAAGCTGGCCACCGAATTCACCGGCTTTCGAACCTTCCTGCCAGAGAGCGGGCAACGCGCGGGTCTCTTCACCAAGCGCCCCGTTGTCGGTGCCCGGAACCCAATAGCCACGCTGGCTCAACTTGCTGAGGGCGGCGATATTGTTCGCGGCTGCCGAGGCGGCCTCGGCGTCGTAGGCCAGGTCGCCCTTGGCCATGTTGCCAAGTGTGGTCAGGTTGAATTGGTAAAGCTGCATGTGTGACTGGCGGGCTTTGACGGCTGGGTTGCCGCCGTGACCGGCTGCGAATGCAAGGCTTGCGGTGGCGATAGCCGCGGCGGAAAGGGCGATTGTACGCGCTTTGAACATTAAAGATCTCCGGTCTAATTGATGAACACTAGCAACGAACACTAGGGCGGCGTAAGCAAAAGGAAACTATGCAAATGTGCGGATGCCATGCGAAACCATGCACAGACGAACTGGGATGACCTGAAATTTGTCCTCGCGGTTGCCGATCACGGATCGGTGTCGGCGGCGGCGCGGGCGCTGGATGTGAACCACGCAACCGTCCTGCGCCGAATAAGCGCGTTCGAGACGCGACACGGATTGCGGATATTCGACAAAACCTCGCATGGCTATCAATTATCGGCGGATCGGCGCGCGCTGGTTGACGCGATGCGCGAGGCTGGCGAGGCGCTGAACGCGGTCGGGCGGATGATCGACGCGGTGCGCCCGCAGCTTGGCGCCGGGCTCAGGATCACCTCGACCGATACGTTCTGCCAGATCGTCCTGCCGCCGGTCGTCGCGCGCCTATCGGCCGAAACCGGTCTCGACATTGATCTGGTCGCGTCAAACGCCCATTTCGACCTTGCGCGCCAAGAAGCCGATATCGCGGTGCGCCCAAGCCTGAGACTTCCCGACGATCTGCGCGGCGAAATCGCCGGCCACCTGAAGTTCGCGATCTACGGCGCGAAGTCGGGCCACGACGGCTGGTTGGGGACGACGGGGCCGTTGCAGCGTTCGGGCGCAGGTCAGTGGATCGCGCAAAACGTCGCGCGCGGCGACATCGCGATTTCCGCCGACAGTTTCATGTCGCTTGCGTCGCTGGCGGCGAGTGCCGGTAAACGGGCGATCCTGCCGGTGGTCAGCGGTGACGCCCATCCGGGGCTGGAACGGCTGGAGACGGTTTGCGAGGTGCCGCCGGTCCCGATCTGGGTTGCCTGCCACGTCGATCTGGAAAAGTCCGGGCGACTGTCAAAGGCGCGCGCGCTCATTGCGGCGGCGCTGAAGGACGAGATGGACTGCTTGCAACGCTAGAAACGGAACCCTATGGCGAGGTCGAACAGCGCATCTTCATCGGGTGCGCCGGCGACGCCACCCTGCACATAGCTGCCCGATTGCGTGGTGAACGCGGCGCTCATGCCAAGGCGATTGATCGGGTCCGCGTCCGGCGCCTCGTCGCGCAATCCGGCGAGACCGAGCGTGATCCGGTCGTTCAGCGCATAGTCGACGTAGATCTGCGAGCGCGACAGCGACCGTTGTTCGGGCTGATAGGTGAGATCGACACCGGCGGTCGCGGCCCCGGTTGTGACTTCGCTGCCTAGGCGGAAGTAATCCTCGGACCCGCTGCTTTCGGCCCCGCCGAACACGACGACCTGATCGACGGCGTCAAGATCGACGGACAGGTATTGCCCCGACACCGCCATCACGTCGCCGGATCCGCCCGTTATCCTGTGCCAGGACGCGCCGTAGCTGAACGTGTCGCCGACGCGGTCGAGGCGCAGACCGAAATCGAGCGTGCGGTTGCGCGCCGCAGTCGCGACCAGCGACGAGATACCGGCAGGAACCGCGAACAGATGGCCCCCGTGCGCGCCTGTATCGAACGCGGATCTGGGGCGGCCGATGTGCAGCGTGGCTCCGGACACGGGCACGGCGAAGCTGGCGTAAATGGCCGTGCCGCGATCACCACTCAACTCGACCTGGTCGAACCCGACGCTCAGTCCGACGGATGGCGCGGCGTCGCCGAGACTGAAATAGACATCGCCACTTATCGACTGCCCGTCAGCATGTTGAAATGACAGCTCAACCGAAGTTCGCGGATCCTGTTCGGCACCGGCGGCGGACACCCAGAGAGCGACAATCAAAGCGATGGGTAGTAGAGGGCGCACTGGTCCGTTCTCCGGCTTCAGGTCCCACCCCGGATCAGACGTTACGACGACGCTGGAAGCGTTTGGTGATTCGATTGGGCGCAACGACGCCGCTATTGTCATTTGTTGCAATTGGGTCGCAAGGCCGGTGTCGGTGGGCTAGCCCTTGCCGGTGAACCGGACCTTGCCGATGTAGGGCAGGTTGCGGTTTCTCTGGGCGTAATCAATACCATAGCCGACGACGAATTCGTCGGGGATCTCGAACCCGGTCCACGTCGCCTTGATCTCGGTCTCGCGTCGCGATGGCTTGTCGAGCAGGGCGATCGTTTCCAGACGACGGGGATTGCGAGATTGCAAAAGGCGGGTCACGTGGTCGAGCGTGAACCCGGTGTCGACGATGTCTTCCACCACCAGAACGTCGCAGTCGTGGATCTCGCCGCGCAGGTCCTTGAGGATTCGCACCTCGCGGCTGGATTCCATGCTGTCGCCATAAGACGAGGCTTCGAGGAAATCGACCTCGACGTTCATGTCGAGTTCGCGCACGAGATCGGCGATGAACACGAACGAACCACGCAAAAGGCCGACGACGATCAGCTTGTCGCTTCCGGAATAGGCGCGTTTTATTTCGCGGCAAAGCTCTTCGATCCGGGCCGCGATGGCCTTGGCCGAGATCATTTCGTCGATCTCGTAGGATTCGTTCACCAAATCACCCCCCTTGACCCGATGGGTCTGTCCTTACACTTAGGGCAGCAGCAGATTCCAGCACGAAAGCCTGATGCCGACCCATTCCGAAACCCGCCGTCTGCCCTATACCGCCGACCAGATGTACGCTCTGGTGGCCGATGTGGCGAGATATCCTGAGTTTCTGCCGTGGACGGCAGCGGCGCGTATTCGCGATGTCACCGACAAGGGTGATCATCAGGTGATGCTGGCCGATCTGGTAATCTCGTTCAAAGTCTTTCGCGAGCGGTTCGGCAGCCTTGTGACGTTGTGGCCCGAGGCGCGAAAGATCGACACGGAATATCTGGACGGACCGTTCCGGCACATGATCTCCAACTGGGCGTTCACCCCCGCCGAGGGGGGCTGCGAGGTCTATTTCAACGTCGATTTCGAGTTCCGAAACCGCATTCTTCAAGGCGCTGCGACGATGTTTTTCAATGACGCGATGCAGCGGATCGTGCGCGCATTCGAACGCCGCGCCGCCGTGCTTTACGGCTGAGCGGACAGGCGACGGGTCCGAAGTCCCGCCGCCATTGTTTCACGACGTCAGTTCGTAACCGCGCTCGCCGTGCTGCGCGAGGTCTAGCCCGGTGATCTCGGTCTCTGCATCGACGCGCATTCCGGTCACGGCACGGGTCACGAAGACCAGAACCACCGTCACGACCAGTGTGAACACGCCGACGATCAGAAGGCTGCCGGCCTGCGCAACAAAGCTGCCCGCGCCCAGGATCGCGATCATCAGCGTGCCGAAGATGCCGCCGACGCCGTGGACTGCGAACACATCGAGCGTGTCGTCGATCTTGAGCGCGTTGCGCACGAAGTTCACCGCTTCCTGACAGAGAATCCCCGCGACCGAACCGATCACCAACGCCTCGACAGGACCGACAAATCCCGAGGCAGGCGTGATCGAGGCAAGGCCCGCAATGGTGCCCGTGACCATGCCGACAAGACTGGCCTTGCCGTATTTGATCCGCTCCCAGAGCGCCCAGGTCAGCGAGGCGGCGGCCGCCGAGATATGCGTGACGGTCAGCGCCATCGCGGCACCGCCGTCGGCAGCCAGTTGCGAACCGCCGTTGAAGCCGAACCAGCCGACCCACAACATCGCCGCGCCGATCATGACGAAGCCCGGATTGTGCGGCGGTTTCGACTTGTCGTTGCGCGCCCCCAGCATGACTGCGATCACCAGCGCCGCGATCCCTGCGGTTTCGTGCACAACGATGCCGCCCGCGAAATCGCGCGCGCCAATGTCACCGAAGATGCCGCCGTCGGAAAGAAATCCGCCGCCCCATATCCAGTGGACCACGGGCGCATAACAGATCAGCATCCACAGCGTCGAGAACATCAGCACGAACCCGAAATTTGTGCGCTCGACATAAGCGCCGACGATCAGCGCCGGGGTGATGATTGCGAAGGTCATCTGGAACGCGAAGAACAGCACTTCGGGCAGGGTTCCGGCCAAACTGTCGGCGGTGACACCGGCCAGAAACATCTTGCCCAACCCGCCCCAGACGCCGCTGCCGCTGTCCCCGAAAGCGATGGAGTAGCCGAACGCGAGCCAGGCGATGCTCATCGCGCAGGCGATGGCGTAGCAGTGCATGAAGACGCTGAGAACGTTGCGCGCGCGTACCAGACCGCCGTAGAACAGCGCCAGTCCCGGCAGCGTCATGAACAGGACCAGCGCCGTTGCGACCATGATCCAGGCTGTGTCGGCTCCCACCATTTCTATTCCTCCTGATTTCGTTGCCGGTCAGAGACCGTGGCAGGGATGCGAAGAAAAGCGGCATGGGACAATTCAGGTGGGGAAAAAATGAGCGGAATGCGGATTGCCGCTTAAGTTGGCGGCGGTTTGGGCGTTCTGCCTAATTTTCGGGCGGTTCAGGAAAGAGCAGAGATCAGCAGGTCCAGCGCGTGCTGGACGGTCGCTGCGCGCACGTTGGCGCGACCAATTGCGCCGAATTCCCGCGTTTCGCTCGTCGTCGGCGCATCGAACTTCGAGAGCGCGAAACAGACGCGGCCCTCGGGCTTGTTCTCGGAGCCGCCCGGCCCGGCAATGCCCGTGACCGAGACCGCGATTGTGGCATCGGAATTCTCAAGCGCGCCGTCGGCCATGGCGCGGGCAACTTCCTCGGACACCGCGCCGTAAGCGACGATGGTTTCGGGCGGAACGCCCAGCATGGTGACCTTGGCGGCGTTGGAATAGGTGACGAAACCGCGATCGAAAATGTCCGACGATCCGGCGACTTCGGTGATCGCGCCAGCAATCAACCCGCCAGTGCAGCTTTCGGCAGTCGCGATCATCGCGGCCTTTTCGCGGGCGAGGTCCAGCAGGTGCACGGCGCTCATGGCTGGCCGCTCATTCCGACGAAACCGGCGTGTGCGAGTGCTGCAAGTGCGACCACGCCGATGGCGGCAAAGACCCCGGCCCAAACGTCGTCCATCATCAGCCCGAACCCGTCGCCACGGGCGTCCGCACGCCCTGCAAGCCACGGTTTCCAGATGTCGAAAAGTCTAAACAGCACAAAGGCTGCGACAATGCCCGGCCAGAGTTGAAGCGGCGAATTGCCGGTCGCGAACGCCCCGTAGGACACCGGAAGCAGCGCGATCCACTGGCCGACAACCTCGTCAATGACGATCCACGACGGATCATGGTCGCTGGCCCCGGCAATCTGTTTCTCGGCAGCCGAAACGCCGGCGAAAAACAGGATCACGGCGGCGATGGCCAGAATAAACGGGCCGCCGATGACATGCAGGCTCCAAGCGGCGGGCAGGGCGGCGAGCGACCCCCACGTGCCGGGAGCGGGGCGCAGATAACCGCAACCGAAAAAGCTGAGAAGAACCAGTCTCATGGCGAAACCAGCGTCGCGGTGGCGATAGCCGCGATGCCTTCGCCGCGCCCGGTAAAGCCAAGCCGCTCGGACGTCGTGGCCTTGATGCTGATGCGGTCGGCCTCGATCCCGGTGATGCGCGCCATTTCGCTTTGCATGGCGGCCGCGACGGGGCCGATCTTGGGCGTCTCGCAGATGATCGTGATGTCCATGTTGCTGATCCTGAACCCCTTTTCAGTGGCAAGCGTGACGGCGTGCGTCAGAAATATATGGCTCGCAGCATCTTTCCAAAGGGGATCGTTCGGAGGGAAATGACGCCCGATATCGCCTTCGGCCAGCGCGCCGAGAACCGCGTCCGTGGCGGCGTGCATCGCGACATCGGCGTCGGAATGACCCTGAAGTCCGCGCGCATGCGGCACCTCGACACCGCAAAGCGTTACGTGGTCGCCGGGGCCGAAGCGGTGGACGTCAAAGCCGTTGCCGACGCGGATATCCATCGTGGTTCCCTTTCGGCTGGCAAGCAGGTCTTCGGCGCGCACGAAATCGCTTTCGGTGGTGATCTTGATGTTGGCGGGATCGCCCTCGACGATAGCGACATTCAGCCCCGTGGCGCGGGCGATCTCGACATCGTCGGACGCTTCGCCGCCAAACGCGCGGTGCGCTGCAAGGATGCGATCATAGGCGAAACCCTGCGGCGTCTGGGCGCGATAAAGCCCGGTGCGGTCGGCGGTGGCGGTGACGATGCCGTCGGTCCCGCGCCAGAGCGCGTCGGTGACAGCAAGGGCGGGTGCGGCGCCATCGTGCGAGGCCAGCGCCGCAATCACCCGGTCGATGACGGCGCGGCTGACCAGCGGGCGGGCGACGTCGTGAATCAGCACGTGATCGGCCTGACCTGCCAGTGCCTCAAGTCCCGCGCGGACGGACTCGGTTCTGGTGGCGCCGCCGGTCACGATATCACTGGGCAAGACCGCAGGCAGATAATCGGCGCCAATATCGTCGGGGTGGACGACAAGGATCACCCGGTCGATCGACTGGTGCGATCGAAACGCATCGAGCGTCCGCGCGGCCACGCTTTTCCCGCCCAGCATCCGCCATTGCTTGGGCACGCCGCCACCGGCGCGGGTTCCGCGTCCGGCGGCCACGATCACAGCGGCGACACTCGATCTGGCGTCGGTATTGGTCATCGCTCAGGTCTAGGACGTGGCGCGGGGCGTGACAATGCGCAGCAAATCGCCGCAGAGCGATTAAACTTTGGGCATATGCTGTTTACGCGGGCTTTTCTTTGTGGCCTGAATTGCGAATTGCCGCCGTGGGCTCTAACTCAGGGGCGTTGCACAAGGATTAGGCATGTCCATCGCACTCGCCGACCGCTTACTTGACCCGCCGGTGTTTCTCGCGCCGATGGCGGGGATCACCGACCTGCCGTTCCGCCAGCTTGTCGCGTCGTTCGGCGCGGGACTGGTCGTCAGCGAGATGGTCGCCAGTCAGGAGATGGTGCAGGCCAAGCCCGGCGTGCGCGATCGGGCCGAGCTTGGTTACGGCGAACAGGCGAGCGCGGTGCAGCTTGCAGGTCGGGACGTATTTTGGATGGCCGAAGCGGCGCGGATGGCCGAGGCGAACGGCGCCCGCATCATCGACATCAACATGGGCTGTCCGGCCAAGAAGGTGACGGGCGGGCTGTCCGGTTCGGCGCTGATGAAGACCCCGGATCATGCGCTATCGCTTGTCGAGGCGGTCGTCGCGGCGGTCTCGGTGCCGGTCACGCTGAAGATGCGGTTGGGCTGGAACGACGATTGCCTCAACGCGCCGGAAATTGCGCGAAGGGCCGCCGATGCCGGGGTGCAGATGATCACGGTTCATGGCCGCACCCGCTGTCAGTTCTACAAGGGTCGGGCCGATTGGAGCGCGATCCGCGCGGTGAAGGCCGCCGTCGGTGTCCCGGTGATCGCGAACGGCGATATTACCAATCCGGCCGAGGCACGGCAGGCACTGACTCAATCCGGCGCGGACGGCGTGATGGTCGGGCGTGGGGCACAGGGCGCGCCGTGGCGTCTGGCCGAAATCGCGCACGCTCTGGGCATGGGGACACGTCCGCATATCCCCGCGGGGCAGGCGTTCGTCGACATGGTGGCGGGCCATTACGAGGCGACGCTGGCGTTCTACGGCGTTGAGCTTGGCGCGCGCGTCATTCGCAAGCATCTGGGCTGGTACATGGACACGGCAGGCACCCCGTCTGCGTTGCGGCGCGAGGTGTTGACCTCCACCCCGTCCGCAGTTCTGGCGGCGCTGCCCGGTGCGCTCGATCAGAGGCGGGCGGCGTGAACGCGTTTCAGGATAACCTCTGGCGGTCGCTGCCGGTGCCGGCGTTCCTACTCGATCCGGGCGACACGATCTCGGAGATCAATCCGGCGGCCGAAAGTTTCCTCAACGCCTCGGCCCGCTCGGTGCGCGGCGCGCCGGTTTTCGATACGCTGGCGATCGACGCCGATCTTGACGACGCCTTCAAGCGCGTGCGCAGCGATCAGTCGTCGCTGTTCATGAACAACGTCGATGTCGGCACCGGCAACGCCGCCCCGGTGAACTGCAACATCCAAATCGCGCCAATGAGCGGGATGCCGGGGTTCGTGCTGGTCTTGATGGAAATGCGCGGGCTGGCGGCGCGGCTCGGACGTTCGCATTCGGTGAAATCGGCGGCGAAATCGGCCATCGGTATGGCTGAAATGCTGGCCCACGAGATCAAGAACCCGCTGGCGGGGATCACCGGGGCGGCGCAGCTTTTGAGCATGAACCTTGCCGGTGAGGATCTGAAACTAACCGATCTGATCGTCGCCGAAAGCCGCCGGATCGTGAAGCTACTGGAACAGGTCGAGCAATTCGGAAACCTGCGCCCGCCGCAACGGCGCGCGGTCAACATCCACGATCTTCTCGACCGCGCCCGCAAGTCGGCGGCTGTCGGATTTGGCGCGCACATGACCTTTGTCGAGGATTACGACCCCTCGCTGCCATCGACCTGGGTTGACGGCGACCAGATGGTGCAGGTGTTCCTGAACCTGCTGAAGAACGCATCCGAAGCCTGCGCGGCGGGCGGCACGATCCGGCTCAGGACGTTTTACGAACAATCGCTGCGGCTCAGACGCAAGGACGGCCCCGCCGCGCTTCCGCTGCAGGTCGAGATCGCCGACGACGGGCCGGGACTGCCGCCGGAAATCGCACAGGACGTGTTCGATCCCTTCGTTTCGGGGCGCGAGAACGGCACCGGGCTGGGGCTGGCGCTGGTCTCCAAGATCGTCTCCGAGCACGAGGGCTGGATCAGCGTCGACAGCGTGCCCGGACGGACGGTTTTCCGGATTTCGCTGCCGGTCGCGCCGAAGGGGGCAGAGACATGGGCAGACGCGCATTGAGGAGGAACTGAGTTATGGACGGCACGATACTTGTAGCCGACGACGACCGCACGATCCGCACGGTTCTGACGCAGGCGCTGACCCGCGCCGGATGCAAGGTGCACGCGACCTCGTCGCTGGTGACGCTGATGCGGTGGGTCGAGGAGGGCAAAGGCGATCTGGTGATCTCGGACGTGATGATGCCCGACGGCAACGGGCTGGACCAGTTGCCCAAGATCGCCGCACAGCGCCCGGGCCTGCCGGTCATCGTGATCTCCGCGCAAAACACGATCATGACGGCGATCCAGGCGACCGAGGCCGATGCCTATGACTATTTGCCCAAGCCGTTCGATCTGCCCGATCTGATGAAACGCGCGGCGCGGGCGCTGGAGGTGAAACGCCGCGCCCCGATTGCCCGCACCGAGGCTGCTGCCGACGATGGCGGCGACGACCTGCCGCTGGTCGGGCGCACCCCGGCGATGCAGGCGCTCTACCGTCTGGTGGCACGGGTGATGAACGCCGATCTGCCGGTTCTGATCACCGGCGAGTCGGGCACCGGAAAGTCGCTGATCGCGCGGGCCATTCACGATCTGTCGGATCGCCGGAGCCTGCCGTTCATCGTCGCCACCGCCTCGGATCTTGCGTCGATGGAAGGACCGGCGACGCTGATCAGCCGGGCCCGCAACGGCACGCTGTTGTTCGACGAGGTCGGCGACCTGCCCGAGGAAGCACAGGCGCGGATCGTGCGGATGCTGGACAGTTTCACCGACAACGGCCCGCGGGTGATGGCGACCAGCCAGGCGGATCTGACCGTCAAGCTGGATGCCGGGACGTTCCGTCAGGACCTGTTCTACCGCCTCGGCGGCGTCACGCTGAGCGTCCCGGCCCTGCGCGAAAGGGTCGAGGATATCGCGCTTCTGACCGAGCATTTTTTCGCCCGCGCCGAACGCGACGGCATGGCGGCGCGGCGTTTTGAAGACGGTGCCATGGACCTGGTGCGCGCCTATTCGTGGCCCGGAAACGTGCGCCAGTTGGAAAACACCGTGCGTCGACTGACACTCACGGGGGGCGAGGATCGCATCACGCGGGCCGAAACCGAAGCGGTGCTGGGCAATCAGCCCGCGATGGAACCTCTGACGGGCAGCGGCAACACCGAAAAGCTGTCGGCGTCGATCAACAAGCATCTGCGGCGCTATTTCGATCTCCACGGCGGGCAACTGCCGCCACCGGGGCTGTATCAGCGGATTCTGCGCGAAGTAGAGACACCGCTGATCGACATTGCGCTGGATGCAACGGGCGGAAACCAAGCGAAATGCGCCGATCTTCTCGGCATCAATCGCAATACGCTCAGAAAGAAAATCACGGATCTGGATATTCGCGTGACACGGCGACGCAAATTGATGTAAAACCGCAACAGGTGAGTGGCCGATCCGCATCTGTCGGGTGAACGGCCACCAATATAGGGCGGTTGTCGCAATAAGCGGCACATCATATGGAGGGTCCGGGTGGCGGGGCGCGCGCGGACATTTACTTGGGAAAAACTGAACCGTCTCAGGCGGATGCGACGCGTTCAGAATGCGGCGACGCTGGGGCTTGTCGTGCTCGGCCCGGTGCTGACGCTGGCGACGTTCTGGGTACTCGGGCCGCTGGAACAGACATCCTCGTCGCTGGTGTTGCGACTCGTTTTGCTGGCCGACCTTGTCTACGTGCTGGTCGTGGCCGCGCTCGTGTTGTCGCGCATCGCCTCGATGGTGGCGGCGCGGCGGGCAAAGTCGGCGGGATCCCGCCTCCATTTGCGGTTGACGGGCGTGTTCGCTCTGATCGCGCTCATCCCCACGGTCACCGTTGCGATCTTCGCGGGCCTGACGATCAACGTCGGGCTTGAGGGCTGGTTTTCGGACCGGGTGCGCGGTGTCGTCGGGGCATCGCTGGCAGCGGCCGAGGCCTATCAGGAGGACACCCGCCGCGATCTCGCCGACGATGCCGAGGCGCTGGCGGAATACCTCAATACCGCGCGCGAACGCTCGGTGTTCGTGTCCGACGGCGAAATCCGGCAATTGCTGGGGCAGGGTCAGGCCCTGGTGCAACGCGGTCTGCGCGAGGCGTTCGTGATCGACGGCACCGGGGAAATCCGGGCGCGCGGCGAAAGCTCCTATCTGTTCGAGTTCGAGCAACCGGGTCCGGCCAATCTGGCGCAGGCGAGTGCTGGCGAAACCGTGGTCATCGAGGACCTGACGGTGGACGAATTCCGCGCCCTGCTGCGCCTCGTCGCGTTTCCCGACCGCTTCCTTTATGTCTCACGCGCGGTCGACGGACGCATTCTGGGACTTCTGGACGACGCCGAGGAAACCGCGCAACTTTACAACCAGCTAGAGGCCGAACGCGGTCGGCTGGTGTTCGAATTCGGCCTTCTTTACATCGGCTTCGCGGTCATTCTTATCCTAGCGGCGATCTGGCTTGGCCTATGGTTTGCCGAACGTCTGGCGCGTCCCGTCGGGCGTCTTGCCGGTGCCGCGCAGCGGGTCGGCGCGGGCGATCTGGATGTTCAGGTGCTTGAGGAACCCGGCGAGGACGAGATCGCCATGCTGGGGCGTCTCTTCAACCAGATGACGCGCCAGTTGAAGGGCCAGCGCGAGGCGTTGCTGTCGACCAACCGGCAGATCGAACGACGCCGACGGCTGTTTGATTCGGTGCTGTCGTCGGTGACGGCGGGCGTGATCGGGCTGGATCCCGATGGCCAGATCACCTTCGTCAACCGCTCGGGCGAACGCATCCTGCGAATGGGGCACGACACCGGCATGGCGTTACCGCTGGACGAGGGGGTGCCCGAGTTCGCGCCGGTGCTGAGCCTGTTGCAATCCAGCGGGCGCGAGACTGAGCAGGAGGAAATCCGTGTCGTTCGCAACGGCATTGCCGAAACGCTGCTGGTGCGGATCGCGACGCGGCGCAATGCCGACGGCGACGAGGAAGGTTACGTGATCGCGTTCGACGATGTGACCGATCTGGTGACGGCGCAGCGGATGGCGGCCTGGGGCGATGTGGCGCGGCGGATCGCGCACGAGATCAAGAACCCGTTGACGCCGATCCAGTTGTCCGCCGAACGGATCAAGCGGGTGTTCCGACCACTCGTCGGCGACCAGGCTGAACGGCTGGATCAGATGACCGAAGTGATCGTGCGCCAAACCGGCGACCTGCGCCGCATCGTCGACGAGTTCGCGAAGTTCGCGCGGATGCCCGAGCCGGACCGAAAGCTGCAGAACCTGACGCAACTGATGCGCGACGCGGTGACGCTTCAGGAGGAATCCATCGCCGGCGTCACCCTGACATCAGACTTGCCCGATGCGCCGGTGCTTGCCGATCTGGACGCGACCATGATCGCGCAGGCGCTGACCAATTTAATCAAGAACGCAGGAGAAGCGATTGAAAGTCTTGAGAAAAAATCCGGATTTCCGGA
>JBBKWG010000175.1:0-3618 GCA_037968835.1 Paracoccaceae bacterium
ATCGGGATGAAGATCGAACGTCTCGGGCGCCGGCACGCCACGGATGCGACCGACGAGTTCCAGCGACTCGGTGTCGTAAATGGCAATCATGTCGTCATCCGCACAGCCCACGAAAAACGCCGTGTGGTCAGCGTTGAAATGAATGCCTCGGGGACGGGCGCAAGTCTCGACAGTCCTGACAACTTCCAGATCAGGCGACAGGATAGTCAGGGTGTCCGAACGTTCGTTCGCAACGATTGCCATGCCGGTTTGCGCGACCGCCGCGCCGTGCGCAAACTGCGCCAAAAGCGTGACCGTGCCAAGCAGGAAAGCGGTGCGTGAGAAGATCGGAAGTTCCATGCAAGAAGGATATTCTTTATCGGAATTTTCGGATAGTGTTCAAAAAAAGAATTGTCCGACAAGATTCACTTAGGGAGGAGTTAGTAAGATGAAAAGGTTGGTTACAGCCGCGATTTTTGTTGCGGCATTATTGTCCATTGGCGCGGCAAGCGCACAGGATGAAACTTCGACAAGCACGCTCTATGGCGACTTGCAGTCGGTCGATCAAAGCATGCTGGAAAGGGCGGCGGGTGATGGAAACAACTTCCTCCACACCAACGGCAATTACGAACAGACGCGGTATTACCCCGCCAGTCAGATCAACACCGACAACGTGAAGAACCTGCGACCAGCCTGGCTATTCCAGACCGAGATCGTTGATTCGATGGAAACGTCGCCGATTGTCGTGAACGGCATCATGTATGTCAGCACCGCGTTCAATCACGTTTATGCTCTGGATGCGCGAACCGGCAAACAGATCTGGCATCACAAACACGCCATGGGTCCGGTCACGACATACTGCTGTGGACCGAACAACCGCGGAGTCGCCGTTTCCGGTGACAAGGTGTTCATGGGCACTCTCGACGCCAAGCTCGTTGCGCTTGACGCCAAGACCGGCAAGCAGCTCTGGGAAACCCAGATCGCCGAGGCAGAGCTTGGTTATTCCGAAACCATGGCGCCAACGGTGGTCGAGGACATGGTCCTGATAGGCACCAACGGCGGCGAATTCGGGATCCGTGGCTTCGTCAAGGCATTTGATACCGAGACTGGCGCAGAGAAGTGGACCTTCCATACGATCCCCGAAGACTCCGTGGGTGTCTGGGCTACCGAAGACGCGACCGGCCGCAACATGCTGCGCGACATCGATGCTGAAAAAGCTGCCCTCGCCAGTATGGGCGATCCCTACGAAACGCTCGGCGGCGGTGTCTGGCAGAACCCGGCGGTCGACATGGAAACCCGTCGCGTTTACTTCGTTGTCGGTAACCCGTCTCCCGACCTCGACGGAAGCCTTCGTCCCGGCGACAACCTTTATACCAACAGCCTTGTTTCCGTCGACCTGGACACCGGCCAATACCAATGCCACTTCCAGTACATCGCGCACGACGTCTGGGATCTCGACGCTGTCTCGCCACCGATCATCACGACCGTTTCCGATGCCAGCGGCAACGACGTCAAGGGTATCCTGCACGGCGGCAAGACCGGACATGTCTATGTCCACAACGCTGACGATTGTTCGATGATCCGTTTTTCGGAAGCAATGGTGCCACAGGAAAACATGTGGACGCTGCCGACGGCGGAAGGTGCGCGGATGCTGCCGGGCGCGAATGGCGGCGTCGAATGGTCGCCGATGGCGATCGACCCGAACCACCGGCTGACCTATGCGATCAACCTGCACCAGCCGATGACATATACCGTCCGCTCAACGCCCTATCCCGAAGGCAAGATGTGGCTGGGTGGTTCTTTCGACGTGATTGCGGATGAAGAGCAGTGGGGCAACGTCACGGCGGTCGATTACGACACCGGCAAGATCGCCTGGCAGGTCCGCACCGCTGAACCGATGATCGGCGGCATCCTGGCCACGGCTGGCGGTCTGGTGTTCACCGGCGTGGGCAACGGGCTCTTCAAGGCGTACGACAGGTCCAACGGCGGCGTCCTCTGGAGCTTCCAGGCCGGTGCGGGCGTCAACGCTCCGCCTTCCAGCTACACCGTCGAGGGCCAGCAATACATTGTCGTCGCGGCTGGCGGCAATGCTCAGCTCAACTACAAGCGCGGCAACAATATCATTGCGTTCACCCTTGCCGACTGAGAACTGAAAGTCGTGATTATCAGGGCGGGCTGAACAGTCCGCCCTTCTTTTGTATGGAGTTACAAATATGAGAATTCCCGTTGCCGCATTGGCGCTGACTCTGGCCGCATTTCCCGCCATAGCCATGGAAGATTTCGTTCTCGAAGATGAAGTGGCGCTCTGTGTCAGTTGTCACGGCGAAGATGGCGTGCCGATAGTGCCGGATTATCCCATCATCTGGGGGCAGCAGTATTTCTACATTTTCACTCAGCTTCGAGACTACGGCGCCGGTCGGCGCGACAACGAGGTCATGACGCCCATCGCCGCCGAGTACGACCGGGATCAGGCCAAGCTATTGGCCGAGCATTTCGCGGCGCTGGCCTGGCCGGCCATTCCTGCCGAGATGCAGGACGGCGACCAACAGATTGCTGACAAGGGTATTACGGGCGGTCAATGCAGCGCATGCCACGGAAAATGGCAGGGCGACAGCCGCATTCCCCGCGTGGCAGGGCAACAGGTGGGATACCTGGACAAGTCGATGCTGGACTTCAAGAACGAGGTCAGACTGAACGCACCTGACAAGATAAGCACGATGAAACAGCTCGAGGACGAGACGATCGCCGCTCTGGCGCGTTATCTCGCAACGCTTGACGTTCAATAGGATCAGGGCTGCAACGATGCACGAATCTCGTCGCTGGAGGCGAGGTCCGAGGCTGTTTTGTCAGCCTTGTCGCGGATATCCCGATCAGCCCCCGCATCCAGCAAGAAATCCACCATCCGGGCGTGACCGCGTTCGGCAGCGATCATCAGCGCGGTGCGGCCGCGGTCGTCCTGGCGGTCAATACCGACACCGGCGTTCACCAGAAGCTCGGCGACTCTGACGCCATCGCCAGCCGGGGCATCGTTCGCATGTCGCGCCGCCCACATCAGCGCGGTTAGATTGTTACCCCAGACCCGATCCGGATCGACACCCGCTTCCAGCAGAATCTTCACAAGCTCCGGAAATGCCCGCCCAGCCGCATAAATCAGTGCACCCTTGCCGTGACGGTCCTCGGTGTCCGGGTCTCCACCAGCGGCCAGAAGCGCCTCAAGCATCCGGCCGTCACCCTCGAATGCGGCCGCCATCACCGACGTGACGCCCTCGCGATTGGCCAGGTTTAAGTCAGCCCCGGCGGCAATGAGATCGAGAACCATGCGCCGACGCCCCTCCTGAATTGCCGACAACAGAGGTGTCGTACCCCCGAGGTCTACGTGATCGACCGATACCCCGCGATCCAGCAACATTGAGACAATCTCGCGCGCGCCGCGGGCTGCCGCCACGTTGAGGGGCGTACCGCCGAACCGGTTCCGCGCTTCGACCGATGCGCCTTTCTCCAGAAGCGCAAACGCGGTCTGCGGACAATCCAGAGCCGCCGCCTCGAACAGCGCCTCGTTCAAGATCCTGCCCTCCAAATTCGCGGGCGACTGCGCAATGCGTGTCTCAAGCGCGTCGCAAACCCGCGTCACCGGCTGGG
>JBBKWG010000176.1:0-7917 GCA_037968835.1 Paracoccaceae bacterium
ATGTCCCGCAGCGCGGCAAGCCCCAGCCGCACCTGATCCCAACTGTCCAGTTGAACGGATTCGGTGATTTCGATTGTCAGGCGGTTTGCGGGAAAGCTGTTGCGAAACAGGGCGTCTGACACGAAGGCCGTCGAATGTCGCGCCAACAGGTGAAGCGCGGAAAGGTTAATACTCAGCGAATAATCGACCTTGTGGCGGCGGTTCCAGTCGGCGACGAGCGCGATTGCGCGTTGGGTGATATGGCGGTCAATGTCGACGATAAGACCGCTTTCCTCTGCGACCTGAATGAACTCGCTCGGCTCCAGCATCCGCCCGTCACGACGCCATCGCACTAACGCCTCAAAACCGTATACACGCCAGCTTTCGATCTCGACTTTTGGCTGAAGGAACACTTCCAGGTCACCGTTCGCCATGGCTTCCGGCAGATCCTCGACGATCTTGCGCCGCAGGTTGAATTGGAACTCAAGATCGGAATCATAGAGCGTGTACCTGCTGCGACCCGCGTCCTTTGAGGCATAGAGCGCGAAGTCCGTTATCCGCATCATCGCCTCGAACGTCGGCGACATCGACACGCTCGCTTGGGTTGTCGTGGCCAATCCGACGCTGACGCCTGTATGCACCGTGTCGCCGCCCTTGTTCACCGGACGACGGCATTCCTCCAGAATTGTCTGGCAGAAATTGCGAAGGAATTTAGTGTTGTCCGTGGGAAGGAAAATAGCGAACTCATCACCGCCGAGGCGCGCCGCAAATCCGTCATTTCCTTCTGCCTCGACCCGCAATCTATAAGCGATTTCGCGCAGCACGGTATCGCCCATCGCATGGCCCAGACGGTCATTGATCTCTTTGAATGAATCCAGATCAATCAGCAAAAGAGCCGCGCGTTTTCGCTCGACCAGATCAATCGTCACGCGGTCCTGAAACTGAACCCGGTTCGGAAGCCCTGTCATCGGATCGAAATAGGCCAGATACTCGGCTCGCCGCTCGGCGTGTTGGCGGTGCTGACGTGCGATGATCTCGCGCTTGAGCAAGATCAAACTCACGATCCCCACAAGCGCCGTGGCCGCGATGAAAACCGAGGCGGATGTACTGAGCCACGCGAGCTTGCTGGACTGCCCGGCGACAAGCGCCTGTTCCAGTTCACCGACTTCGATCAGGAATTTGACCGTGGCCGTATGTGCCGAATGCACGCGCTCCGTCAGACCATCGGCAATTCCGGCAATCGACTCGATCTCCGGGCTTTTGATTGCACGAAGCTCAGCGACGACTTCCTCTATCGCCCGCGTTGCAACCATTCCGGCCCGCAGGATTTTAGGGTCATAAATCCGCGCCCCTTCAAGCCCTGCAGTGTCAGGTTGGTCCAACCTGACCTTCATCTTGTTCAATTGAGTGACTAGCGCGCCGAGTTCACTGTTCAGTTTGGAATGGTCGGCGGCGCCGATGCGACCGGTTTTCGATGCTCGTTCAAGGACCTCAGTCAGAAGCAGTAAATGGCCCATGACCGCCAGACCCTGCGAACCCTGACGATGCTCCAGCAACGACTGCCTTTTGTAGAGGTTGTCCGACATCCGGTCGAACACGCTGTCGGCAAGCAGCGACAGAACAAGGATAATCGCCACCGGCAAGGTAATTCCGGTTCGCGTCGCGAGAAAATCCAGGGGCTGACGCATCGCCGACGAAGCACTCCGGTTTGTGCGCCTGCCAAAAACGACAAGCCGCAGGCCCAACCACACCGCAACCGGACCTGAGCCAAAGTCCGACTGTCGCATTTCGCCGCGCATCCGGCGAAACGTTGCCCGATCATTTCTAGTTGGATAATCCTAATCCCGGATTGTTCCGATCAGCCAAAAGCCCTCAAAAGTTCTTAAAATTAGGAGGATTGCGCGGATCCGTAACGCTGGTCGCAACGCAATTTCACGCTACCGTCATGTTTCAACACGTAACGAGCGTGTCAAACACGCAGGCGTGAGTGGATTGTTACGAGCTAAGTCGCTTTGTATCTATTTGTCATAACGACGATCCGGTTTCAAATCAGGACAAAGGAAAATCTAAAATGTCGAACACCACCAAAACACTGGCCGTAGCGGGCGCTCTTGCAGCAGCACTTGCAACTCAGTTTGCCACACCCGCAACCGCACAAGCCAAAGAGAAGTGCTTCGGCGTTTCGCTAGCCGGCAAGAACGATTGCGCTGCCGGCCCCGGAACCACATGCGCTGGCACATCGTCCGTAGACTATCAGGGCAACGCATGGACGCTAGTCGAAGCCGGCACCTGCGCCGAAATCGAACTGCCGGAAATGGCTGACGGCACAGCGCGCGAAGGTTCGCTTGAAGCAATTGAGCGCGACTTGCCCGCATAAGCTATTTTAACAACTGGCGTCTCCGGGTATGTCTGGAGGCGCCACAACGTCGGAAACGGGTATGCTTGACGCTGCTATACACCAATTCGACCGCCTGCCGGATGCTCCGGGTGTCGGCTATAAGCCGCAGCATTTCTCAGACATTCTGAAAGACGCGGGTCCGGTCGAGTGGCTGGAAATCCACGCCGAAAACTACATGGGCGAAGGCGGCAGGCCGTTATCGCAGCTTCGCCATCTGGCGCAGCGCTTTGCGATTTCCGTGCATGGCGTCGGGCTGTCGATTGGCGGAGAAGGCCGGTTGGATGCCGATCACCTCGCCCGTCTGAAACACTTGGTCGGCTGGCTCAATCCTGCGAGTTTCTCTGAACACCTGGCATGGTCGACACACGAAAGCACCTTTTTGAACGACCTTCTGCCGTTGCCCTACACCAACGCCACTCTGTCGCGCGTCGCGGATCATATCGACGAGGTTCAAGGCACCGTGGGCCGACGGATGCTTCTTGAGAACCCGTCTTCGTATCTGGCGTTTGAGGAAAGCGAGATGGAGGAAACGGAGTTCCTGCGGGCAATTGCCAAGCGCACGGGCTGCGGGCTTCTGCTTGACGTCAACAACGTGTTCGTCAGCGCAACCAATCTCGCGACCGATGCAAAAACCTACATTGATGCCTTCCCGATAGAGCATGTCGGCGAAATTCATCTTGGCGGGCATGAGGATGACGAGGACGAACACGGTGCTCCGCTTTTGATCGACAGCCACGGGCGACCGGTCGCTGATCCGGTCTGGGCGCTATACGAATACACGATCGCAAAAGGTTGCAAACGTCCGACGCTGATCGAATGGGACAACGATGTTCCCGAATGGCATCTGCTGAGGGCGGAGGCTGAACGGGCGTCATCCGTCCTGCAATCGGCACCGGCATGAAGGTGGATCAAACCACGTTCCGTTCGGCGTTGCTGGATCCGGAGATCCCATCCCCGGAGGGACTATGCGACAATGCCGGACGTCCCGCCGGTCGCCGCTTCGATGTCTATCGCAACAACGTCGCGGCATCCCTGGGCGAGGCCCTGGAGATGGCGTTCCCGGTGGTCGCCAAGCTGGTTGGAACGCAGAATTTCCGAACGCTGGCCGGAGTTTTCCACCGACGCTTTCCGCCCACTTCGCCGCTGATGATGTACTATGGCACCGAGATGCCGTCGTTCCTGTCGGACTTCGGCCCGACCAGCAAGATCGGGTATCTGCCCGACGTCGCACGTCTGGAGATCGCACTACGCGAAAGTTACCACGCAGCGGATGCCGAGCCCATCGACCCGGAGAAACTCCAGTCGTTGCCACCGGATCGGCTTATCGCGGCGAAAGTGACCCTTGCGCCGTCTTTCCGCCTGATCAACTCGCGCTGGCCGGTCTATTCGATCTGGCGGTTCAACACGTCGCCCGGTGCGCCCAAGCCAACGATGCAGGCCGAGGACGTCGCAATCCTGCGGCCGGATTTGGACCCGGAACCATATCTGCTTCCGGCCGGTGGCGGTGTATTTCTCGCGTCGCTTCAGCAAGGCAATACGCTTGGCGATGCACTTGATGCCGCCAACGAAGCAACGGCGGAATTCGATTTGCCCGCCGTCTTGTCAATCCTGATCGGTGCAGGAGCCATCACTGCCGTCGGAGACCCAATATGATACGCGCACTCAATTCGATCCACGACGCAACCTTCCGTCCGATCGAGCGGGGCACGGTCCCGGTCATGACGACCCTCGCGCGGCTGATCTTCGCTGGCGTGCTTCTGGGGTATTACTGGAACTCGGCGCTGACCAAACTGGGCGACGGGGTGTTCGGGTTCGTCAGACCCTCCGATGGCGCCTATATCCAGATCTTTCCCAAAGCGGTCGAAGCCGTGGGATACGATACCTCGCAACTCGGACTGTTTCACTGGGCCGTCGTCACTGCCGGAACCTGGGCGGAGTTCGTTTTGCCGCTGTTGATCGTTCTGGGGCTGTTCACGCGACTTGCGGCGCTCGGCATGATCGGCTTCGTCATCGTCCAGTCACTCACGGATCTGTACGGACATGGTGGCATTTCGCAGCCCGAGACCCTTGGCGCATGGTTCGACCGGATACCCGACAGCGTGATCCTCGATCAGCGCGCATTCTGGATTTTCATACTTCTCTACCTGGTGTTTCGGGGTGGCGGACCGCTGTCGCTCGATCGCTTTTTCAGAAATGACGCTTCGGTTCATCAGGACGCCCGGCCGCAAGCGCTAGTATAGCGGCAAGGCCGCACATCGAGATCGGAAAGATCGAGAAGAACCCGATCCCGAACGCCCAATAAAGCCCGATCGCAGAAGCGCCGAGCGCCAGACTGCCAAGCAGGGCGCGGTATTTCGCCATCGCGGCACCGGCAATCGCCAGCAACGGCGCCATCACGCTCATTGCGCGAACCGCGTCGACGTTGTCGGGCAATTCGGCAAGGTCCGGAAATTCGCCCCACCTGTAGAGCGCTTCCGTGTAGCCAAAGCTGACCATCCCAAGCAGCAGGGCAAGCAGCCCGCCGATCAATCCCAATGCTGCAGCGGCGTTTCGCATCTGTACCCCTTGACCCTGTTCGTTTGAGATATGCTCACTTGCGGACTTCCCCAAGCACCTTGAGTTGTGTGGCACTGTCCCAGCCAAGAAAATATGCGCCGTTCGCTTCTATGACCGGGCGTTTCAACAACGCGGGATAGGCCGCGAGCAAGGCAAGGGGAGCGAGATCGCGCTCCTTTTCGGAAAGCGCGCGCCAAGTCGTCGATTTCCGATTGATCAATGCGTCGCCGAATTGTTCCAGAAAGGACTTCAGAGTTTCGGACGGCAGCGGATCGGCTCGCACATCGTGAAGGCTGACGTCATCGCGCGCCACCGCCAGTGCCTTCACGGCCCGCCGACAGGTGTCGCAGTTCTTCAAACCGTAGACGATCAGCATTCGGGTGCCCCCTGTTTCACGCTTCATTGTGGATCTTGTTTTTTGCAGAATTTGCCCCAGACTCAAGGGTGCAACGGACTTCAAGAGAATGCCGCCATGGCATGCGTACTGGATAAGCTGCTTAACGACCCGCCGGTTGCGGCGGAAATCTAAGAAGGAAGACTCCAATGCCGACAGGCACTGTAAAGTGGTTCAATACAACGAAGGGGTTCGGTTTTATTGCCCCTGATGACGGCGGGAAGGACATTTTCGTCCATATCTCGGCGGTTGAGCGGGCCGGTATGACCGGCCTTGCGGATAATCAGAAAATCTCGTTCGAACTGATCGAAGGGCGCGATGGGCGTCAGTCGGCAGGCGAGTTGAAGGCGCTTTAAGCAGCCAGAATTACGCGTGCCCGGCCCCTTTCAAGGGGGCCGGGGTCAGAGATTGAGTTCGCGCGTCGCGGTAGCGGTATCCACCGGCTGTAGCGATGGGCGAGGCGACAGGGTCGGCGCGGTGGCAGTTCCGCAGCGCAGGTAGCGGGTTTCGCCGTCTTGCACCGACACATCTTGCGTGACCTGGCCGTTCTGGGTGATCGCCTCGATCCTGTGCGTGCCGGCGGGCAGACGGAGCAGAAGCGGCTGGCCGATGCGGCAGGTGCCGACGGATCGACCGTCCAGTGTCAGCGCGGGCGTAGCCGCGACATTGCCAATGAACCCTGCGGAATTCGCGCGATAGACAACGATTTCGGCGCCCGGATCAACGCCCACACCGATGATGGTCGGGTTGGGGTCAGGGGCAGCAGGGCCGACCTGAATGGCGGCGGCGCAACCGGCGAGAAGAACGCTCAGGGCGATGAAAATCAGACGCATGAGGCGGAGATTACCCCATGCGCGCGGAATGTATAGGGCGGTGCGTCAAGAAGTGAAAAATGCGGCCTGGGAGTTCGCATTTTTCGATTTGGCGCATTACCGCGTTTCAACCAGCTTAGCTCACACCCCTTACCCGGGCGTAAAGAGCGCGCGCGTTACGATGACTCCGACCCACGCCGAAACCCCGGTCAGCACCGTGCCCCATGTCCAATCAAGCGCGACCATACTAAGCGACCAGTCGCGCAGCGTGGCGTAGTTCGTCATCTCGTAGGTGCCATAGGCGATTGCCCCCAGCAGCGCCCCCTGCCAAAGCGCGCGCAGCGGCGCGTCACCGGCCAATGCGGGGATCGACACAAGCACAAGCAGGCCCGCGACATAGAACAGATAGAACACAGCCGCTGCGCCGAACTTCGGCCGGGCCAGCATCGCCTCGCCAAGGTGGGTGCGAAATGCGGGAGCGATGACGGTGTTCAGCATCACCGCGTCGAGCGCGAGGAATACAACGGCGGTGACGGCGTAAAGCGTGAGGGTCTGCATGGGGCGGGCTCCTGTTTTAGAGTCCTACGCACGGGCGCGCCTTCCGGATGCGCCAGAGTGCGGCGCGATCCGGGAATTTCCGCGCGGTGGTGGCCGAGCGCCTAGAAGATGCCCTGCGCGACGACCATCACCACAAGCGACACGATCCAGTATCCGGCATCGACGTTGCGGGCGTGAACCGTCTTGCCCGAGAACGTATTGCCCGACCATTGCAGGACGGTGAACGCGATCGTCGCCAGAATAACGGTAGCCAGCGCGTTGTTTGCCGCTGTGACACCGACGAACCAACTCATCAGCAACAGACCCAGCGCCTGTGCGCCCATTGCGTCGGTTGGCATCTTGTCGGCTGAGTTCATTTCGACCTTCGAGCCCTCGGCCCACTTGGTTCCGAACAGCTTTGGAGAGTACCAGAGCCAGCCCAGCAGAAACGCCACAACCGCACCGACGATCACGCCGATCCAGCTGACACCCATCGTTAGTTCACCCATGATTGATCCCCTTCGCCTTGATTGCCCGGCCCCGTTCGCGCTGCCGGTGTGGGTGGGATTATGCCATGGTTTTAGGGGTTTGCGTGAAGTTTCATCATAAGATGTACGCAGTGTGTGGCAATTTTGGCGGGTATTCGGGTTGAATGAGCGCGCTGCGGGGTTGGCTGTCCTGGCTGTCATGCGCGGGCGGGGTTCGGGGGGCGAAAACCGGCGGTTCGGAGCGCGTCGCGGAGGGCTGGAAATGCGGGGAAACGGGGGTCGGTATCGCGTCGGTATAATGTCGGTATCGCGTCGGTGGACTCTGTCTTGAGGTGTTTACAATCCAACTGATTCTATCTAGGATTGTCAGGCGCGATGTAGGTTCAAGTCATCGCGCCAAAACCAAGCTTTCAGACGATGCGATTTTAAACTGCCGCAGAGCGAAACTCTGTTTTCTAAGACTGATTTTCATGACCCAAGCGTGACGGGACATTTCATGACCGACACCAACCTGAAGACCGACGAAACCAATTCCAAAAACGTCGATAGGCAGTGCGAGAAACCGGACCTGCCGATCTACAGGATTCTCGAGAAGCTGGACCGGGTGGAGCGTGAGGCGGGGTATTACACCGAACCGCCGAACTGGGAACTGCGGCGGAGGCGGCGGCGACGCATCGCCGCGGTCGTCGCGCTGGTCCTGGCGGCAGTGCTAGTATGGGCGATTGTGAGTTAGCGCGGAGTGGACGCATTCAC
>JBBKWG010000177.1:0-3959 GCA_037968835.1 Paracoccaceae bacterium
GAAGCCTGCAAGGCACTCTGCGACATCACTGACCTCACAAGGCAGTTCCCGCTCAAGAAGCACGGTTCCCTTGCCATCAACAATGCACAGCGCCATGACCGCAGCGACACATCCAGTCCGACAAAGTAATCCATCATCTATCTCCCTTGAGCACAGCTATCCTGTGATCTTATCGGGAGCTCGACCTCACAACAGAGGCAGCCCAATTACGCATGCTTCGAGCCCATTCTACCGCCTTGCACTCTGAAGATTTTTGCACATGCAGAATAACATGCTCGATAAGGACCGGCACAATCCTGCCGTTCGACAGCCAAGTCGACTTCGCATGTGCAGCGGCCAAAGCGGCCGATCGCGCATGGTGCGATTGAAGCACCTTTAGTTTGGGCGCAGTTCAGAGCAGTTGTTCACTTCTCCTTGAGTGCTTGATAAATGAACGAGCCCCAAACCAATGACCGGCGCAGGGAACCTGCGCCGGTCAACAGGATCAATTCAGTTCTGCCGGCGATCCGAAGGGACGCAAGGGGTCAACGACGAACATGATAAGTTCGCGCAGTTCTTCCTCACCTGTGCTGCGGACCTCCATCGCCTGATCGGGCTTGCCCGCCATCGTGGCCCCGGCGTTCAGCACGTGCTGACCGTAGGGGGTGCGCTGGGTGACCTGACCCGAGAGGATCAGGAAGGCCTCGGGTCCCGGGTGCGAGTGGATCGACGTGGTCGCCCCAACCGGAGCTTGGCCGCTGTTGATCTGCAGCAGGAACTCGACCGCGTCGATCCGCGGCACCGGACCGACCGAAGCGACGGGCGTCCCTCCCATGCCCGCGGCCTTGCGGTCGGCCAAGGTGAACAGCCAGGCCTTGTCGTCGTATTCGGCCGCCAGCGAGTAGTCGCCACCCGCCGCCATGGCCGCATCCAGCGTCGCGAAGTTTTCAATGTGCCAATAGAGTTCGCCCGCGGGCAACTCGGACACCGACTTTGTGGCCAACTTCTCCACGTTGAACTTGGCGCCGTCGGCCTGTACCGGGACGCCGGACAGGGCGGCCACAAAGGCCGACGCGACGACAGCTGAGGCCAATCTCAACGCATTTTTCCGGACGTGTGTCATTGTTAGTCTCCCTTGTTGATCTTCGGCAAACCCGGTCCTCGACGACCCCGCCACTTGGATGCAACGGGGAATTGAGCGATACTGGTCCTGTTCATGGCTCCGCCCCTCTCCGGGCTGCGCGCCGCCCCCGGCGGAAACCGGGGAAAAGGCGCGACTCCAACCGGCACGGGTGTCGATTTCTGGGACCCGCCAACATTGACGGGCAACACTAGGATTTGAGATGGCACCGACCTATGTCACGAAATACGGACGAAATTTCAACGATATTTAAAGGTCCGGTACCCCTCGGCGCCTTCGTTTTCGACGTCGAGCTAGAGGAGCTGCGCGATCCGCAGGGCCAGCTGGTGCCGTTGCGGCGGCAGTCTGCCGGTGTTCTGGCGGTTCTGGCGCGCAATCCCGGGCAGACCGTCGGAAAGTCCGCGCTGATGGACCAGGTTTGGGGCGGCGTCGCTGTGACGGACGACAGTCTGGTCCAATGTGTCGCTGACATTCGCCGGACGCTTGGACCCGGAGCGCGGAATTGTGTTCGGACGGTTCCGCGCCGGGGATACCGACTCGATCTCGCTGCTGCCGAACCCCGGCCGATGCACAGGCTGAAGCGAATGGCGGCCTCGGGCGCCGCGCTGATGATCGTCCTGGCCGCAGTTGTGTCGGCCATGCTGATCTGGCGGGAAGATGCAGCGCACGAATTGCCGCCTTTGGCGCCACCCGACGGCCGGTCGGTCATCGCGGTCCTGCCGTTCGCCAACATGAGCGGCGATCCCGAAAAACAATACTTCAGCGATGGCCTGACCGAAGATCTGACGACTGATCTCTCACGCTTCTCGGGGATGCGTATCGTCTCGAGCGCCTCCAGCTTCATCTATCGTGACTCGGAACTGGCGCTCGACGTCATTGCCCGCGAACTCGGAGCCACGCATTTGATCCGCGGTTCGGTCCAGCGCGACGGGCGCAGGATACGGATAAACGCGACGCTGACCGAGGCTAAGAGTGGCACCAACGTCTGGGCCGAACGCTACGACCGCGATATCCGGGGCATCTTCGATCTTCAGGATGACGTGACTCGGGCTATCGCTACCGCGCTCGCGGCCCAGCTTGCAACTGGTGACGAGGGCCGCTTCGAACAGAAGAGAATCGATCCCGATGCATATGACCTGTTGCTGCGCGGCCTGGGTCCGCTCAGGCGGCTCACCGCCGAAGGCAACACTGAGGCCAGAACCTACTTTAGGCGCGCCCTCGCGATCGAGCCAGACTATGCGCGCGCCCATGCCAACATCGCGCTCAGTTACGGGCAATCCATCGTCTTTCGCCTTGGCGACGATCGGGCGGACCTGGACATTGCCCTTCGCGAAGCGGAACTCGCCGAGAAGCTCGATCCGAGCATCCCGCAAACCCAATTCGCACTGGCAGTGGTCAACCTAGCCCTGAGAAACCACACCATGGCCATTGCCGCGGCCCGCCAGTCAGTCGTTCTGGACCCAAGCTATGCCGATGGGTTCGCGGTTCTGGCACAGACGCTCGCCTACGGTGGCGATCTCGCCGAGGCCCTGGCCGCGATCCGCACGGCGAAGGAACTGAGCCCGCGCTATACCTTCGCCTATCTCTGGGTCGAAGCTCATATCCTGTTTCAGATGCGCCTGTACCTGGACGCCCGGTCGATCCTTGAAGATGTCATCGCCCGAAACCCCGCGTTTCTCGTCGGGCACCTTACGCTGGTATCGACCTACGGCCATCTCGGATTGACCGGCGAGGCAGAATGGCTGACGGCCGAAATTCTGACGTTGTCGCCCGATATCTCGGCTCGGGATGAAGCCGAAGCCGCACCATATTTAAAGAGGGAGGACCGCGCGCACTACCTCAAAGGGCTACTTTTGGCCGGGTTGCCCAAGTGACATGAGCGACCGCCAGCTATGATTTCGAGCACCGCAGATGTCTTCCGCCAAATTAGATGGTGGTGAAACCGATTGGTTTGGCCGGAACATCAATGACCGCTTTTTTGAATTTGCGATTCAATTTGTGCAGCTGCAGCGAATGTCCGCAATTCCGCCTCCCTCCCGGTCCTACAATTGCCACATTTTTTTGCACCCGCAGCGAATTGGCGCTTTGTCCCGCTGAGCCGACCATAGGAAGAATCCAACCAACGTCTGCATTCAGACGAATCGGTCGTTCGAGTCCAAAACTTCGATCCGACCATCGCGAACGTCCGTTCAGGACGACAAACCGGTCATCTAACGGTAATTGCGGCGAAAAGGTACTTATTCATTTTGTAACTCTAGGGGCTGTTGACGTTCACCTAAGGTGAATGATTGTTGCCGCGATTGATATGAAGGCATTGAAGCTTTGGTCTGTTTTGCAAGATCGCATCGCTATCCCTCTGTTTGTCAATCGGCATCCAATGTTGACCCCTTATTGGAGTGCGCCCCTGGGGCCGGACCGATCAGGCAGCTTTTTTTGACCGGGACGTGGCGTTCCTTTCTTCGAACTGATTGGGGCTCAGGTAACCGAGCGCCGATTTGGTTTCGTTTCGATACTAATGTTGACGGGATTAGCTTGTCAATAAGGTTTCGAAGCGCTATCAATCGTCCATGACTGACGATCCAGCCACAACGGAAGAAATCGCTGAACTGCTCGTCTATCTTGGGCGGGCGGCACGCGGGACCGATGCAGGATCAGACCTGACGGTAGCGCAATGGACGGCCATACGGTTTTTCGCGCGTGCCAATCGTCTTTCTCGGACACCGTCAGCGTTTGCCAGCTTTCATGCCACGACGCGCGGCACTGCATCGCAAATCATCAAATCCCTGATTCAAAAGGGCTATCTATCCCGCCATGACGGAGCCGATGACCGTCGCAGCGT
>JBBKWG010000178.1:0-3282 GCA_037968835.1 Paracoccaceae bacterium
CCTATATCCGGATCACGCAAGCAACAGGGATCCCCGATGCACCGCAGGACTTTTCTGGCCACCGCCAGCGCCGCCACTCTCGCCACCGCCCTGCCGGCGCGTGCCGAGAAAATCAGCCTCAACGCTATCTCTGCTTATCTTAACCGCCTTCAGACCGCCCAGACTTCATTCACGCAAGTCAATGACGACGGCACTCTTTCGACCGGCACTCTTTATATCAAGCGGCCTGGGCGTATGCGCTTTGACTATGATCCCCCCGAGGCCTTGCTCGTGATGGCCGGTGGCGGCCAGATTGGTATCTTCGATGGCAAGTCAAACCTGAAAAAGGCCGAACGCTATCCGCTGTCGCAGACTCCCCTCAATCTCATTCTTGAGCGAAACGTTAACCTTGCCGCCCGAAAGATGGTTGTCGGCCATCAGGACGACGGCACTGCCACCACTGTAATCGCGCAAGACCCCGAGCATCCGGAATATGGCACCATTGCGCTGAGGTTCACGGACAACCCGGTTGAGCTTCGTCAGTGGATTATCACGGACGGACAGGGTGCCAGAACCACGGTCATCCTTGGCGACATGAAGCTAGGCGGCGCGCTGTCCTCGACCCTCTTCAACATCAGCTACGAGGAAGGCCAGCGGGGCGGTTAAATCCTGCCGCAGGACCGTAGCTGAGCGTCATACAGCACGGCGCGTTCCTGAACCGATTTCGAGACTCGCAGTAGCCACGATTTTTCGTTGTAGCTGCCTCTGCGATATCCCGCGCGGCCTTCGTGATAAGCCAGATACTGATTGCGCGCATCGTGCAGGGGAATTCCAAGCTCGCGCTGGGTTTCGTTGAAATACCAGCCCATGAAATCGGTCGCATCGGAAATGTCGTCACGCCGCGCCCTGAAGCCACCGTGCAATTTCTGGTAATCTTCCCACGTCCCGTCCAGCGCCTGACTGTAGCCATATGCCGACGACTGCCGGCCCATCGGGATGATTCCCAATGCGAATTGATAGGGCGTGCGGGCATTGCCCACGAATTTCGATTCTTGATGGATCGTTGCCATCTGCACAGCGACTGGGACACCCCAACGCCGCTCTGCCTTTTTCATGGCACGAAGATAGGCTGGTCTCTGTTCCGTGATGGAACAGGCATTATCCAGATTTCGGGGCGCCGAATAGTTCCCGCTGCCGCAAGCTGCGACAAAAAGTATAAGAACCAGTGCGCGTAGGGGTCTGCTCATACCTCGGCCGCTCTGTTGGTTTTGTTTATTGCATCCAGCATAACGAAATTTGCCGCCAAACGAAATGGAAAAACCTGTATCTCAAATCACGAAAGCGAGCAGAAGCGGGATGAGGCCGACGCTGAGAACCGTGGAAACAACTACAAGACCGGCAACGGCGTCAGAATCCGCTCCGTATTTCTCGGCCAGCAAATAGGATGTCACCGCTACCGGAGTCGCCACCTGAAGCACCAGAACCGCAAAAGCGACCGGCTCGAGATCGAACCACCGACCGACCCCCCACGCAATAGCTATGCACACGACGGCCTTAAGCAACGATAAGACAAGGGAGCGCGACAAGCGTCCGGGCGTTAGCCGGGCGACAGCGACACCCAGAGTAATCAACATCAATGGGATCGCCATCTGGCCGATTAGTGTAAGCGTATTGGTCAGAAATGTTGGCGTCTCCCAGCCTTGCCAAAGAAACAGGCCGCCAAGAAGCGTCGCGGCAACCAGCGGTTCTTTCACGACTTTTACAAACGATCCCCCGCCTGACACCAGCCAGATTCCAACGGTAAATGAATATGCAGCCATGATCGCGAAGATCACGACAGCATAGCCAAGTCCTGTATCCCCAAAGGCAAAAAGGGCCAGTGGCAAGCCAAGATTGCCAGTATTCCCGAAGATCAGTGGCGCCAGATAAGTGCGTTGTTCGAGTCCGCCAGATCGCACGATAAACCAGAAAAAGATTGTCACCAACCCATAGGCAACCAAAGCGGCAAGAGAAACTGCCGTCAGCGCACTTCCGTCAATCTCGGTTCGCATGAGAGATACGAAAATGAGGCAGGGAACGCTTAGCGTCATCGCCAACTGGGTAACGAACCGAATGCGATACTCGATCCCCAGTTTCACCCACACGAATCCGATGGACGCGAGCAGGAATACCGGCGCGACGATCTCAAGCACTGTCAGAATCAGGTTCACAGTCTGTTTCCCGAATTTCCGGCTAATTTCATCGACATATGACTTCGGTAGGCGTAAAAACGCCGATAGGGGGTAATGTTATGTTCAAGTCGCGTGCAAAATACGCATTGGGTCAGGTTGTCAGACACCGAAAGCACCCGTTCCGGGGAGTGGTGTTCGACGTAGACGCAATGTTCTCGAATTCCGATGAGTGGTACGAAGCAATCCCCGAGGACAGTCGTCCATCCAAAGATCAGCCGTTTTACCATCTCCTCGCAGAAAACGACCAAAGCTATTATGTGGCTTATGTCTCCGAACAGAATCTGATTGCTGACTATTCCGGCGAGCCGGTTGACCATCCTGATCTGCCGGATCTTTTCGGCGATTTCACCGATGGTCATTATCCGCTGCAAGTCCAATTGAATTGATCAGTCAGGTCTGAACCGGAAAATCGGCAGCTTTCCAGGCTGTGAACCCGCCTTCCAATTCGGCGACGTTCGTCACACCCATATCCTGAAGAGTCTTGACCGCTAGCGCCGACCTCCATGCGCTGGCGCAAAAAAGTACGAGCGTCTTGTCCGTTGCGAAAGCCGGTTTGTGATAGGGACTCGCCGGGTCCACCCAGAATTCGAGCATACCGCGAGGCGCGTGCAACGCTCCAGGCATTCGACCATCGCGATCTAGTTCACGAATGTCGCGGATATCGACCATTTGAGCGGTTCCAGCTTCGACCATTTCCTGAACGCTCGTGGCATCAAGCGTGGTAATTTCCGATTTAGCCGCCGCGACCATTTCTTTGACCGGTGTAATCGCCATTTCAATAACCTATCGCCAGGCCGTCCTTCCGTGGATCGGACGCCCCGATCAATACACCGTTCTTGTGATCGATGCGAATGGCCTGACCCCCGCCAATCGCGGATTCCGGAGTGACAACTTCATGGCCAAGGTCAGCTAACTCCGAACGTACCGCATCAGAATAACCACGCTCCAATCGAAGCTTTCCGTCGTATGCAAAAGAGCGCGGCGCATCCAGAGCCTCTTGCGGGTCCATCCCATAGTCAACGAGATTGGACAATACGTGAGCGTGGCCCGCAGCCTGATACTGCCCTCCCAT
>JBBKWG010000179.1:0-12375 GCA_037968835.1 Paracoccaceae bacterium
TCGGCGCGATTGCGATGGAACGGCTGATCAATGCGTTGATGCGGCTTTCGGCTGACCGGAGACGGCTGCGCGCCAAGCTCTTTGGCGGAAGTTCCATGCTTTCGGGGATGACCGATGTCGGGCTTCGCAATACCGAGTTCGCAATTACCTATTTGCAGCGGGAGTCAATTCCCTGCGATGCGCATAGCACCGGCGGTCCGCGCGCGCGTCAGATTCGCTTTCAACCTTCGACCGGAAAGGTCAAACTTCGCTTCGTAGCAGAGGTCCCCGAAATCCGCCCCGTGATCGCCCCGCGCCAGAACGGCGTGGAGCTGTTTTGAAGGTGGAATTCTTCGGAAAATGCCTTGCGGAACCCGACATCAGAAATCCAGACTCCAGGCGTCCAGATCTCGCGTTTTTCTGAGACAGCAAGGGCAGGGCAGCGATATTGGGGAAGTAAAGCGGCTCTAACTCTTATGAATGCTCCCGACTTACGAAACTCAGAAGATCGAAACGTCGCCACTGACGACAGACTGATCGTCCGTCGCATCCGGCTCGTCCAGCAGAGAGCGTCGAAGCGATCCCAGGCGAAGGGCTTCGCTCAACCGTTTCGGATCGATCTGTCCACGCGCCACATCGCGGGCAAGAACGGTCACGAACGCCGCCAGATCCGCATGCACTTGCGATTGAAGATCAAGTCGCTGAGCTTCTATCGCGCCCTCCGGAACGCTCTCCATTCGCGAGAATATCGCCCCCAGCTCGCGCTGCAATGCAAGTCCGTCCAGATGAAGATCCGACAGAATGCACGCGACACGTTCCAGCAACGCGGCCACGTCCTGATCCGATAACCGAGATCGGCGCATCTGTTTCCAAGCAATCAAAGCCGCCCGACAATGGCTTCGAGCCCGGCTTTGAGTTCGGCAGGCTGAAACGGCTTCTTCAGATAATTGTTCATTCCCAGTTGCCTGCCCTTGTCGATGATCGCCTGATCGGCGCGACCGGTGATAAGCAAGAATCCGATTTTCGCCGTCTGAGGCTGGCTTCGCAGATAATGCAGAAGCTGCAGCCCATCCATTTCGGGCATATTATAATCCGAAATCACCAGATGCACCGGGGCCTTTGCCAGTGCCTGAATTGCCGATTTCCCGTCAGCGGTGGTCGCGACGTTTCGAATGCCGATGGAATCGAGCGCTTGTGCAATCAACCCGCGGCTGGTGGACATGTCGTCGACGACCATGATGCGAAGCTGCTCTCTCAATGACATCGCTGCGGTCCGATCCTGTCTTTTGTTTGCGTGAGGGTCGAGTTCATGGCGCGATAGGTTGTGACGCCGGCAGTTTCGAACCCGAACGCCGCAGGATTTGCGATACGTTCGGAATGGCCGAGAAAGAGCCATCCCTGCGGTGCCAGCGAAGACCTGAAACGGGGCCAAAGCGCCTTTTGGGTGGTGTTGTCGAAATAGATCACCACGTTTCGGCACAAAACCACATCGAAGCGGGCTTTCATCGGCCACGGTTCGTGCAGGTTCAGCGCGCGGAAACCGACCAAGTCCCGGACGCCCCGATTGACCACGAAATGTCCCGGTCTTTCCGGTGAGGCGCGAAAAAAGCGCGACCGGTCAATGGGGTCGAGCGACGCCGCTTCGGGTCCGGAAAATTCGGCAGCGCCGGCTTGGCGCAGAATCGCCGCATCAATGTCTGTTGCAAGGATGCGGATGTCTTTGCGGTTGACGTCCGGATCCATCCGAAGCAACGCCATCGCGAGTGAATAGGGTTCTTGTCCGCTGGAGCATCCCGCAGACCAGAGCCGAATTTTTTCGCCGCGCGCCGCGCGTTTTATCAACCCCGGAAACACGTCGCGTTCCAGCGTCGTGAAATGATGCTTTTCGCGAAAGAAACTGGAAACGTTTGTCGTCAGCACTGAAATGAATGCCTGCATCTCGTCGCGCGAACCTGACGTTTCCACGTGTTCCAGGTAGTCGGCCACGCTCGTTCGATTGAGAAAACGCAGACGGCGCGACAGGCGGGACTGAACCATGTTCCGCTTAGAATCGGGGATCATCAGTCCAGCTTCTCGCCCGGCGATCCGGACAATCTTATGAAAATCCGCGTCGCTCAGACCTTCGCCATCGAACAAGATCGAGCCATTCGAAACTGAAGCACGGGAACTCAAGCCGCCACGCCTTCATGACCGGGTAGCACCGCGTTGAGGTCCAGAACGCGAACCATGCGGTCGTCGATAATCGTAAGTGCCTGAACGAAGGCGTGCCCCTCGTCCGCAGCCAGGTCCGGCGGCGATTGAAGCTGATCAAGTCGAAGCGTGAGGATGTCAGACACCGCATCGACCCGCAAACCCAGCGTTCGACCGGTGACATCGACGACGATGATCACGTTGCGATCATTCGGTTCGACCACCTCGAGTCCCAATCGGCAGGCAAGGTCAATCACCGGCAAGACGGTGCCGCGCAGATTTATTACGCCACGCACGTAGTCGGGCGAGTGGGGCAGCGAGGTGGTTCGGGTCCAGCCACGAATTTCGCGCACCGACATGATATCGACCGAATATTCGTGATCCCCCACGCGGAACGACAGCAATTCCGATTCCAGATGCGGGGACGACGACTGCGTTTTCGCTGAGTCTGACAAATTCGACATACTATCCTGCCTTTTTCAGCATCGCCGCGCCACGGCTCTGTCCTTTGGCGTTCGCAATCAGATCGGCGGGGTCGAGAATGAGCGCGATTTGTCCGTCGCCGAGAATCGTCGCCGCAGCCACGCCCGGCACATGACCGTAGCTGTCCTGCAATCCCTTGATGACGACCTGGCGCTGATCCTCGATTGAATCGACAACCAGCGCGGCACGCCGACCGTCCTCCTGTGTGATCAGAAGAGCTATGGCGTTCTCGTAGTTGGCGCGCACCGGCCGATATCCAAGCTCGAATCCGAGGTCGAGGAGGGGAACAAACACATCGCGGACGCAAACGACGGAGGTATTGGCGCCAAGCTGGCGGATGTCGGATGCGGCCAGCGTCAACGTTTCGCCAATTGCCGTCAGTGGCACGACGAGTGTTTCGTTCTCGACGCCGATCACCATCCCGTCGAGGACCGCCAGAGTGAGCGGCAACGAAATCGAGAAGTTCGTGCCGACACCCTGGGTCGACGTGATGCTGATCTTGCCCCCCAGAGCCGTGATGGCACTTTTCACGACGTCCATCCCAACGCCGCGACCGGAAAGATTCGAAACCTCCGCGGCTGTCGAAAAGCCGGGCAGAAACAAAAGCTGGTCGATATCACCATCCGCAAGCGTCGCGTCGCTGGCTACGAGTCCCTTCTTGATGGCGGTTGCAAGGACGCGTTCGCGATTGATGCCTGCTCCGTCGTCGCTAATCTCGATGATGACGCGGCCCGACCTGTGCGACGCCGACAACCGGATCTCGCCAGTCGCGGTCTTCCCTGCGGCTTCGCGGCCTGCGACGGTTTCCAAGCCATGATCAACCGAATTTCGGATCATGTGTGTAAGCGGGTCGGCCAGGCGTTCGATTGCAGTTTTGTCGATTTCCGTGTTTTCACCTTCCGTGACGAGTCGGACGTCTTTACCGACTGCGGACGAGGTTTCACGGACGATCCGCGACATTCTCTGGAAAAGCGATTTCACCGGTTGCGCCCGGATCATCATGACGCTTTCCTGGATATCGCGCGTCAGTTGGAGGAATTCCTCGAGACCGGTATCAATCGCGGAGTTCGACGGTAATTTCGCTTGCAGAACGGATTGCGACAACATCGACTGGTTGATGACAAGTTCGCCGACGAGATTGACCAGACGGTCGATCCGCTCAAGGCTGACGCGTACCGTTGGCGCGCTTTCGGTTGCTGGCCGTGCGTCCGCGCTTCCGGCCTGATCCGGCGGTGGCGGTTTCGCGGTCGGCGGGCTCAGTGGGATCGGCTCTGAAACGCCGACCGTGTCCACAGGCGATTCCAGTGCTTTGTCGACCTTTATCGGGTTTTGGATAGCAACCACTTCTTGGCGCGGAACTTGCGACACGGGCGCGTCCTGGCCGACCACTGAAACCTCCAGCGCGCAAAGTCCCTCAACGAATTCGAAGATCTCCGAAACTGCCGCAATATCCACATTCGTCGTGACGAGGATGGTCCAACTGAGGCGCGCGAAGGGGCGGCACGCGTCATCGAAATCGGCAGGCGCGTCGAATTCCAGCGCAACGTCGCACGGGCCAAGGTCGGCAAGCGCGCGTAACAGGAACAAGGGCTCGTTGCCGCTGGAATAGAGTTCTAGATCGGGGCGAAAGCGAATTCTCAGGCACCGGGATTCATCCAACGGCAGCGTGACGGCATCCTTGTCAACGGGCTGGTCCTGTTCTCCGACGTTGTGCAGATCTTCGAGGTCGCCCAAGCCACCGAGGTCCAGAGACATTGGCTTAAACGAAACTGCCGGTTCCGTGGGCAAGTCCGCACTCGCTTCGGTGCGCGCGATCACGCAGCGCAATTCTTCGGCGATTGGCGATATCAGGTCGGGATCGGGTGGCGTTTCGTCTCTGGCGGCGCGCACGAGGTCGGAAAGCGTGTCGCCACATCGAAAGAACAATCCTATCAGCGCGTCGTCAGCATTTATCCGGCTACTGCGCAGATCGTCCATCGCGGTTTCAAAATGATGCGCGAAGGCGACAAGATCGTCGAGCGCGAATGCCCCCGCTCCACCCTTGATTGAATGCACCGCCCGGAAAGCGACATTGATGGTCTCGGAATCGGCAGTGCCATCCGCCATCGCTTGCAGAGCGTCGAACAGCCCCTCCAGCAATTCTTCGCATTCGATGAAGAAAGACGCGCGGATTTCCTGCATCGGGTCTGACATGAGTGCGCTAACCCGAAACCATGCGGAGCGCTCGGATCAGCTTGTCCTGCGCGAACGGTTTGACGATCCATCCCGTCGCCCCGGCGTCGCGTGCCCGTGCCTTCAGATCCGGCGAGCTTTCGGTTGTCAGCACGAGTATGGGAGCGCGCTGACAATGCGCGCCTTCGCGAACGGCGCTGATGAACCCGAACCCGTCCAGGCGTGGCATGTTGATGTCGGTAATGATCACATCGGGGCTGATACCGGCAAGAACATCCAACCCGTGCTGTCCGTCTTCCGCCAGATGAAGTTCGAAACCCTCGCCCTTCAGCGCAAGCGTGATCATGTCGCGCATCGTGCGGCTGTCATCAATGGCGAGAACCGAAATCGTCATGCGGTGCCATCCACTGAAAGTTCCGCCGCGCGAATGCCGAACCGGCCGAGATTTTCGGTCATCGCTTCGGACACATCCTCGACCACGAAGCGGTGGCCGTCCTGCTTCCAGATGTGACGCGCCTTCAACACGACCTCGATGCAACGCGCGCCGATGAGTTCGACCTCGGCAGCGCCAAGCGTCATGTCGGCGCCGCGCGCCGCAACCAGTGCTGTCCACAGTTCGTCGGCAGCCGTTGTGTCCAGACGTCGATCTAGTTTGAGGACGTTGACCATGCACCTTCTCCGCTATTCGCGACGCGGGCGCGGGCGTCTTGCGCCGACGCACCTCGTCGCGTGTTCAGCCGAGGCTTAGCCTGTTGTCCGTTAAGACGCGGTTACGAGGCCGGGTTTTTCACTGCCGCAGGGCGTTCAGATGCACGGCAAGTCCGGTGAGGGCGGCATAGTCGTCCTCGATCACCGACACCCGGAAGTTCTTCATGAACCCGGCAAAGCGCCCCTTGTCGCGGAAAGCGCCTGCAAAATCGAAAACGTCATACCAGGGCGTCATGGCCCGCGCGACCCCGCCAACCAGATACATGCCGCCAAAGGGCAGGTGATTCAGCGCCAGATTTCCGGCGACAGTTCCCAATGTGCGGATGAAATGCGAAACCGCCTCGCGGGCAACGTCGTCGCTGCCATTGTCGCAGGCCGCCATAATTTCAGCGGCTTGCAGTTCGTTGTGTAGCCCAGCCTCGCTGCTGGCCCAGGCGTATATCCGCTCCAGTCCACGACCCGACAGCACGTCTTCGACCGCGGGAAATCCATGCGCCGTCTCGACATACTGGCACAATCTCAACTCCGCTTCCGTGCGGATCGGCATGTTCGCGTGACCCGCTTCCGATGGCGGAACGTAGCGACCTGCCGGCGTTTCATGCACCGGGGCTGCGTTGAACCCGGTGCCGACGCCAATCACAAGGCTGGCTGCGCCACTGGTCTCGTCGCCGTCGACGATCAGGCGAAGATTCTCGTCCGGAATGCGTCCGATTGCGTGCCCCTGCGCCTGAAGATCGTTCAGAACCGCAACGGTCTCGGCATGGGTGGCGCGCGCCAAAGTTTCGCTGTCTATCGCCCAGTCCAGATTCGTCAGTTCGCCCCGACCGTCGCGCACCGGACCCGCAACGGCGACCGATGCACCGATGCAGTCGGGGTTGCCTTCTTCGTCGAGATAACGGCGCAGGACGGTTTCAAGACCGGCAAATTCAGTATTTCGGTAGCGTCGGATTGTATCGACAAGCAGGTTTTCATCGCGCGCCAGGGCGACGCGCGTATTGGTGCCGCCGACATCTGCAACCAGCGAGATCGTGTTGTCGGGATATCTTGGCATGTCGGTCCCCGAGTTGAAGCCGGTCTAGCGCGACAATGCCGCTGCCAATGCGTGATAGGATGCTTTCGGTGTCCGCTGCAAGGTTTCGAAGTCGACATGGACCAACCCGAAACGCTTCTCATAGCCAAGCGCCCACTCGTAATTGTCCATTAGCGACCAGACGAAATAGCCATTTACCGGGACGCCCTCGGATATGGCGCGCTGCACACTTGCGATGTGGTCGTTCAGATAGTCGATCCGCGCGGTGTCCTCGAATTTGCCATGTTCAATGGCGTCGTCGCTGGCCATGCCGTTTTCGGTCACATATAGGGGCAGATCGCCGGTATACTCGTCGCTCGTTCGTTTCAGAAAGCGGTAAAGTCCGTCGGGATAGATCTCCCACCCCATCGCCGTCTTCGGCAATGGCCCCGCCACTTCGTGGTGCGACGGCCAGGCTTCATCGTTGGGTGCGATGATCTTTCGCGTGTAGTAATTCAGGCCGCACCAATCTACCGGCGCGGTAATTGTGCGGAAATCATCCTGCCAGCCCTTCGGCAGATGCGGTTCCAGCCCTTCAAGGACATTCGCCGGATAGGCACCCTTGAACAGACCTGACAGGAAAAAGCGGTTGTAATAACCGTCATAGAGATCGGCCGCGTCCTTTGACTCTGCGCTGACATCCACCGGTTCGACCCATTCGAAATTGCAGACCGCTCCAAGGTTGGACATGCCAAGTCCGCGCATCACCTCAATTGCGATTCCATGCGCCAGAAGAACGTGATGCATTGCCCGCGCGGTCGCCCTTATGTCCCGGATACCCGGTGCGTGCTGGCCAAGAAAGTGGCTAAGCCAGCCCACGCACCACGGCTCGTTGATCGGAGCCGCCGACCACACCCGATCGCCGATGCGTCCCATGATCGTGGCAGTGAAATCACCAAACCAGCTTGCCATATCGCCATTGCGCCAGCCGCCGGCATCGGCAAGGGGCGAGGGCAATTCCCAGTGATACAAGGTCGCCGCCGGTTTGATGCCGCGCTCCAGAAGGCCATCGACGAGACGGTCGTAGAAATCCAGACCATCGCCATTCACCCTGCCACGTCCTTCAGGCAACACCCGCGCCCAACTGGTCGAGAAACGGTAAACATCGACGCCCAGGGCTTTCAGCAAGTCCAGATCGTCGTCCATCCGGTGATAATGGTCGCAGGCGATTTGTCCGTGTTCGGCGCGCACGACATTGCCCGGCGTCGCGGCGAAGTCGTCCCAATGGGTCCGCCCGGCGCCGCCAAAGCCATGCCCCTCGATTTGATAACTCGACGTCGCGGCCCCGAACAGGAACCCCTCGGGGAAATCGGAGCGCGAGAAATTCATGGCGTCTATCCTTGTTCGAGTGACTGGCGCAAAGCCGGGGCAGGGCCGGTAGAGCGACCGACCATGAGATCGGCCTCGAGCAACCGGTGTTTTGGAGGCGATTGCGGGTCGTCGATGACGTTCAGCAGCATTTCGGCGCATATCTTGCCGGCTTCCCTGACCGACGAGCGCACAGCGGTAAAGATCGGAACTTCCGCGTCGTTCCGGAAGTACGAAAGCTCGTCGTCGTGCGCGACAAGCGATACGTCCCGCCCAAGGCTCAAACCTTGCTCTTCGATTGCGCGGCGCACACCGATCGCGGGAATGACCGACGACACGACAAAGGCCGACGGGCAATCGCTCGCCGCAAGCATCCTTCGCGCGGTGGCATAGCCATACGTCTCGGTCATCTCATCGTGGGCAATCAGGTCTGTGCGAATCGACAGGCCACGTTCCTGCAACGCCGCCTCGTATCCCTCGCGGCGTCGGCGCGCGAAATCCATATCCTCGACGCCGTTTATCAGGGCGATGTTGCGGTGACCAAGATCCAGCAGAAAGCTGGTCGCCCGCAAGAACGCGCCTCGGTTGTTGACATCAAGCCAGTTATAGTCGCTTTCCGACATTGCGGTTCGACCGTGGACCACGAACGGCAGCCCGACGTCGTTGAGCAGCGCAACGCGGCTATCGCTGACTTTCGGGCCATGAACGATCACACCGTCCACAGTGCCGCGCGTTGCCAGATCGCGGTAATATTGATCCTGATCCGCATCGGCCACGACGGACAGCATCAGATCATAGCCGGATTGCGCATAGACTTCGCCAGCGCCGGCGATGAAGTCGGCAAAGATGGGATTGACCATCTCGTGTTTCGTCGAAACGGGAATGACATGCCCGATCGCCAGAGATCGACCTGTCGCGAGGCTTTTTGCCCGCGTGTTGGGCTGATAATTGTAACGCGACGCGGCATCGACGACCCGCTGTCGGGTGGTATCGCTGACCTCGGGATACCCGTTCAAAGCCCGGCTGACCGTCGTTTGAGACAGTCCGAGCTTGTGCGAGAGTTCCTTTAGATTCATGCCGAAAGTCTTCCAAAGCGCTTTCAATTCTGCCTGACATTAAGAAGCGCGCGGCAAGAGGTCAAAACAAGTTTTCTGCTGCGATGCAGCAATGCATCCGCAGAAATGCCAATGTTTTACTCGCGTGGGGAAATGTCGGATTGACTCTGAGAAATCAATGCGCAAGTGTTCCCGCGTCCAAAGCGCTTTGAAGTTTGCCTTTCAGCGCAGAAGGCACATGATGTGCATAACGCTGCACAGAAACGGGAGGAAACAATGAAAAATTCGCTATTCGCCAGCACAGCCGCGCTTGCCCTGATGACGGGTTCCGCGTTTGCCGCCAGCCATCTGACATTCATGCCGGGTGAAGGTAACTTCAACTGGGACAGCTATAACGCCTACGCCGACAAGACCGATCTTGCGGGCGAGCAGGTCACCGTCTTCGGGCCTTGGCTTGGCCCCGACCAGGAAGCCATCGAAACCGTTCTCGCCTATTTCGCCGAGGCAACCGGCGCCGACGTCCGTTATGTCGGCTCTGACAGCTTCGAGCAGCAGATCATGGTCGACGCCGAAGCCGGTTCGGCCCCCAACGTCGCCGTATTTCCGCAGCCCGGACTTGCCGCCGATCTCGCGGCGCGTGGCTTTCTCACGCCTATTGGCGAAGAAGCCGCTGCCTGGATGGCCGACAATTACGCCGCCGGTCAGTCCTGGGTCGATCTTGGAACCTACAAGGGCAAGGACGGCACCGAGGCTTTCTATGCCTTCCCATACAAGGCCGACGTGAAGTCGCTGGTCTGGTACGTTCCGGAAAACTTCGAGGATGCTGGCTACGAAGTGCCGGAAACTCTTGAGGATCTCAAAGCCCTGAGCGCCCAGATTGTCGAAGACGGCGGCACTCCTTGGTGCATCGGTCTTGGATCGGGCGGCGCGACCGGCTGGCCCGCCACCGATTGGGTCGAGGATATGATGCTGCGCACCCAGTCACCGGAAGTCTATGACCAGTGGGTCACCAACGAGATCCCATTCGATGACGAACGCGTCGTCGCGGCGATCGAGGAATTCGGCGAATTCGCACGTAACGACGACTGGGTTGCCGGTGGCGCCGGAACTGTTGCGTCCACCGACTTCCGCGACAGCCCAAAGGGTCTCTTCTCGTCGCCACCGCAATGCTACATGCACAAGCAGGCGTCGTTCATCCCCGCGTTCTTCCCGGAAGGCACCGAAGTGGGCCAGGACGCCGACTTCTTCTACTTCCCGGCCTATGCGGGCAAGGATCTCGGCTCTCCTGTTCTGGGTGCGGGCACCCTGTTTGCCATCACCAAGGACAGCCCCGGCTCGCATGCCTTGATCGACTTCCTGGAAACCGAAATTGCGCATGAAGTCTGGATGGCGATCCCCGGTCAGGGTTTCCTGACACCGCTGACGTCGGCCAATGCCGAGACCTACTCGGACGACACCAAGCGCGCCTTGGGTGAGATTCTCACCAACGCCACGACCTTCCGCTTTGACGGATCGGACCTGATGCCTGGCGGAGTGGGTGCAGGCACGTTCTGGACCGGCATGGTCGATTACGCCGGTGGCAAGGATGCAGCAGCAGTCGCAGGCGAAATCCAGTCAAGCTGGGACTCCCTGAAGTAAAGCGACTGGCGACAGGAAAACGATGGAGAGTTCCGTTCAATCGCTCGGGACTCTCCCAATAAATACATAAAAGAAGACACACATCTCAGGGAGGGGGCGATATGCATCCAGCATTATTGGGCCTTGTCACCATTGTCATCGGCGTTGGCGGTTGTCTGGGTTACTTCTACTTTTCAAACATCATCCTGGACAAATACCTGCTGCCCGCGTCGGGACCGAACGCCGGACGCAATATCAATCGCGCCAACCAGATCCGTCCCTGGCTGTTTCTCTTCCCGGCAATCTTCGCCCTCGGACTATACCTCGGCTATCCGGTCATCGAAACGCTTCGCCTGTCCTTCACCGACCGAAGCCAGGACGGCGCTTTCGTGGGCTTTGCGAACTACAACCAGATGTTCAGTGAATCGAAATTCTGGGAGGCGATGCGCAACAACATGCTGTGGCTCATCGTCGTGCCGGCCGCGTCGACCGCCTTTGGCCTGCTGGCCGCACAACTGACCGACAGGATTGCATGGGGCAGCATCGCGAAATCGCTGATCTTCATGCCAATGGCGATCTCGTTCGTCGGTGCATCGGTGATCTTCAAACTGATCTACGACGCCAGACCTGCCGAACAGGCTCAGATCGGAGTGATGAACGCGATCTGGCTTCAATTCGACGGCGGTATCGGGTCAATACTGTTGCTGAAATTGCTGCCGACCCTGATCCTGCTCGCGTTTGCGGGTATTGTCGGCTACGTCGCTTACCTTTTCATTAAGCCGCTGATCGAGAAGTCGTCCAATACATCCATGTGGCTGATGCCGCTGCGCGCAGTGGTAGTGCTTGGCGGGGTTTGGCTGATCTGGCAGTCGCTCAGCACCATCCTAGCAATCTGGACCGCCAGCCCGAACTACGGCGAGCCGCAGACATGGCTGACGCTGCCGTTCTGGAACAGCTTCTTCCTGATGATCGTGCTGATCTGGATCCAGACCGGGTTCGCCATGGTCATCCTCTCGGCCGCGCTGCGCGGTATCCCCGAAGAGACCGTCGAGGCTGCGATCATCGACGGCGCGAACCCTTTTCAGGTCTTCTTCCAGATCAAGATCCCGCAGATCATGGGAACCATCGTCGTGGTCTGGACGACGATCACACTGGTCGTTCTCAAGGTCTTCGACATCGTTTTCGCGATGACCAACGGCCAGTGGGAAACGCAGGTGCTTGCGAACTACATGTTCGACAAGCTGTTCCGCGCCAATGACTGGGGCGTCGGGTCCGCGAGTGCGATCATCATCATGATTCTGGTCTCGCCGATCCTTGTCTGGAACGTCTACACCGCCCGCAAGGAGATGCGCTGATGGCCCGCGACCACAAGGAAGCAAATCATGGATAACATCGCAGGTTCCAAATCCTCGCTGACCTGGGCCGTGCACATCTCGGTGGTTCTGCTCGTCGCGCTTTGGCTGTTTCCGACCGTCGGTCTGTTCGTGTCGTCGTTCCGCACCGCGGACCAGATCTCAAGCTCTGGCTGGTGGGCGTCGCTGTTTCCCTCTCAACAGAACGAGGTTTACCGGACTGCAGACCCTGACGAGCGTGTGCCTGACGGCGATATGTTCGTCGTGCGGGGCAATGTCTATTCCAGCGGCTCGGCCGGTGAACGCACAATATCGACTTGGGGCGTGTCCTCGCTCGACGTCTCGGCGCACAAGCTTGGCGAGACGGCGGACCTTGGCGGCGGCGAAACGCTGACGCTGTTCGAGGGGGGGGACTACGAATGGCGCGGGTCGGACGACGCAA
>JBBKWG010000180.1:0-17831 GCA_037968835.1 Paracoccaceae bacterium
CGACCTGACACGGCACATGAGCGATGCCGTCCAATCCTTGCGCATCTGCCTTGCCGCCGATCAAAGCATCCGGACCGGGCGCACCGTCCATTTGGGAGATATCCGATGACCGCACTGAAACTTGAGAAGGTCTGCAAATCCTTCGGAGCGGTCGAGGTGCTAAAGGACATCGACCTGACCGTAGAAGATGGCGAGTTTGTCGTGTTTGTCGGTCCCTCAGGGTGCGGAAAATCGACGCTGCTGCGGGTGATCGCAGGGCTGGAGGACGCCACTTCGGGCACCGTCGCCATCGGCGGTACGGTGGTCAACAACACGCCCCCCGCCAGGCGCGGAATCGCGATGGTGTTTCAATCCTATGCGCTCTACCCGCACCTGTCGGTGCGCGGCAACATGACACTGGGGTTGGAACAGGAAAAGCAGCCCAAGGCGGTCATCGACGCGCGCGTCGACAAGGCTGTAAGCATGCTGGACCTTGGCAAGTATGTCGACCGCCGCCCGTCGGATCTCTCGGGTGGACAGCGCCAACGCGTCGCCATTGGGCGCGCAATCGTGCGCGAACCCAAGCTGTTCCTGTTCGACGAGCCGCTTTCAAACCTCGACGCGGCGCTTCGCATGAACACCCGCATCGAGATCGCCGATCTGCACCGGAAGTTGTCGGCGTCGATGATCTATGTGACGCACGACCAGACCGAGGCAATGACTCTGGCCGACAGGATCGTCGTGCTGCGCGACGGGCGGGTCGAACAGGAGGGCAGCCCAATGGACTTGTACAACGATCCGGCCAACCAGTTCGTCGCGGGGTTTCTCGGCTCGCCTTCGATGAACTTCATGAAGACCTCTGTGCCGGACACGCCGCCGGGCATTACCGTGGGTGTGCGCCCCGAACACCTGAGGATCGTCGAAGCCGGCCCGATTAACGGCAAGGTAACCCATGTCGAGAGACTGGGCGGAGATACGAACGTTCTGGTCACCACCGTCTCCGGCGAACCGCTTACCCTACGCATGTTCGGACAGCACCCAGCGACCGTGGGAGATTCGATCAGCCTGGACTTCGATCCGAAAGCAGCGTTTCAGTTCGACGCCCAACAACGACGCCTTCGACCCTGAGATGCCGGGGATTCCGGAATTTTGACTCGGCTAGTGTCCATCGCACGCGGTGAGCAACGATCCGCTTGTGGGATTTCGATTTGCCCGCAATGTTTCTCTGCATGGCAGCAAATGCCGCAAGAGCTGCGGCAGCAACACATCCAAAATCCAAGTCGGACCGCGCTTCGTTGATGCCAACCAGAACATCGCTTTAGGAGGCGAATCTTACGCAACAGTGACCGCGGAATACGCCCACGATCTAGGCTCATTGGGTGCAAATGAAATCCGCGGCCTGGTATTTGCAGATGCCGGATCTGTGTGGTCGTTCGGAACTACTGATTATTCGGGCGGCACAATTGACGACAGCCTGATTTGGCGGACATCGGTTGGAATCGGTGTTTCTATGGCAACTGCCCACGGGTCTTTTGAAGTCTACATGGCGGAACCTCTGAAGCACGAAGTCTTCGACGAAACTCAGTCCGTCACCTTTTCAATTCGCTTGCGATTCTGAAGCGCTTCGCCCTTGGAGGATCAGAGTTTGCGGCATCGTGTGACGTGAAACGCAGGACAGATTTCCTGGCGGGCAAGCTTCTCGCGTTGCTCACACTTATTCTAGCCGAGTTCGATGCGGCCAAAATTACGCGTGGCCGCATCGGCATGTCCCACTGACTGCGGCAGCACGCCAGACAAATGCTGGCTGTGCCACCGTTCCTTTACCAGCGCGCGTTTCCGGAATTGGCGGCGTAGGTCGAACCAGCGGCGGCTCCGACCAGCGTTCCGACGATCTTTCCGGTCCTGTCTGTTTTCAGAGCGTCTGCTGCCGCCAAGCCAACTGCGGCTCCGGCCAGTCCACCCGCGGTAAACCGCTGGTCTTGAGTAAGGTTTCCGCACGCAGTCAAGGCGATGAAACTTGCAGCGAGCGCGATATGGCGAATCTTTTTCACGATGGGGTCCTTCTATTGCCCGTCTATTGACGCGTTCTGATATCGCGTCTCGTGTTTGATTAGCCACGACAGCGGATTGATATCGGATAACACAACGGCTTCAGCAATCCGCGCTAGGTCGAGCGCCTAACCAAAGAGCGGGCTTTCTGCACAAAGAGGGCAATGGTTGGAAAGCGACTTCGTGTTTGCGCAGCGGCAGAACCGCGACGAAGGCACCCAATCAGCGTTTGGCTGCGTAATAGGCAACACGGCGCTCCAAGTATGCGAGAAACTCGGAAATTGAGAATGCCAGTGCGAAAAGCACGATCAACACGGCCCAGAAGTGAGACATCAGGAAGTTGGCTGAATAAAGCTCGAAGAGCGCGCCGAACCCCACGATCGAAATCAGCAGTTGGCCGATGATCACACCTTTGACCGCGCGGATAACCCCTATGCGAACACCGCCGAGGATTTCCGGAAGCGCCGCCCAGAAGTATATCTTGAGAAACGCATCGAGAGGCGACGCACCGAAGCTGTGGGCCATTTCGACCAGAGACCGGTTGATTTGTCGGACGCCGGCTCGCGAATTCAGGATAATGATCCAGATCGCGAAAAGCGTGGTGGTGATGATGATCGATTTCATCCCGAAGCCGAACAGCACCATCAGAACAGGCACCAACGCCGTTAACGGAGCGCTGAGGAATACATTCACCCAAGGAAGCAACAACTCGTCCAGCAGTCGGCTTTTACCCATCAGGATGCCGACCGGGATTCCGATGACAATAGCGAAGAAGACGCCGGCAAAGAACGCATAGGCCGTTTCCCAGAGGGCTTTGGTGAAGGCTGGGGTGCCGATTACCGAAAAGAGTGTGACGAAAACTTCGCTGAGGGGCGGGATGAAGAAGGTGAATTCCGCTTGTCCGACGATTTCCCATAGCAGACCCCAGACCAGAAGTGAGGACATGGCAGGCAACCGATAGCCGAAAAGCGTCATTGCGTTTTCCTATTCCACGTAACTGCGCAGCGACGCCCAGATTTCGTCCACGATATCGAGGTATTCAGGATCGCGACGAATATTCTCCACGCCCTTTTTGCGGAAGCTTGACGGGCGGATGATCTCCGACACGCGGCTGGGGCGGGGCAGGAGTATGGCGATCTGGTCCGAAACGTAGACGGCTTCTTCAATCGAGTGTGTGACGAAGATGAAGGTCTTGTTTTCGTTTTGCACCAGCGCGAGAAGATCCTCCTGAAATTTCCGGCGGGTCTGTTCATCGACTGCCGAAAACGGCTCGTCCATCAACAAGACATCGGCATCTACGGAAAGCGCGCGTGCCAATCCGACGCGCTGACGCATTCCGCCCGACAATTCGTGCGGATACGATTGCTCGAACCCAACAAGACCGACTTCCTTGATGTACTTCTCTGCAATCGCTTCGCGTTCCGAACGGGCAACTCCGCGCATCTCCAGGCCGAATGAGACGTTCCGGATCACAGTGGCCCAAGGTAGCAGCGCGAAGTCCTGAAAGACGAAGGCACGATCGGGGCCGGGACCTGTGATGGTCTTGCCGTTCACTTCGACCTGACCCTCAGTCGGCTCCAAAAGTCCCGCGATGATCTTCAAAAGCGTGGTCTTGCCGCATCCCGAGGGCCCAAGAAGCGAGGTCAATTGGCCCCGTGGGAATTCCAATGACAGGTCCCGAAGCGCCTCGACATCGCCGTAGTTCTTCGAGATGTGACGGGCCGATACCGCAATGTCTGGTGCAGCTGCGTCGACATCTCCGAGCGCTTTAATCTGAGACATAGCCACGTTCATTTCCTTTGAAGAGAATGGACTCGATCTTTTCCAGAAGGTTCAGGAACAGAACCGCCAGAACGATGATCGAGAAGATGGCAGCGTACATGCTCGGGTAGTCCGCGATGGACCGGCTGAATGTGATGATGTCGCCGACGCCGGTGGGGGTGATCTTGAGTTCGGACAGGATTGCGCCGATGAAACCGGCCGATATCCCCAAGCGCAGACCGGCAAAGATGACCGGCGAGGCAGCGGGAATGACGATCTTGAGGACGATCGAGAGATCGGAGGCTAGATAGGACCGACCCATTTCCTTGATCGATTCAGGGGTGTTGCGCACGGCGCTGCTTGTGTTCAACACGATGACCGGCATCGCCATGATGCAGACAACGAAAACTTTCGATGTCAGTCCGATGCCGTATGCCATGACCAGAAGCGGGATTAGCGCGGCGAGCGGTGCCGCCTGCATGACAATGAAGATTGGCGAGAACAGCCAGTCGAAGACGTTGTTCAACCCGATCCAAAGACCAATCGCAATTCCGAACACCGCAGAGATCGCGACCCCGACGATAAGCGGCTTCAGCGTTTCGGCGTAGGCTTCAAAGATCGTGCCGTCCAACGTCATACGGGCAAGCGCGCCCATGGATTCCAAAAAGGTCGGAAATGCATAACTAACCGGGATACGACCCGCGATTTCCCACGCTCCGAACAAGATCGCGGCAGAAAGTAGTTTGAGCAGTAGGGCGCGGTGGGGCATTTATCGTTCCGAAAAAAGGGGGCAAAGACGAATGACCGCCGCGCCGAGGTTCCGGCGCGGCAGTATAAGTTTCACGTCTCAGTTCATCGCGTCATCAAGCGGCTTCAGATACCAGAAGTCCTCGATGTTAAGTGTGCTGGCATCGCCCTCAAGTTGCCCGGCAGCCGAATACCATTCCATGTCGGCCATTGCGGCTTTGCGGCCACCGCCGTTAGGGTCATAAAGTCCGCCCTCGACAGCATCTGCATAAAATCCGTCCAATTCCGCGAGAATCTCCGGCGGAAGTTGTCCGATCGGGCCATCAGGATTGGTTTCACGACTGATGATAGTCGGATCCTTTGCCATGTCCTGCCAGACACTCAGCAGGGCTTTCACAAAGATGTCGACGTCCTCCTCGTTGGCCTGAATCCAATCGAGATTGCCGAACAATGCCTCGTCGCTCGCATCCACCTCGAACATCTCGAGAACGTTGAAGTTCTCACTGGCAGAGGTGCGCATCAGCTTGTTCTTGTTCGATAGGTCGATGATCGTCGCTTCGGCCTGACCACCCAGGAGCGCCGCGACGCGGTTCGATGATCCCGGCACATACGACCGCTCGCCGAACTTGATGCCGACACGCTCTTCGATGACGTTGGCGATTGAATCTGTGCCGCCGCCGCGCGAGTGCAGAAGGATCGGTTCGCCGTCCAGATCCTCCAATGCGCTGTATTTCTTCGTCGTCACGGGGAAGAATTTCAGCTTCGACAACTGGAAGATAATGCGGATCGGAGCTTTCGAACGCTGCATGGCAGAGTAGGGCGTGCCAAATCCTATATCCATCTGACCTGAAAGCACCGCTTGAATGGCAAGTTCTTCGTCTGAGAAAGCCGTCCATTCGTAGTCGAGACCATTCGCCTTAGCGCGGTCCAACGCGACAAAAAATGCGGCAAGTTCATCCGACGGCGTTTCTGCCAGCGCGATGCGGATTTTTTCGGCACTTGCGGTCGTGGCCACTACGGCGACAACCGCTGCGGTCACCATTGTTTTCAGAAAGTGGTTCATTTAGGTCCTCCCATCTGTGAATGTTAGCGCCCTCTTCGAACGGGTCGCTTGCTGTAAACTGTTTACGGGTCGCCGGTTCTAGGCCTCCCCAAACAGCCGCGCGGACACCGATCCCAAGTGGTCCCGCATGGCGGCGTGTGCCCGCGCAGGGTCGCGGGCGTCGATTGCCTCGGTGATCTGCTTGTGTTCGGTGAAACTGGAGTGGTTGCCCGCCGGGCGCGCCGTCTCTCGAACGACGACATTCCATGCCACAGCGCGTCGAACCTGGTTGAGTTGGTCAAATAGCGCCAGAAGAAGCGCGTTGTTTGTCGCTTGGGCGACGGTGCGATGGAAAGTATCGTCTTGGGCTTCGTATTCTTCCCATGTCGTTGAACTTTCGGCACGTTCACGGGCAAGCTTCAGCCGCACAACCGCATCTTCAGAGGCATTTAACGCTGCCTCTCTGGCGATAGCTGGCTCCAGCGAAAGCCGCGCGCGCATCATGTGAACGGGTGAGACTTGCTTCGACAAATCATTAAGCGAACCCGCACCCGGCTCCGCCGCGATGAAGGTGCCCTTGCCGACATGACGCCAGATCGCGCCATCGCGCTCAAGCGCCTCAAGAGCGCGGCGCAAAAGCGTGCGCCCCATTCCGAGAGTGATCATCAGTTCGCGCTCGGGTGGAAGGCGGTCGCCGGGATGGTAACCGCCATCGCTGATATAGGTCTTCAGAACCTGAAAGGCATCTTCGCGCTCCGAGATCACGACTCGCTCAAGCAAACCAAATACCCCAGTTGATCGACCAATGGCCGGATTGGTTGCGATCATGGCGCAAAAAACTCGATTTGCAATTGGATTCTCGAAAGTTGCCGTGATTAATCGCGATTGATCTCGGCCAAAAATTTGATAAAGGGAGAGAGGCCTTTCGCCAAGGAGACCAAAAAAAATGAGCCAATATGCTATCCCGACGCCGCCGCAGGTCGCCTTGCCGATTGCTGGTAGCGACCTGACCTTTCCGGTTCACCGCGTCTATTGCATCGGAAGAAATTATGCAGCTCACGCCGTCGAAATGGGCCACGATCCTGACCGAGAGGCACCATTTTTCTTCCAAAAGAACCCCAGCAACCTGGACCCTTCAGGAGAGTTTCCCTATCCGCCCCAGACGTCCGACGTGCATCATGAGATCGAAATGGCGGTGATGCTTAAATCGGGCGGCGAGAATATTTCTGTTGAAACCGCGCTTGATCACGTGTGGGGCTATGCCCTTTCGCTCGATATGACGCGACGTGATCTGCAGGGCGAACAAAAGAAGATGGGGCGCCCGTGGGAAATTGGCAAAGCCTTCGAGCGGTCGGCTCCGGTTGGCCCCGTCCATTCGGCGTCCGATGTCGGGCATCTCGACCAAGGGCGAGTGGCATTGAAAGTTAACGGAGAGTTGCGTCAGGAAGGCGATCTGAACCAGATGATCTGGAAGGTCCCCGAAATGATCTCGTATCTGTCCGAATACTTCGAATTGGCCGGTGGAGACGTTATCCTTTCGGGCACCCCCTCGGGAGTGGGGCCGGTCTCAAGAGGCGACGTCATGGAAGTTGCGATAGAGGGACTTGGAGAAATGCGGGTGAAGGTTCTCTGAATTGCGGACCGAAGGTCGGGAATGGCGCTTGTTGGTGCGCGTGACATAATTTCCGCCGGGAACCTACATCCCGAGATTGCGTTTCTATGTTTTGAACGCAATTTCGGGAGGTCAGCCATGTCTGTTCAGTCGAAACCCACCAAGGACGACGTCATCGCTCTTGAAAAATCCTACTGGGACGCGATGAAGACTAAAGATGGAAAGCGCACCGCCAAACTGTCGGGCAAGCACGCCCTCGTAATGGGCGCGCAAGGTGTGATGAGCATTCCGAAAGACAAGATGGGCAAGATGACGGAAGAGGGTAATTGGACGCTGGAATCCTATGCCTTCGATGATATTAACGTGTCCGTTCCTACCGCGGATGTAGCGATAATTGCTTATACCGTTCGGCAAAAGGTGACGATGGACGGCAAGACCCAGAATAAGCGGGCCGCCGAAAGTTCCACGTGGCTACGAGGCGACGACGGCTGGGAGTGCCACGCGCACAGCGAGACTTTTCTGATGGACGATTAGAGAATTTGCGCGAAGATCTCATTTTGGATCGCCGCCCACTTAGGGTGATACTACCTTTTTACTAGCTGCTTCGACTAGCCGGCTCAATTTGTCCGTGCCGCGCCATGCTGCGAGCTATAAGCCAGACACCAAGGGCCCACGCCGCACCGAGGGCCCATCCGGCCAAAACGTCCGATGGCCAGTGCACACCGAGAAATACTCTGCTGATGCCGACAAGTATGGTGAGGAGCGTGGCGACAGCGATGTAGAACACTCTCATCCTGGGATCCGTCTCCGTGCGGGCAAGCATCACTGCGAGTGTCAGATACGTTACGGCGGCCATCATCGAATGGCCTGAAGGAAACGAGGCTGTCGCCACCTCGACTCCGTGGGGGACGAGGTCCGGGCGCGGCCTCGAGAACCCGAATTTGGCAAGATATGAGAGAGCTTGTCCGCCAACGATCGCAACAGCAAGGAAAAGTGCCGACGCACGCTGCCCGCGTAGAACTAGATAAATCAGAACCGACAGTGAAATCAGCGTTAAGACGACAACGCCGCCGAGCGCCGTAATATCGCGCATAGCGATCTCTATCTCCCTCCCACCAATCGGGTTGGTAGGATCGCCGGGTGTGCGCAATGCCAGTAAAACGGCCTCGTCAAACGAGCGCAGATCGCCCTCCAGCATTTCCTCCGCAAGCGACACGAATGCCCAAAGCGCGCCAGCGATGAAAAGTAGGATTATCAGGGTCACGGTCTCGATCCGGTGAGACACCTCAGTGAGGATTGGAGGTAGCCGCATCAGATTCCCCTTGGACCAACTCAACAAAATGTAGCAGAAATGGCCCGCGGCAAGCCCATCGCGCTGGCAATCTGAGAAATCTGCCCACAGCTATACGCTGTTGAAACGTTGAGATCAGATAAATGCATCCAACAGATTGGAGGCACGAGCGCGAGTTTCACTTCGCCCTCGATATTCCAGAGCGACGCAGTCGGAAAGCTGAAAGAGGAAGTGTCACGCTCAACCGGGGTTGCGACCGGAAATCACCCAAGAAGAGGTTGGGACCCAGATGCCGGCGTCGTCAATTTCCTGAGCTTCAAAGAACTCGCGCATCTCGGTCTCAATTTCGGCGCGTTTGGCGTTGGCAAGCTCTTCTCCCGCCTCGCGGAAAACCTCTCCTGCCGGACCAATTGCCAGAGCGAACGCGATGCATTCTTCCGGCGTAGTGCCCACCATTATTTTCTCGTCGACGCGGGTAAATGTAACGTCCTCATAACCAGCGCTTTTCATCATAATGCCAGCGGTTTCCTGATTTCCCATAGAAAACGGACCTGGGCCGCAAGTGTCGGCGTCTTCGCCAGGGGGCGGCAAATATCGCAAGGCGATGTCTCTGGCGGCTTGCCAGGCCGGATTGTCCTCACGTCGACGCCAGACGATATGGGTCATCAGGCCGCCCGGTTTCAGCGCCAGACGCATGCGACGCAGGGCCGCGACAGGGTTGGTGAAAAACATGGTCCCAAAGCGCGCAACGACATAGTCGAACTCATTCAGGGGTAACGCAATTTCCGCATCCCCCCGACGAAACTCCACATTCGCAAGACCGTTTGTAGCGGCGTCCTTGCGGCCTTCTTTCAGGAAAGCGTCGACGCAGTCGATGCCGACCACGCGGCCCTCCTTGCCGACCATCTCGGCCACCTGCAACGACATGTCACCCCAGCCGCAGCCGACATCAAGGACTGACATTCCCTTCTTGATCGGCAGGTCAGGAATCACGGCCGCCGAATGACGAGACAAGCCGCCCTGCAGGATGTGGCGGTATTTGGAGAATTTTGGTTCAAGAACCGCGTTCCAGAACTGCACGAATTCAGTGTCGTTTGAGTTGTCTCGTGCCATGGTCCACTCCCGTTTGTCCGGAACGTTATCACGTGCGCGGCCAAACCCAAAACGCGTTCGCAGCCTTGCAAAACCGAGTGATTTCTTAGTTCGTCAATTGCCAATCATGTCCGCGGCCAAAGAAGAACACTTTCGAATCGCTCAAGTGGATGAGTTCGTTCCGGTGAAACTGGTCGAGTTCTGATTATCTTTGGTTCCGAGTTTCGGCGACTACATGTGGTGACAAGTGCCATGGGCATCCAGTGAGATCGCTGTTAGCGGAAACCAGACGTATCCGTCGGGACGAATTGATGTAAGTTGGCAGAATGCAAAGCAAGACACTCATCTCAAAGAACTGCGAATCCTGCCCGATCCGGCATCGGGCCGTCTGTGCAAGTTGCGAAGCCGACGAATTGAAGCGGTTGGAGGCCATCAAATATTATCGAACCTATGACGCCGGTCAGACCATCATGTGGCGCGGCGACAGGATGGAATTCGTCGCATCCGTGGTGTCGGGGACGGCCACTATCGAGCATTTGACCGAAGATGGTCGCAAGCAGACATCGGGTCTTTTGTTTCCCTCCGATTTTATTGGCCGACCGGGACGGGATGTGGCGGTTTATGATGTGGTCGCGGTGACCGACGTGACGCTGTGCTGCTTCCGGCGGCAACAGTTCGAGGATCTCATCGACACGACACCGCATATTGCTCAGCGCATGCTCGAAATGGCCTTGGACGAACTGGATTCCGCGCGCGATTGGATGTTCCTGCTGGGACGGAAAACCGCGCGCGAAAGGATTGCCAGCTTTCTGATGCTGATCGAGCGAAGAGCAACGGCACCCGGACTGAGCATCGGCGCATCTTCAAGTCAGATCGAGTTGCCGCTGACCCGCGCAGCTATGTCAGATTTTCTGGGTCTAACGCTGGAAACCGTAAGCCGTCAGTTTTCAAAGTTGAAGAATGAGGGCCTGATCCGACTTGAAGGTAAAAGGCTGGTAACGATCGTCGATACCGCTGCCCTAAAGGAAGCGGCGGGCGAGATGGCGTGATAACGCTCAGTGCGCCATGAGAACCGGAACTTTCGCGATCCGCAAAATCGAACGTGTCACGCCCCCTATGACGGCTTCCCTCAGACGGGAGTGCCCATACGCCCCCATCACCAAGACGTCCGCGCCGCGTTCCAGCGCGTGTTGGGATAGCTGATGGCCGATGTCGGTTTGCGTTCTTGCGGCGACCGCGATTTCGACTTTCGCCCCGTGCCGCGCAAGCAACTGGGCTAATCTGCCACCGGGATCGGAACGGTCGGAACCGTGCAGCGGCGGATCAATGATACAGATCTCGGTCAGGTCGGCACCTGTCACAAGGGGCAGGGCAGCGCGACACGCGGCCAGAGCCTCGTCGCCGTCATCCCAGGCAATCAACAGTCGGGACAGCGGGCCATTCATTTCGATCCCTTCCGGAATCACCAACACCGCAACGTCGGCCCCGAACAGGCAGGCTTCAAACGCGGCGACATCTAGTCGGTTGCTCGCGCCTTGAAGCGGCAATGGCAGAACGACGACATCAAAGAATCGCATGTGATCTGCCAGAAACGGCTCTAGCCCGTTCGCCATTACGGTGACAGCCTCGACGTCCCACTCGATGTCTTCCTTCGCCAGTCTTGCCCTGACCTTTTCCTCGATGGCGGCTGAATCCAGCTGAGCATTCTCAAGATTGCTTTGTATGGCAATGGCTTGCACGCCGGCATAGTAAAATCCCGGATCCGTATCGTCGACACCAACGCAGGCGACATGCAGATGTGCGCCCCATTGCCGAGCCGCTGCGATTGCCCACTCAAGCGCGTGATCTGGTGCCATGGGATCGTGGATGAAGGTCGCTAACGTCTTGTAGGGCATCTTTTGTCCTTCCTGGGCAATAGGCCGGTTTTGCGCCCGCCATGCCGAGTCGTCTTTGATCTAACTCAATCCGTTGGGTCGCGAATTTTATTGACCCAGATCAAGGTGACCCCGGTCAGGTCTTGTCAAAACCCCAGCACGAACAGGTGACGCGGCTTGGTTAACGGTCGCGACGAAAAGTGAGGGACATATCCATGTTGAATTTCGCGAAGCTCGGGATTCTGGGCCTGATATTCTTGTTTGCGGCGCTTGCTGCAAACTGGGGTCGCGATCTGGCCTATCAGGTGCACGCGCTGATTATCATGGCAGTGGCGGGCGGGATGTTCGTTTGGGTCCTTCGGCAGACTGAGGAACCGCAACCGAACATCGACGCAAGCGGCTACATGGATGGCGTTGTGCGCGCTGGCGTCCTTGCCACCGGTTTCTGGGGCGTCGTCGGTTTTCTGGTCGGCGTCTTCATCGCGCTGCAACTTGCGTTCCCGGTTCTCAACTTTGAATGGGCGCAACCGTTCGCGAACTTCGGCAGACTGCGCCCGTTGCATACTTCTGCGGTGATTTTCGCTTTCGGCGGAAACGCGTTGATAATGTCCTCGTTCTACATCGTTCAACGTACGTGCGGCGCGCGGCTATGGGGCGGCAACCTCGCTTGGTTCGTGTTCTGGGGATACAACCTCTTTATCGTTCTGGCGGCGACCGGCTACCTTTTGGGGTCGACGCAGTCCAAGGAATACGCCGAGCCCGAGTGGTACGTCGATATCTGGCTGACGATTGTCTGGGTCGCGTTTCTCGCGGTCTATATGGGGACTCTGTTCACCCGGCGGGAGCGTCACATTTACGTGGCCAACTGGTTCCTGCTGAGCTTCATAGTGACTGTCGCGCTGCTTCACATCGTCAACAACATTTCGATCCCGGTCTCTATCTGGGGTTCGAAGTCGGTCCAGTTGTTCGCCGGGGTTCAAGACGCCATGACCCAGTGGTGGTATGGTCACAACGCGGTCGGTTTCTTCCTGACCGCAGGCTTCCTCGGGATGATGTACTATTTCGTTCCCAAGCAGGCCGGACGCCCGATCTATTCATATAAACTCAGCATCATCCATTTCTGGGCGCTGATCTTCCTATATATCTGGGCCGGTCCGCACCATCTGCACTACACCGCTCTGCCGGACTGGGCATCAACGCTTGGCATGGTATTTTCGGTTATCCTTTGGATGCCGTCCTGGGGTGGAATGATCAACGGGTTGATGACCCTGCAAGGTGCCTGGGACAAGCTCAGAACCGATCCGATCATCCGCATGATGGTCGTCAGCCTCGCATTCTACGGCATGTCGACCTTCGAGGGTCCGATGATGTCGATCCGTGCGGTGAATTCGCTCAGCCATTACACCGACTGGACGATCGGGCATGTGCATTCCGGCGCTCTGGGCTGGAACGGCATGATTACGTTCGGCGCTCTGTACTTCCTGACACCGAGACTTTGGGGCAGGGCACAGATGTATTCGATGTCGGCGATCAACTGGCATTTTTGGTTGGCCACCATCGGCATCGTTCTCTACGCCTCTTCGATGTGGGTGACCGGCATCATGGAGGGCCTGATGTGGCGTGAAGTCGATGCGCAGGGCTTCCTTGTGAACAGCTTCGCCGACACCGTGAGTGCGAAATTCCCGATGTATGTCGTGCGCGCGCTTGGCGGAATTTTGTACCTCACCGGCGGGATCATCATGGTGTGGAATATGTGGATGACCATTCGCGGGGGACAAAAAGTGTCCGCTCCCGTCGGCGTTCCGGCAGAGTGAAGGTACCAAAACAAATGGCTGACAACGACAAAATCACCGACGCCGAGAGCGACCCGAAGGTCAGCACTCTGAGCGATCTGCCCGATGAGATCCCGAACGAACTGCCTCTGGAGACAGCGGTTATTAACCGTCATGCGATCATCGAGAAAAGCCCGACCCTTCTTCTCATTTTCTCTTTTCTCGTCGTGACCATCGGTGGGATCGTCGAAATCGCGCCGTTGTTCTATCTCGAGAACACGATTGAAAAAGTCGAAGGCATGCGCCCCTATTCCCCGCTGGAGTTGACGGGTCGCGATATTTACGTCCGCGAGGGTTGCTACGTTTGCCACAGTCAGATGATCCGTCCGATGCGCGACGAGGTCGAACGCTACGGGCACTATTCGCTGGCTGCAGAGTCGATGTACGACCATCCGTTCCAGTGGGGCTCGAAGCGGACTGGTCCGGATGTGGCGCGAATTGGCGGACGGTATTCGGATGCCTGGCATGTCGATCACTTGAACGATCCGCAATCGGTCGTCCCGGAATCGATCATGCCCAAATATTCGTTTCTTGGTCGCACCCGGATAACCGGCGAGCATGTCGCAGAGCTGATGGAGACGCATCGGCTGGTCGGCGTTCCTTACAGCGATGAAATGATCGAGGAGGCTCGCGCTGACTTCCGCGCGCAGGCCGACCCCGATTCCGATTGGGATGCACTGGTGGAGCGGTATCCCGGAGCGGTCGTCAGCAATTTCGACATGAACCCGGAGGTCACCGAAATGGACGCGTTGGTGGCCTATCTCCAGATGCTGGGAACGCTGGTCGATTTCTCGACCTTCACACCAGACGCAAGCCGATAGGGGAAAAGACACATGGAAACCTATACGTTCCTGCGACAACTTGCAGATAGCTGGGTCCTGCTTGCGCTGACGGTTTTTTTCCTCGGCATCATCGTTTGGGCATTTCGACCGGGAAGCCGGGAAACGCACCGCGAAACCGCCGATATACCGTTCCGAAATGACACTATTCCTGCGGTCGAGAATGCACAGGATGCGCCGGAAAACACCGCTTCAACATCTGATCCGGAGACTCGGTCATGAGCAAAAAAGAGATCGACGAAGAAACCGGGATCGAAACTACTGGTCACGATTGGGACGGTATCAAGGAACTGAACAATCCCTTGCCGCGATGGTGGCTCTGGACCTTTTACGCAACGATAGTCTGGGGCGTGATCTATTCGATAGCATATCCCGCATGGCCGATGATCAGCGGTGCAACAGCCGGGTTTCTCGGGTATTCCACTCGCGCCGAGGTTTCGGAAGAAATCGCGCGCTTTGAGGCGCAGAATAGCGAATTGCGCAGTGCTTTGGCGGACGTGGAACTGGCAAGCCTTTCGGAGAACGCGGAACTGTACCGCTTCGCGTCAGCCGGGGGTGCCGCGGTTTTCCGCAGCTACTGCTCGCAATGTCATGGATCGGGCGCGGCGGGAGCAAAGGGATATCCCAACCTGCTGGACGACAATTGGCTCTGGGGCGGCTCCATCGACGAAATCGCCTATTCGATCCGCCACGGTATTCGCAACGAGACCGATCCTGACGCTCGCTGGAGCGAAATGCCCGCGTTCGGTGAAATTCTCGAAGACGAAGAGATCGCCGGTGTCGTGCAATATGTCCTGTCGGTTTCCGGCCAGGACCACGATGCAACGCTTGCCGAACAGGGCGATGGTGTCTTTGAAGACCAATGTGCGGCCTGTCACGGTGAAACAGGTCTGGGCGATCGGGAACTCGGCGCGCCAAATCTGACCGATGCCATATGGCTTTATGGCGGAGACGAAGCGGCGCTGACCGAGACCGTGACCAACTCGCGCTTCGGTGTGATGCCGGCGTGGGGCGCAAGGATCGGACCAGCGGAAGTCAATGCCGTCGCTGCGTATGTCCACCAACTTGGAGGCGGCGAATAGCAGCGACATGAAATTCGACGCGGCTTCGGCCGTTGCCGAATGCCCCGGCCCGCGGACCTGTTCGCACTTTTCCCCGGGTCGGGGATCCTTCGGGCGAAAGGTTGATCTGGGTCAACGTCGCGTGTTGGTCGCTCACCTATGCCTACACCTGCGAACAGGTCCGGAATATTCCAAATGAGCTCGACTAAGGCATCCCCTCTCTTTGCTCCGCAGGAGCCTATTTTCCCGCGTCGGGTCAGCGGCTACTTTCGGACATTCAAATGGTGGGTAATGGGCTTCACCCTTGGCATCTATTATTTGACGCCGTGGATCAGATGGGACCGGGGGCCGTCGCTTCCGGATCAGGCTGTTCTGGTCGATTTGGCCGGGCGCAGGTTCTACTTTTTCTGGATCGAGATCTGGCCGCACGAGTTCTATTTCGTCGCCGGTCTCCTGATAATGGCTGGGCTTGGCCTGTTCCTTTTCACATCTGCGCTAGGCCGCGTGTGGTGCGGCTATACCTGTCCGCAGACAGTTTGGACGGACTTGTTTTTGCTGGTCGAGAGGTGGATCGAAGGTGACCGGAACGCCCGTGTCCGGCTTTGGAAAGCGAAATGGGACGGACGGAAGTGGCGCCTGCGGGCGACGAAGTGGGTCATTTGGCTTCTGATCGCGATCGCCACCGGCGGTGCGTGGGTTTTTTACTTCACGGATGCACCCACTCTGGCCAGAGATCTGGTCACTTTTGACGCTCATCCGGTTGCCTATGCGACCATCGCGATCCTGACCGCTACGACATTCGTGTTCGGGGGTTTTATGCGCGAGCAAGTCTGCATTTACATGTGCCCCTGGCCGCGCATCCAAGGCGCGATGATGGATGACGATACGCTTACCGTTGCGTATCGCGAATGGCGGGGTGAACCGCGCGGTAAGGGCAACGTGCGCCGCCGCTCGATGGCCGAGGCAGCCGTTGCGGAGCAGGAAGCGCAGGCAGCAGGGTCAGGCGCGGCGCGATACCCGGCGACGCCATATCCCGGAAAGGCTCCGAGGACAGGTGTTGTCGGTGACGCAAACGCTGCGGATCCCGGTGATTGCATCGACTGCATGGCATGCGTGAATGTCTGTCCGATGGGCATCGACATCCGCGACGGACAGCAGATGGAATGCATTACTTGTGCGCTTTGTATTGACGCCTGCGACGATGTCATGGCGAAGATCGGCAAGCCACGCGGTCTGATCGACTATCTCGCGCTCTCGGACGAACCACGCGAGCGCGCCGGTGCAACGCCGCGTCCGATCTGGCACCATGTTCTTCGCCCAAGAACGCTGCTTTACACGTTTCTCTGGTCGCTTGTCGGCGTGGGACTGATTTTCGCGTTGTTCATTCGCGGCGAAGTTGACCTGACCGTCGAGCCGGTTCGCAATCCGACTTTCATAACTCTTTCGGACGGTGCCGTGCGCAACACGTATCTTTTCCGGCTGCGCAACAAACAGGGTGAAGCACGTGATTTCCGCTTGTCGCTCACCTCGGATTCCGTCCTGAGCATTGATCTCGAAGGATCAGACGATAACGTCGTCTCTGTTCCCGCCGACAAATCCGACCAGCAAAGGGTATACGTCACATCGCGCGCACAGGACCCTGCGGCCACCGAAGCGCGAACCGAACTGCGGTTCTGGGTCGAGGATGTCGAGAGCGGAGAACGCGCATACCGCGACAGCACTTTCAACGGAAAGGCAAGTCAATGAACAAGACCAAGGGAACTCCGCTTACCGGGCGCAAGGTGGCTCTGATGATGTGCAGTGCATTCGCTGTTATCATTGGCGTTAATCTGACGCTGGCCTACAAAGCCGTGGCGACTTTCCCCGGACTTGAAGTGAAGAATTCCTACGTCGCGAGCCAGCATTTTGATGCCGACCGCGCGGCGCAGCGGGCCCTGGGCTGGAAAGTCTCCGCACGGATCGAAGGCGAAGACCTGCGCCTTGTCATACTTGAACGTGGGGAAGCCATTGCGCCAACTATCGTATCCGCAACCTTCGGGCGGGCAACGCATGTTGCCGAGGATCAGTCACCGACGTTTCGATTTGACGGCAGCGGGTATGTCGCTCCCGTGGTCGCAGGTTCTGGGAACTGGAATTTGCGCCTTGTCGCGCAGGCAGATGATGGCAGTCTTTTCCGGCAGCGCATTATCGTGGAGACAAACAGGTGACCGAGGCCAGTGCGTTTTCGGCGAGTTCGGCCAACAGCTTGGCGCCACGGGTCAATGGGATCGCTCGCCGGGAAAGCGAAGTCGCGCATATCGTGCTTTCACTGCCGGACATCCATTGCGCGGGCTGCATCGGTACGGTTGAGCGGGTTTTGAACAATCTGCCGGGTGTCCGCTCGGCGCGTGTCAACCTCAGCCGAAAACGGGTCAGCATCGACGCCCCGGGACTATCGGTGGAACCTGTGATCTCGGCGCTTGGTGCGGCGGGTTATGTGGCCCACGAACTCGACACTGCGACACTTGGCGTAAGCGACATCGACGAAAAGGGCCGCGAATTGCTGGTGCGCGTTGCCGTCGCGGGTTTTGCGATGATGAACGTCATGTTGTTTTCCGTCGCCGTCTGGTCGGGCGCATCCGAAGCGACGCGGATCATGTTCCATTGGATCTC
>JBBKWG010000181.1:0-47895 GCA_037968835.1 Paracoccaceae bacterium
CTTCTTGCCGAACAACATTCTGATCCCGCACCCGCAATCCAATATCGCGCAACCCACTTGGCGGAACCCGCGATCTGTGGGACACTTGCCTTGTTTTCAAAAGAGATTTCACACATGGAAATTACAGACACGGTCGAAGGTGTGGTTCTGGGGGTTTTTCTTGGTTTTGAGGACAACGCACCGCTCGTGGTTTTCCCCGGTAACCTGAGCCCAACTGCTTTGAAGGCTCGCTCGCTCGCAAAACTAAGTGCCGATGATGCAGGGTGCGAAGTGGCGCTCTTGTTCGAAGATGGCGTCGCGAATCGTCCGTTAATTATCGGACGCATCATTGATCCGGTGCGTACGGAACCTGCCCCACGCGTTATCCATGACGGCGAAACGGTGAAGGTGACCGCACAGGATCGTATCGAGCTTCGGGTGGGCAAGGCCTCAATCATTCTCGAGAAGGACGGCCACGTCACGATCCGCGGTACATATCTTGTCAGTCACGCCTCGGCCGCGAACCGTATTCGCGGCGGGTCAGTCAATTTGAACTGATGCCAGCGCCGGTTCTGAAAAACATTGTCCGCCAACACGCCGAACAGGCGGCGTTCCTGTGGACCGTTTACGATTATAACCTGCTGCATTCCGATGAAAACGAGGAGATGGATGATGTGCGCATGGCCCGCTTGGTCGAGCGGCTTGAGGCGCATCTGGATGGGTTACGCGTGGCGGGAGTGGCGGGATTGAGGATCGCCGAGGAGCGGTATGCGGAGCATTCCGAGGCGGGGGAGTTGTTCGTGATACGGATGCTGCAGCCGGGTGCGGTGAGGTTGAAGGTAGTGGGGTTGGAATTAGAGAAAGTGCGAAAGTATTTGGGAGGCGGACAACGCTGATGCCGTGTCTTATAGGTCTACCTCTAACACAACCTCTGTCCAGTCGATGCCATCATCCGTAAACCAACACGAGCCGTCCGTCTGCCTCCAAAGCCGATTACCATTATTGTAGAGCCGTCCGGTGCGAATTTCCTGAAATGTCTCAACTCGGTTTCCTTTAAGCTCGGCAATTTCGGAGTTTGCCGCTATTAACACCCGATCTTGCCACAGCACCGCGTTCAGAAAGGACAGCTTTCGATCCCCTGAATCGGCGACCGTTGCTTCGTCGTCATCTAGGATGACGGCAGTCGCTCTGCGTCCGATAACAAGGAGTCTTTTATCGGCCAGCACAAGTGCGTCAGTCAGCGCAACACCAGTTGGAATGTCGATTTGTTCAAGTCCGCCATCGCCGAGCAAAGCTACCAGACCGTCGTTTCCCGTTACGATCAGTCCACGCCCCACCCAGTCGACAAGCGCGAAAAGATATGCATCCTCTTTTTCAGACGTCCTAGCTGACCATTCTGATCCGGTCCAAGAGAAGACCAATCCATCGCTTCCCAAACCGAACAGATCGCCATCAGCGGCTCGAAGCGTATTTATGCGATATGGAACAGTTGAATTGTTATCGTGATCGGTCCATGAGTCGTCCGCGTATTCGTAGACTTTCTGTAAACGGTCCACGCAGAAAAGCGAACCTTTATACACTTCGATAGATGTTATCTCTGTATCGAATATTCTGACGGATTTAGGAGACGCGTCGGCTACGGAAAAAATGGCGCTCTGACTTCGGTCAATTAGGGCATCGTCAATGGGATGGCAAAGAGCATAGACAACGTCGTCGGAATAAATCGACATTAACTTCAATCCAAGCCCGTTAGGTGTGGCACGTTGCAAAGCTTGCTCCTTTAATTATCTGGGTGCAGCACTCATATTGGCGTTTCCCCCTCGCCCCGTTGCAAATTTTGCCCTTGGATTGGGTTGCGTGCCCGGCGCCCGAATTTCAGTGCTATCGGTGCAACCCAATTCCTCTTTGTAGTATGAGTCGAGCATTATCCCCACGCACTCCGATTCCTTTTTCGTGAGGTCGGCGGATTTCTTAGCGGAATTTACGGCTGCCGCGCGAGCCTCTTTGTAAGTCCACTTCCCTTGACCCACGGTTGGACTCTTAAGGGCCGCCGCTTCAGTTATGTCGTGGGCGACCGCGTGTTCCGTTCCCGGATCGTTCGGATTTCCTTCGAGACAAATGCAAGGTGGATCGCCCTCGTGGTAGTTTCCTCCTGGGTGCGGACTCCCAGATTGAAACAGATTTCTTAGCTTTTTCCAGACCCGATCGGCCATGCCGGCAGCTGCTGCTCCAAAAGCCGTTTTACTTATCTTTCGCGCCCCCGGCCGAGAAAAGGAACTATTGTCAATCAGGTGATGAGATTCGTATTCGGGTGTAGCACATTCGTTCGGATCATAGGTCGACATTCGCTCGATGTAGACTTTCTCGCAGGTTTTAGTCCAAGCAGGATTTGCACGCGAAACTTCCAACCAAGGCGGCGTATTTCCTATCGGCGACGCATGATTATGAGACCCTAGATCACTGAAGCGGATTACCGGTTCGCCCTCGAACTTCACATTGTTCGACCATTTGTGAAAATACTTCTTCCCGGTGTTTTTCGACGTGATAACGCCCTTCTTCGCGGCACAGCCGGCCTCTGTTCCACTGGTCTTCTTCTCGTCCGACTTGTTCTTGATATTGACCGTCTTGCCTTTGATGAACACGGTCCCCGTCCCCTGTTCGGTGTCCGATGCCATGCCGAAACTTGGATAAGGAACGGGCACTCCTGGCGGGGTCGCGGGGTTCTCGGGTGGCGTGAAACAGACGTCCGGCATGGCGGCGATGGTTTGAGCGTTGACTGCTTTGCCGGATATCTCCAATCCGTTCGCAAAGACGTTGGCCATCACGCGGCCCTCCGCCGGATTCGCTGATGCGTGTCGTGGAACACAGCCGCGCCACAGGCTCCATCATCGCCGGAGGCTTCGATCAGGACCGGGCTACCCATGTCATAGCCCTTTTCGGCGGCCCGCAGGGCCATGCCGATCATCAGCGGGACGACCGCAGCACCAATATTTCCAAGGTTCTCGGCCGGGCTCCAGAGGTCCTGAAAGTCGCTACGACCCCGTTCCAGCCGGAGCGCTGCAAGTGCTGTCTGTTTGAAAAAGAACTGCTCCCCGATCAAATCGGAGATCCTGTATTCAATGCCCGCCAGATCGACACCTGCGGCTTCCATAGCGAACTTATAGGCCATCGTTATGCCTTCACCGCGCAATGGTACGTCCAGCCCGTCTTCGCCTGCCTTGTTGTAGATAAACGCTTTTTCCCGTGACAGACCGATCCCGCCTAAAGTCAGGCGTCCTTCCTCTCGCGAGCACAAAATGGCGGCTGCAGCTTCGCCGGGGATGAAGCCGTTGGCGTTGTCGGGCGTCATGATCCGTTCATTGGCCAGATAGAACGCGACAGCGGGGCCGGTCAGATAGCTGTCTACGCCCGCAATGAGGACGTGGCGTGCCTCACCCGACGTCAGCAGTTTTTGCGCTCGATCCAGCGCGACAAAGCCAGCAGGCCGTCCATGCGCCACAATTCTGGTCTTAATGCGATGCGGCAGTTCGACGATCTCGCCCAACATTTTGGCAAAAGCTTGAGAGTCGCGGACGGGGCGCCCGGGGCGGTTTTCTTCGGCTAGGCAAAGAATCAACGCTGCGTCATTTTCGAACTCGGGCACTTGGTGCAAAACTTCAACGATCGCGCCCGCGACCAAATGCGCCATGCGTTTGGTGCCGATCCAGTTGCGCGGCAATGGCACGGCCGCACCGATCAACCAATCGCCCGCCGATCCGACAAAACGGGTTTCGGCGAATCCATCCAGCCGCCCACGCATTGCTGCGCAGGATGATGGAGCATCCAGTCCGACTGCCGTCACCATGCCCGCCGCACTAATGAAGATTGGGACAGTCACGTGACGTCTTCTTGTTGGCCGGTGGCGACATCGCGGATATAGTTGCGTCCCAACCGACGCGCCCGGACCATTGCTTCGGTTGGCGGCCCGACCCATGCTTCGGTGAATTCGGTGATGATACGGCGCATTGGAACCCAGATACGCCAAGCCAGAATGAAAACGCGCGCTTCGGGGTCGAATATCAATGTGTCTGGCAGGACATTGCTGTCAAAGGCAATTTCCTGGCCCCGAAAGACTTTGATCGGCAAAGCTGTTTCCGGTAGTCGGAAGGTCTCGCGACCCACGGGTGTCATTCCGACCACGACGACACCGGTGCCCTTTTTTGGAAAGTCAATTTGTTGATCTTCTGGCGCAATCTGGTAATAACGATCGTCAAAGTCGCTTGGCAGAAACGGGAAGACGTTGTCCTGCCAGTTCTTATCATAGGTCCCGCCGAAGCGAATACGATCCGGCCATCCTCGCCCTATGGGGCCAAGTGCCATAGGGCGATATTGATCGTAAGGTGACTGAATACTGACGCCTACTTCTTCGGTGTTGGGGACTGGTTGACCTGAGAGGCGTGACTGGTTGCCGATCGTTGCGAAACCGATGCCGACTGGATTTGACAGGTAGGCCGCCGGTCGGTCATTTTCCGGGTCCAGACGATCCACGCCGCCGAAGGCCGTATCGTACGAAAATTCCATTCGCGTGAAGGGATGGGGACGCGTGGTGGCAATTGCCGGGCCCATGACGCGCCATTCACGAGCACCTACAACATCAAATTGTTTAATCCAGTCACCGACGCGTAGGCCAACGCGAACACGTTCGGCCGGCTTGCCGTTTGGTGCATATGCCGCCCCTTGCGCCACCACATCGCATCGAGACTTGCGGAAAGCGAAATCGGTTTCCCACAGGGTAGCGGAAAAGCCGGGCTCGCCAGTGGCATGATCGGCCATTACGAGCTCACGCTGGTCCGCTGATTTCTGTGGGGTTTCCGATGAACCGGCCGGAAAATCGAAAGTTCCCTTCACCACAAGGGACAGATACTCGTATCCTTTCTGGTCCATCCCCATGGTGAACTGGCTGACATAGCCGGTTTGGTTCAGGATGCGCACCGACCGCCCCTCTTCAGTCGAACGCGTAGGCAAAGCCGTCGGCCCCGCCAGTGACGGTTACGCGGAACAGCTTTGAACCATCTAGTGTCCGATTGAGGACCTGACGCGACAATTCGGGCAACAGCGTGTTTGTCAGGATCGCATCGATCATACGACCACCGGATTCTATCTCGGTGCAACGCGCCTTTATCAGGTCCATCGTTCCCTCGCCAATAACCAGTTCGGCGTCGTGTCCCGCAGCAAGACGGCGGGCGATGGACTTCAGTTTATGTCCCGCAATTGCTTCGATCATAACGTCCGAAAGCGGATAATAGGGAATTGTCACGACACGACCCAGGAGTGCGGCGGGGAATACATTCAACAGCGGTGCGCGGAGCGAAGAAGTCAGTTCTTCGAGATTGGCGGTTGATTTACCGTCGTCCGTCATCAACATGATTTCGTCGGAGCCGACGTTGGATGTCAAAAGGATTAGAGTGTTTTTGAAGTCAATCCGACGGCCCTCGCTATCGTCCATCATGCCCTTGTCGAAAACCTGAAAGAATATCTCGTGCACGTCGGGGTGCGCTTTTTCGACTTCATCCAGCAAGACCACCGAGTAGGGCCGGCGGCGCACGGCTTCCGTCAGGATGCCGCCCTTGCCATAACCGACATATCCCGGTGGTGCGCCTTTCAGAGTGGAAACCGTATGCGCCTCTTGAAACTCGCTCATGTTTATCGAAATGAGGTTCTGCTCGCCGCCGAAAAGTGAATCGGCCAGTGCCAAAGCAGTTTCCGTTTTACCGACGCCGGACGGCCCACATAACAGGAAAACGCCGACCGGCTTTTCTTCGGCCCCAAGACCGGCAGAAGAGGTCTGAATGCGATTAGCGATCATCTCCATGGCATGATCCTGGCCAACGACACGTTCGGCAAGGATCGAAGCCAGGTTCAGCGCGCGTTCTGTCTGACTGGCCAGCATCCGACCTGTCGGGATGCCGGTCCAGTCCTGCACGACGGCGGCGACGGCGTTTCTATCGACTGCTGGAAGGATGAGCGGTGACTCGCCCTGAGCGGACTCGAGAGTTGCCATATCACCGCGAAGTTCGCTTAGAAGCGTGTCCCGCTCCTCGGGCGACATGCGCGAGTCGGCGATCTCGTCGCTTTTGGCGAGTTCCGGTGCGGTCTTGCCGATTTCACCGGTATGATCCAGCGGGGCACCAGCTTTGCGCAATGTGGAGCGTGCCTTCAGAATCTTTTCGACCAACGCCTTTTCGGTTTCCCATCTGCCGGTTGCCACCTCCAGCTCGGCGGCGGCATCGACCAATTTTGCTGTCACGATCTGTATACGTTCGCCTGTTTCCATTCCTATTTCAGCTTCGCGTTCGGCGATGCCACGCTCAATCTCAAGTGATGCGATGCGCCGTTCAATATCCTCGAGCTGAGCAGGTGTGGCGTGCTGGCTGACGGAGACGCGGGCGCAGGCCGTGTCAAGCAGGCTGATCGCCTTGTCCGGCAATTGCCGAGACGGAATGTAGCGGTGCGAAAGCGCCACGCAGGCCTCGATTGCTTCGTCCAGAATTTCGACCTTGTGGTGCAATTCCAGCACTCCCGCCACACCCCGGCACATGCGTACGGCGGCTTCTTCAAGCGGCTCTTCAACGCGCACGACCTGAAACCGCCTTGTGAGGGCCGGATCGGGCTCGATATGCTGCTTGTATTCCGCCCAGGTGGTGGCAGCGATGGTGCGCAACTCACCGCGCGCAAGGGCGGGTTTCAGCAGATTTGCGGCATCTCCGGTACCAGCAGCACCGCCTGCCCCGATCAGCGTATGCGCTTCGTCGATGAATAGGATAATTGGCGTGGGGCTGGACTGAACCTCGTCAATGACCGATTTCAGTCGCTTCTCAAACTCGCCTTTCATGCTGGCACCGGCCTGCATCAGACCGATGTCGAGCATATGCAGTTCGACGTTTTTCAGTTGTGGCGGCACGTCGCCTCGCGCCAGACGCAGCGCAAATCCTTCGACGACAGCGGTTTTGCCGACGCCAGCCTCGCCAGTCATGATCGGATTATTCTGCCGGCGGCGCATCAGGATATCTACGATTTGCCGAATCTCGGGATCGCGTCCAACGACGGGATCGACCAGTCCGTCGCGCGCCCGCTGGGTCAGATTGGTGGCATAGAGGTCCAGCGATGATTGGCCGCCTGGAGGCCTTTTCTTTTTGTCGGCGGCGTCTTTGTCCGGCTCGGACCGTTCGATGGAACTCCCTAAAAGCTCATCCAGCTGCTTCGACATGGAATCGGCATCCAGTTTGTCGAATTCCAGGCTCATCCTGAACAGCATTGCTTCCAGCACACCGCTTTTAAGCGCGCCAAGTAGGATATACGCAGAGCGCACTGTTTCATCGCCGAAGTTCAACTGACCATACGTCCAGCCTTCTTGAATGGCACGGAACAGGTGGTCGGAGAATTCTTCCACCGAACCGGCACCATGTGGCAGAGCATCGGTGGATTTCAGTAGATCACCGGTTAATTTGTGATCGTCGACACCGGCGGCCCGCAACAATATCTGGAAATCCGAGCGTTCTGAGTCAAACAGTGCCGTGATGAAATGCACGAGTTCAACATAGGGGTTCCCGCGTGCCTTTGCGGCCTGCGCCGCAGTCGAGAATGCCTTGAGGCAAACGGGGTTCAGCTTTCCGACAAGTTCCTTGCGCTTGACGGTTTCCTGCGATCCGCGTGAGGCCATTTGCGTCGCCCCCTGATTAAAAATGCCCAAAACGAGCGATTCCAAAAATTCGAGCGGCGTCGACCGCCCGCATTTACCCTATGACAAAAATCTATTTGAGGCGATAGTGATGGAAAATCCCTTATGGATGGAGTCGATACGTGAGCGATCCCCTTCCGTCGGACATTTTCCAGACCGGCCAAATTCTTAATAATACCTACGAAATTCAAGGCCTTCTGGGTCGTGGCGGAACGGGCGAAGTTTATCGCGCCGTCAATCAAGTGACCGGTCGCGTTTTTGCGATCAAGGCACTCAATGCGCAGTTTTCCGTTAACGCCGACTATCAAGGACTGATGCGACGTGAAGAGGAAATGCGCAGTATCGTCCACGACGCGGTGGTACGATATAACGAATGCTCGCGTACCGACGGTGGCCATATCTACCTTGTGATGGATTTCATCTCGGGTTTGTCACTGGCGGATATGATGAATGATCGGCGGCTGGATGCGAAAGAGCTTTTAATAGTAGCGCATCGCGTTGCCGAGGGCTTGGTAGCCACGCATGCACAGGGAATCGTGCACCGCGATCTGTCGCCTGACAACATCATCTTGCGCGATGGCAAGGCAGAAGCAGCAACGATCATCGACTTCGGGATTGCCAAGGATACCGCGGCAGGAGCCCGGACCATCGTGGGTAATGAATTCGCCGGAAAGTACGAGTATGCGGCACCAGAACAGCTTGACGGGCATTCTGAAGCGCGCACCGATCTCTATTCTCTTGGGGCGACATTGTTGGCCGCGTTTCGCGGCGAAACGCCGTACTTGGGTACGACACCGGGCGAAATCGTGCGACGGAAGCAATCACCTCTGCAAACCGATGGTGTTCCCGACCCACTCAAGTCGTTGATTGATGACCTGACTGCGCCCGATATCGCACTGCGACCGGGATCGGCAGGCGAGGTTGTCGATCGAATCGACGGGCTTTTAAAGTCGGGCAAGGGACGCGCACCGTCTCGCCAAAAAGACACGCGAAAAGAGAGCCGAGTACCTGAACGCACCGGTCGCCGCCGTCTCTGGCCGGTGCTCACAATCGTCGCGCTGGCTTCACTGGTACTGGCGGCGGTGCTTCTGGGACTGCCGCAGTCGATTTTCGGCACGTCGTTGCCTGTTGCCAGCCCATACGAGTTGAACGCGTCCCGAAATGAGGATGGAACAGCAAGATTGTTTGCCAATGCGCCCGATGACTCATCCGCCGCGAATTTACGCGATGCGTTTGCGCGCGCCACTGCAACCGACCCAGAGACAACCGAGATCAATCTCGCATCAGGCGTACCTTCTGATCTTTGGGCCGAAGAGTTGGCCGATCTTATAGGCCTCCTTACACCGCTTGATCGCTGGGCCGTCCAAGTTGAGGATCTGGATGCCAGTGTGACAGGTGTTGCCGCCGATATGGACGCACGGGCGCAGTCATTGCGCAATCTTGAATCCTGGGGCACGGCGTCGAGCTTCGGAATCGTGACTGATGTGTTGGCCGGGCCGATAGAACTGCCCGCAAAGGACATCACTTATGCGCTGCAAAACATTAAAACTTGCGGCAATTTACTGGTTGAGGGCCCGGACGTGTTCGCACTTGGGGACACAGTGACAATTGCTGGCGATTTGGCAGACGACACGGATCAGAATGAGCTTCGATCCCTACTTCTTCCCCTCATCGGCAGTCGGGAACTGCACTTACGCACGGAAACGCTGAACGGCGATCTTTGCGCGATACGCGCCGTATTGCCGCCAACACCGTCGGCGAACCTGTCGATACGGCTCAGCAACGGGGCGACCGGAGAGGCGAACCTGACCGGGGCCTACAGAACCGGCGAAAACCCTGTTGTTGAAGTGCAGGCACCTGCGGATTTGCGCGATGTCTATCTTTGGGTAATGCTAGTCGACAATACAGGGCTGGTTTTTAACATCTTGCCAAATATCAACAACTCGGAACAGCGATTATCCGAGCTTGGTACCGTAGAAAACGGTGTCCGCCGTGTGCGCGTCCTGCATCCGAAATCGTCTCTCACGTCTGACCCATCGCTTCTGGCAGTCGAAGTTCTGGAAGAAAGTTACGGCAAGAGCGAAGTCATCGCTATCCTGTCGAGCGAGCCTCTTTTCGACATACGCCGCCCGCGCGACGAGTCACCTGCATCTGTCGCGTCAGCGCTTGCCGAACGGCTGAAAGGACGCGATGATGTAATAATTGGAATAGCCGCGCGAATTATTGATGCGCAACCTTAACAAAAGTAAAAATTTGCAAGAATCGCGAACCTCTGAGACAGTTGCAGTGGGGGCAACCTATTAATGGGACAGGATCGATGAACATCGATGCGTTCCTATCGCCGATTGATGGGTCGACCCCATCGGGTGAGGAACTAAGGAACGATCCGCGTTTTCACGAAATTGAGCGGCATATTGAACCTGCCTCGCGTGAATCGCGAACCGACAAGGACGGAAACGTCAGTCCGACATCTGACGTCGACTGGTCGGCTATCCTGACCGCGGCAGAGGATCTGGCCGGCAGCGGCCGCGATTTACGGCTGTTGATCGTGGTTTGTCGCGCGATGGCGAATACCGCAGGGTTTGCGGGTCTTGCTGATGGTCTGAAGATGCTGACAAATTCACTCGAAGAATACTGGGACAGCATCCATCCAGAACTGCGCGAGCGTGACGATCGCGCGCAAGCCGCGCTCAGACGCATCAACGCGCTGAAACAGTTGGAGAACGACGATCACGGACTGCTTGGCGATTTGAAGATGGGCGTTGTTCTCTCACCGCGAGGTGTTGGTCCGGTCACTGGCGAAGACTTGGCAATGGGTCGTTTGAGCGAATTTGAGTTCATGAACCAAATAGCCAGTGGATTGGGAAAATCCGAGAAGGAAGCTCTGACAACGCATCACCACGCACGAGTGGCGCGGGTCAAGACAGCTTGTAGAGTTCTGGTTGCTGAAGAACTCGAACGAGCCAATAACCTGTCAAAAGCCGTAGTCGATGCCGATCAGGCTCGTGTCGCGTTGCAAGCAAAATTCAACGAATTGGCTGGGCTCACCAATGGCGTCGGGCTTGACTTTCGCGAACTGGAAAAATTTCTGAGTCGCGTTCAAGGGACATTGGACGCCGCGCTTGAGGAAAACACCGGGACCGATGACGGAGACGCCGACATGCCAGCCAACGCCGACCCCTCCCCGACACACGCGGCAGCCACAATATCAAATCCGCTAGGAGCGATACCTGGAGCCGTCAATTCGCGGGGGGACGTCGAGAAGTGCCTCGACATGATCATCGCATTTTACGAACACACCGAACCCAGCAGCCCGATCCCGCATCTGGCACGGCGGATGCGCAAGATGGTTCCGATGGATTTCGTTCAGTTGATGGAAGAAATCGCGCCCGCGGGCATGAAAGAGTTTCGCAATGTGGCCGGCACGGGCGGCGACAAGGACAATTAGAATTACAACAGAAGGTGGAATTTATGGCCGACAGCAAACAAAAAGTAATCGAGCGAAATCGTGCGCCGCGCGTACAGATTGCGTACGACGTCGAACATTACGGCAGTCCGACGACAATTGAACTGCCTTTCGTCATGGGTGTGATGGCTGATCTCGCAGGTGCATCGGAAACGTCGGAAGCAAAGAAACCCGTCGGCGAACGGGCGTTCGTTGAAACGGACGCGGGTCGCTTTCCCAAGTTCATGGAAGCACTGTCACCACGCGTGAAGGCGCGTGTGCCCAACAAGCTGCCCTCGCGTGAAGGTGCCGACGCAGATGAAGAAATGTTCGTCGATCTGTCGTTCAAGAACATGGGTGAATTCGCGCCGGATAAAGTGGCAGAGCAGATTCCAGCGCTGGCCGAACTGATGAAAATGCGCCGGCAACTAGAAGAGCTTCTCGGATATATGGACGGCAAAGTGGACGCTGAAAAACGCATTGCTCAACTGCTGAACAACGAGCCGCTGCTGGCCGATGCAGCCAAGGCCGCGATGAGTAATTCCAAAGTCGAGGAGGCTTAAATATGGCTGACGCAAAAGAACAGGCCGCTGGTCCCGGTGCCACTGCAGAAGAGCTGGATCTTGGCGAATTCAGCGCTCTGCTGGAAAAAGACTTCCGCGTTAAGGAAAGCGAAAGTGATAAGCTGAAGGCACTGGTTTCAAATCTGGCGCTGGCGGCAACAGAAAAATCCGGTACCGCCACAATTTCAGGCAATGCGGTCAAGTCGATCAAATCACTGATCGCCGGAATCGACAGCCTTCTGACCGAGCAAATAAACGAAGTGATGCACTGCGAAGAGATGCGCGAAATCGAAGGTACGTGGCGCGGATTGCATTATCTGGTTAACAATACCGAGACGGATCAGAAACTTAAGATCCGCGTTCTGAACATCAAGAAGAACGATCTGGCTGATCATCTAGAGGATTACGAAGGCCAAATGTGGGATCAATCGCCGATCTTCAAGAAGATTTACTCAGATGAATATTCTATGTTCGGCGGAGAGCCTTTTGGGGCAATTATCGGAGCCTATGAGTTTACCCAAAAGCCGAAGGACGTCGGCCTTCTGCGGAACATCTCGGGCATTGCCGCATCGGCGCATGCGCCATTCATTGCCGCGGCCGGACCTCAATTGTTTCGGATGGAAAGCTGGCAGGAATTGCCGAATCCGCAGGATCTCCAGCAGATCGTGTCGTCGCCAGACTATGCCAGTTGGCAGTCTTTGCGCGAAAGCGAAGATGCCCGTTACATCGGTCTGGCAATGCCGCGCGTTCTGGCCCGACTGCCTTATGGAGCCGATACTGTGCCGGTCAAAGGCTTTGCCTTCGAAGAAGAGATCGACGGCAAGCACGACCACTATGTGTGGATGAATGCCGCATTTGCGATGGGCGTGAACATCAACCGCAGCCACAAAATATCTGGCTGGGGAACGCAAATACGTGGGGTCGAATCGGGTGGAACGGTTCTCAACTTACCGGTGCATACTTTCCCGACCGATGACGGATCTGTGGCGATGAAGTGCCCAACCGAGATAGCCATCGACGACAGGCGCGAGGCGGAACTGGCCAAGCTTGGCTTAATGCCGATCCTGCACCGCAAGAATACCGATGTTGCGGCCTTCATCGGCGCGCACAGCCTGCAAGACGACGAAACGCGGGCTGGTCGACTGGTCGATCCGGACGCGCAGGCCAACGAGCGGCTGTCGGCCAACTTGCCGTATCTTTTCCCAGTGTCTCGGTTCGCGCATTATTTGAAGGCCATTGCACGCGATAAAGTCGGGACGTTCAAGGAACGCGCAGACATGCAGACCTGGCTAAGCGAATGGATCAATCGCTATGTGTTGGCGAACCCCTCAATGGCGGATGACAAAGCCAAAGCGAAGCGACCTCTGGCCGCCGCCGAAGTCCAAGTGGACAGTGTTGAAGGCCGCCCCGGCTATTACAATGCTCGGTTTTATCTCAGGCCGCACTATCAGCTTGAGGGCATCAACGCGAGCTTGCGGCTGGTATCTGAACTGCCTTCGGTAAAAGGCTGAAACGATTTAAAAAAGGAGAAATATCATGGCGTTAATTGGTTACATGAAGTTGCCTGACATTGATGGTGAATCGCGCCGCGCTGACCACGAAGACGAAATTGATATATTGGGTATTGATTGGTCGATGTCACAGGCAGCATCGATGCAACAAGGCTCTGGTCGGACGCGCTCGCGTGCGACGGTGACCCCGATTGGAATTACCAAACACTTTGACGCTTCGTCTCCCTACATCGCTCTTGCCTGTATGCAAGGCAAGGCGTTCGATGAAGTTGTTATCAGTTTCCGAAAGGACTCAGGCGAGTCGCATTTGGACTACCTTATCATCACGCTGAAAAACGTAGTCATCTCATCATATGAGACTAAAGGTGATACCTCGGGAGAGGAATTGACTGACATGCTCCGACTATCCTTCGAGAAAATTAAAGTGCTCTATACTGTTCAGGCCGACGATCACTCCGCCGGAGACGAGCACGAGATCGAATACGACGTGGCCTCTGGCGCCTAACGGATGCAATCAGCGGTGACACATGTCTGAGTTCACGACAAACGGCACCGCGCGCAGCGAAGCTGTTCAGCCATCGCTTTGGGATCGACTAATTGATGACCTTCCCGGAACTATGGCCGAGATAGTTGCGCTGCGCGAGGATTTGACTGAAATTCTGGGCGAAGCGGAGGTCATCAAGATCATGGGTGGAGGGGCAACTGCGCTTCGACGCCGCACTGATTTGGACGAACCTACGAAAAAACTGGCGCACACACTGATCCAGCGAGAAACTCTCAGAGCCCGCATTGAAGCTGACGGCGTGGTGGTAACCTCGGACGTCCTTCGCGAGGCGGTCCGGCGCGATATCGAGATGCTATTCAACGTGGAACGCCTGGAGGCTGACTACCTACTGACCGACTCAGAACTTCGGCGTACGACGACCCCTGGAACCTTGTTAGCTGACTTTCCAGAAGTGCGACGCAGCGTGGTAAACTTCGGAATGCCGTCATTTTCCGGACGCAAAGGTTCAGATTTCGACAAGGACGCACTTGCTCGCGAGATCAAGTCGGTCCTGACCGTGTTTGAGCCAAGGCTTCGGGCAGATACGATCAAGGTCAACGTCCGGTTCGCAGAAAAAGTTGGGATGCTGGTCAGTATTGATGCGCTTCTAATGCTGTCACCAGTCCCTGAACGACTGAAATTGTCGACCGCGATCGATCTTGACAACGGGCGTGCGACCACGGCGCAGGAAGAGATCTGATGGATCGTGCATTCCTGTCGTATTACGAGGCCGAGCTTACTCAGATTCGCACAATGGCGGAAGAATTCGCCGATATGCATCCTACAGTGGCGCGCAATCTATCGCTGGATACTGTTCCATGTACCGATCCTTACGTCGAGCGCCTTCTGGAAGGTGTGGCGTATCTTGGCGCCCGAACACGGCTGAAACTAGATGTCGAGACGTCCCGATACGTGCGCAACCTGACAGATGCCCTTTATCCTGATCTGGCCGGACCTGCGCCCGCGATGTCGATCGTGCATCTGGCCCCCGGCGGTCAAGTCCAGAACATGCTGGACGGCCATCGGGTTAAGCGCGGCACACGGTTGGTAGCAGGCCTGAAGGAGGGGTTGAGTACGCGTGCCGTCTTCACCACCGTTCAGGACGTTGTTTTGTGGCCCGTCGCTGTCACCAAGGCCGAATACCTTCAGGATCGCGGTGCGCTGAAGTCTGCAGGCATACCCGACACCCTGTCTGGCAACGCGGAGACAGGACTAAGATTGGAGATATCTCGAACCTCACCGGGGCCGTTGTCGGACCTGTCACTCGACAGCCTTGATCTGTTTCTTGGCGCAAAGTCACGCGGGCCCGCGTTGTTCGACGGCATATTCGGGTCGGGCATTTCGCTTCTTTGTCGCCCGTCTGGCACGGATCAGGCGTTTGCCCAAGGACCATTGCCCGCAATGATCGGCGTTGCGGATTCCGAGGGCCTTCTGCCGCGTGTCAGATCGTCGTTCGAAGGCTATCGCTTGTTGCGTGAATATTTTCTGTTCCCCGAGCGATTTCATTATGCGCGCCTTGGCGGACTTGGCCCGGCGGTGCGTCAAACAGAGGGCGACACAATCGAGGTCATGATCCTTCTGTCCCGCCCGCAGCCCGACTTGCAGGACGTGTCAAAGGACGATTTTCAATTGCACGCTACTCCTCTGGTCAACCTGTTCGAGCGCGAGTGCAATCTGGTCGAACTTGACCCACGCCGCCACGCGCATGTAGTTCATGTCGACCGGACGCGACCACGTGATTTCGAGATCTACCGCTTGTTGAGGGTAGAGGATGCAGCTCGCGAGGGGCCAGAGGCGCAACTGTTCCACCTGTATTCTGTCGAACCGAGCGGTGTGAACCTTGTCTATACCACTGAGCGTCGAGCGCGCCGCCCGGGCGAAGACGAGCGGCGTCGCGGGCAAATGCGAACCAGCTACGCCGGTGACGACTTCTACATTTCGGTCGCCCGCCCTCTTGCGGCACGCGAGGCAGAAAGGGTCACTAAACTAGACATCCGCGCGCTTTGCACGAACCGCGACCTGCCAATTCTTGACGACACACCGACGCTGACCTTGGAATCGGGCGACCCCGTGGGCTCAGTTAAGCTACTGCAAGCCTTTCGCCGCCCCCGCGCGTCGCTGATGTCGGCATTGAACGAACCGAGCGGCGGTGAAATGGGGGTGGACGATCTGACCTGGCGCTGGATTTCACAGCTAAGCTTGAACCATCTGTCGCTGGTCGATGAAGGTGAACATGGCGATGCTCTACGCGCCACGTTGGAACTTTACGCCGACCGCGGCGATCCGACTTATGCGCGCCATACACGTTCGATTGCACGTGTATCCTCGGCTGCAGTGATCGAGCGTCTTAAAATTCCGGGGCCAACTTGTTTTGGCCACGGCACTGAAATCACGCTGGATGTCGATGACAATGTGTTGTCGGGATCAAGTCGCTTGCTTCTGAGTGCACTGTTGGCACAACTTTTCTCGCGCCATGCGGCAATTAATTCCTTTGTACGGACTCGCACCCGCCTCACCCAGCAACAGGAGGAAACCGTATGGCCGATGACGACCGGCACACGCCCCCTGATCTGAGTACCGACGAGCTTCAGGCATTGGATTTTTTCGAGCTATTGCGCCGGATGGAATGCGATGGCCACCGGTTCGGCCGCGGAGGGGCCCCCGGGAGCGATCCCGCCCGTCTGGGTCAGGGCATCAGGATGTCGTTTGCCACGCAGGACATTTCCGACGTGGCGCTGGTTGGCGACGGCCCGCCCCGCGTCTCTGTGAACGTGTTGGGGCTACTTGGTCCTGAAGGACCGCTACCGCTCCATCTTACCAGGCGTGTGTTGGAACGCGCCTCGAACCGGTGGTTCGCAGGTGACAGCGACGGTGCGACGTCGGACACTGCGTTTCTGGATTTATGTAACGCACTTCAACATCGGATGATCGCTTTTTTCTGGCGAGCCTGGGGCGACACACGACCCGAAGTGCAAATCGAGCACGGGACGGGCGGTCAGGTCTCCGCACTTGTGCGCGCCTTGGCTGGAGTTGGCCTGCCGGGAACGACCACTGGGACGCCGGCGCGCACATCGTCAAAGGTCAAGAACGCCACCTCTCTCGCTGCTTTGGTCCATGGACCAGACCGGCTGCTTGGGTACTTAAAAAACGTAACGGGGGTCAGCGTGACACTAGTCGAATTCATCGGCGCATGGATGCAGTTGCCCGAGCGTCTCCAATCTACGCTTGGAGGCAGGCACAACCGACTGGGTCAGACCGCGATCGTTGGGGGCCGCGTCTTTGAGCGCACGGCGCGGGCCGAGATAAAGCTGGGTCCTCTGACGCTTGATCAGTATCTCGGCTATTTGGATATCCCCGAACGACGCGTTGAACTTCGGCACGCCATCGTCTTCGCATCGGGACATGGCACGGCTTTCGATCTGAGGCTTTCGCTGTCGGGCGACGACGTGCCCGCGCCGACACTTGGAAGTGCACGACTAGGACAGACAATCTGGCTCGGCGGTGGTGACGGGCGCTCGAAACAGGACTACTGTTCTGTCGGGTTCTCGGCCCGCGCGGATCAACCGAAAGGGTTGGCCGCATGACGCTGAAGCTGATCTTCGAACATATGCCGACGCCTCAGCAAACGGCTGAGTGGACCTATCACGGCGGACAGATGTCGATCGGTCGTGGTGATGATGCCGACTGGCAGATTGATGACCCGGAAAAATACGTCTCCCGCAAGCATTTGGTGGTATCCGACGAGACCGGACAACCGATGGTTACTGACGCCAGCACCGGTGGGCTATTCGTGGATGGCGCCTCGGAACCGCTGGGCGCCGGCAACGCCGTGCCGCTTGAAGACGGTATGCGGCTTAGGTTTGGCGATTTTGTCATGCGTGTTGAAGCCGAACCCGCCGGCCGGACATCACAGGCGAAAATTCCGAAATCGGGCGGTTTGTCGTTCGATTTCGGTGCAAAGACGGACGCAGCGCGAGAACCCAAGGTCGAACGGCCCGGCAATTTACCTGCGCCGTTTGGCGCCGCTTCCCGCGAGACCGCGCGTCCGATGCTAACAGCCGAGCGCGCTCCTCCACGGCCCTTGGACGACGACGATCCATTTGCGCTGGATTTGGCCTCGAAGTCGCATGAGGGACCTGTGGACATAGCACCGAAAGTTTCAGGGCCTCAGGAGAAGCCGATCTCGGGGGGATACTTCGGTTCGTTCGATGCCCCCGTGAAGCCAACAATGGAAGCGCCCGCCATCGCAGATCCAACGCAGATGCCGGAACCCCTTGTTCCCTCAGCCAGCCCACAACCGTCGTCACCGGGTTTGGACGCTTTTCGCGAGGCATATTTTCGCGGCCTTGGTACTTCGCCAGACAAGATCGCAAATGCCGGCACTCCAGAAGAAATCGAAGCTCTCGGAAGGCACTTCCGCGCTTTGGTTGACGGGCTGGTCCATCTCCTGCGCACACGCGCGCAGGAAAAGCAAAATGTCCGCGTAGCTCAGACGATAATTGGTAGCACCAGCGTAAATCCATTGAAATTCGCGTTGAGCACCGATGACGCAATCGAAGCGCTGCTGCAAAATCGTGGTAAAGGTTACATGGAGTCCGAAGAAGCAATACATCAGTCATACCGTGATCTGGCCGATCATCAGGTGCGCACGTGGAGTGCGCTGCAGTCCGCCCTTCGCCGGATGATTGATCGTTTTGACCCCGAGAAGATCGAGCGCGAAATGGACGACACCGGTTTACTTGAGGCTTTGCTCGCCGGAGGGCGTCATGCAAAGCTGTGGAAGCTATACGAAGCCCGTTATCGTGAGATCGCCCGTTCAGCAGAAGACCGCTTTTTGGGCGAAGTCGGAGCGGATTTCAGAGACGCATACGAAAATGAAGGGAGAGATTGAAATGGCACTCCATAGACGGACGATTATGCTGAGTGGCTGTGCGTTGGCGCTAATGGCTGGTTGCGGACCCGAAGCGCCGGCTTCGCTGACTCTGAGCGCGCAGGGGGTGGCAGGGATGAACCCCGGACCGGACGGTACTGACCGTCCACTGACACTGACAGTGGTCCAGATGCGTGGCACCGGCGCATTTGATGCGTCAGATTTCTTTGCCCTGCGCGATCCCCAAGTCGCGCTTGGCGGCGAATTCGTTAAGGCCGAGCAGATCGTGCTGTCGCCGGGCAGTTCGGCGTCAAGGACCATAGGGATTGAGGACGGAGTCACCGCAATCGGCATTGTCGCAGGCTTTCGCGATCCGACGGGGAAAATTTTTCGGGTGAATACGCCGGCGCCTTCGGGACCGTCCGGCGCAATACTCGCAGTGTCGTCCGGTGGCATTTCGTTAACCTCTACATAAGGAAGACAGAGACCCATGGTCGATGGCAACAAGGTCGTCTGGTCCGAGGGCTTGTTCCTCAGGACCCAGCACCTCCAGCAACAGGACCGTCATACCGAGCGGTTGGCGCGCGACGCCATTGGTGCCGCGCCATTGCAACGTTTTGGGTTTCGCGAGTTGAAACTGGACCAAGCAGCGCTTGATTCTGGTTTTATCGGACTTGCGGCGGCCGAAGGGGTGTTTCCAGATGGAACCAGCTTTCGGTATCCCGAAACGACTACGCCAATCGAACCGGTGCAGGTGATGCGCGATACCGACACTGGACTCGTGACGCTGGCAATTCCCGCAATGTCAGAAGGTGCGTTTGTTATCGACCCATCGCATGAGAAACCCTTGGGTGCACGCTTTCGCGGCGAAAATACCCGGGTCCGCGATACTGTAAGAGGTGGCGCGGACGCCGAAGATATCGAAGTGGCGCGTCTCGCACCAAAGTTGATGCTGCCGCGTCAGGAAACAGCCGGATATGTCACGATGCCCGTTGCACGTGTCTCGGGGCTGGATGCGGCCGGGGCAGTGGCACTGGTTGAAGGCTTCCTGCCACCTGCCCTTATCACGTCGGCCGCGCCCTGGTATGCTCAATTCAGCACTGAAGTTGTGAACGGACTGGACCGGATTGCCGAGGCGCATGGCAAGATGGTTCTGGGCGGTACTGGCGCCTCGGTGGAAAATCTGCTGATCCTGGAGCTTGCAAATACGGCGCGCCCGCGCATTGCACACTATCTGGCGCAGGACCTATTTCACCCCTCGGACTTTTTTCTTGAGTTGGCAGGGCTTGCGGGGCGCATGGCCACATTCGGGTCGTCGTCCCGTCGTCTGACCGAGTTTCCGGAATACGATCACGCCGATCCCCAACCTGCCTTCGAGGCTTTGGCGGATACATTGCGCTCGCTTATCCTTTCATTGCGCCATGTTGAGCCGAAATCGCGGGCGTTAAAGGTTGTAAAGCATAGCGAAAACGTCTGGACGGTCAGGCTTGATAACCCCGATATCATCAAGTCGAGCCGGATCGTTGTGCGTGTTGGCGGTGAATTGTCCGAGAAGATATTGCGCAAGCTGTTCGTCGATCAGGCTACCGTCGGGGCAGCGGATGAGTTTGACAAACTCTGGACGTCGCGCCTGCCCGGCATCCCGTTGAAACCCCTTCACTCGCAGCCGCGCGAGATACCATATGATGGCGACAGACTTTGTCTTGAGCTGGACCGTAGCTCCGAACACTGGGCGCAACTTGCAGACGCACCTGGCTTTGTTCTGGGCGTATCGGGCACGCTGGAGCGAGAACCGGAAATCGACTGTTACGCCGTGAACAGGTGAATCTATGACAAAGGACGATCCATTCGGCCTGGAAAACGATGCGGGGCGCACCCGCATCCGGCCGGTAAATCGTCCGCGTCAGGTACACACAGGCCGTGCCGGGGATATCAACGCTCCGATGACCGAAACCGCACCGAGTCGACTGAGACAGGTGCGGGCTGGCGACAATTCCCTGACCTCGGCGTTTGCTGTGTTGCTGGGGCTCGCGCCAGAGCTTGAACGCGCATCGGCGCCCGAAAATCCGGACGTGATGCGCGGTCGGCTGCATGACAACCTGATTTTTGCACGTGATACAGCTGTTGGTCTGGGTGTAACGATGGCGAGCAGCGATCAGGCAGCGTGGTTTGTCGCAGCGTTGCTGGACGATATTGCGCTCAATACGCCGTGGGGAAGCCACAGCGGCTGGCCGCGCCAGCCGTTGGTGACCCAGCTCTCGGGCGATGTCGATGCGGGTGACCGGTTTTACGACCGCCTGCAGGAACTGATCCGCTATCCTGACCGTGACCCCGACCTACTGGAACTTGCCTATCTGTGTCTTTCGCTTGGCTTTCGCGGGCGGCACCGCGTGAACGGTTCTGCGGGCGAAGCCGCCATCGCGCAGCTACGCGGACAGATTGCGCGGTTAATTAAAGCGCAGCGCGACGACAACGAAGATCTTTCACCCCATTGGCAGGGTGTTCTAGCAGACGATTCACCGCCGCGGTTCATTGTGCCTATCTGGGCGATTGCACTTATTGCGGCGGCTATGATCTCGGCCTTTTATGTCACGCTGAGCGTACGACTTTCGAACCGCGGCGAGCAACTTTTTGCACTGGCTGAATTGCTGCCTCCGCCGGAGCGGGCCGACATATTCCGCCCGATCATCGAAAACGCCGATCCGCCTCCACCATTGCTGCTGGAGCCGGTGGTTCTCGAGCTTTTGCCGCTGGTCGCGGAGGCCGCCCCAAAGGAAACTGCCCGGGCGTTAACGGGGCGCGAGTCCACGTCGCTGGCCATCGTTGTTGTTCAGGCGACCGATCCGGAAGTATTTCTGTCGTCCAAGGCGGACCTGAACACGGGCTATGGATCGCTTATTGACTCGATTGCCCTTGTCATCCGCGAAAACATCGAGTTCGTCGGAGGTGTTACCGTCGTTGGTCACACGGACAGTATCCCGGTGCAGCGCACCAATCCGTTCCAATCCAACCAAGGCCTCAGCGAGGCGCGCGCTTTGACGATTGCGCGGCTTTTGGAGGAGGCTGGGGTACCCTCCGATCTGATTTCGCACGAAGGGCGGGCTGCAACCGAACCGATTGCCGATAACGGCACTCGTTCGGGTCGAGCGCGCAACCGGCGCGTTGAAATCGTGATCGAGAAGAAGATCTGACGTGCGCTTTTTAAAAGCCATACTTGGGTTCTTTATCTCGCGGACATTCTGGACGCTGTTGGGGCTTGCCCTCCTATGCGCCTTGATCTGGTTTTTTGGACCGCTTTTGGCCATTGGGGAGACCCAGCCACTTGCCAGTGACCTTTCGCGCATCATCACGATAGGGGTCATCCTGATCCTGTGGCTGTTCTCACTTCTACTTCGGCAAATTCGGGCGGCGCGAGCGAACCGGATGTTCGTCACCGAACTGGCGCAGCCCGATCGGGTAGTGGCCCCCGGTGAAGAAAACGTAGCCGAAGTGAATCAGAAATTTCAGGATATCCTGACGCAGATGAAGCGCTCTAAAATGGGCGGGCGGAAGTTCCTGCGTGACATGCCGTGGTACGTGATCATTGGCCCACCAGGCACAGGCAAGACAACGGCGCTGCGTCAGTCGGGGCTGCACTTTCCGATTGATCTCTCTGACGATCTGAAGGGCGTCGGAGGGACGCGAAACTGCGACTGGTTCTTTACCGAGGACGCCGTGCTGATCGACACCGCCGGACGCTATGTCCAGCAAGAAAGTGAGCCCGACGTCGATTCAGCCGAGTGGCAGGGTTTTCTGAGCCTGCTGCGCAGACACCGCGGACGGAGGGCCCTTAACGGTGTGATCCTGACACTTTCGGTCGAGGAACTGCTGGACGACGAAGCAAGCCTTCGCGAGCATGGTCGAGAAATCAGAAAACGACTGTCAGAACTGCGTGAGAAACTGGAAATCCAGTTGCCGGTCTATCTGATGATTACCAAGGTTGATCTCATTCCGGGATTTGAGACGTTCTTCGGAAGCCTGGGCACCAACGCTCGCGAACAGGTCTGGGGCGCAACCCTGGCTACCGACAGCCGGGTCGATGGCACGATGATCGAGCGCGAGGTAAGGGCGCTTCTGGCACGACTGGAGGAGCGAATTCCAGGGCGGTTGGCCGACGACCTGACTGTGTCAGATCGCGGCGAGGTGTTCCGTTTCCCCGCAGAAATCGACCGGCTCACACAACCCATGAAGGCGCTGATTGACACAGTATTTGGTGACAGTCGGTATGAAGAAAGTCCTTGGCTTAGGGGTTTTTATCTGACCTCGGCCACGCAGGAAGGTTCGCCTGTAGATCGTCTGGTGAGTGCGATGGCAGCAAGCTTTGGATTGAGCGCCAGACCGCCAGAGCGGCGCAGCCACGGTGAAAAACGATCGTTCTTCCTGCGCAATCTTTTGAGCCACGTTGTCTTCAAGGAGGCCGGGCTAGGCACCTTTGATCCACGCGCCGAGGAACGCCGGAAGTGGGTCTGGCGCGGTACACTTGCTGCCGCGTCACTTTTGACGGCGGTGTCCGCGGTGTTTATTCTTTTCTCATACCAACGCTATTCCGGCGCGATCGAAGACCAGCAGCGTCAGTTCAAGGCGCTCTCGGCTCGTCTGGCGAATGTCGCGTCACGGCAGGCCCCAACCGAACCTCTGGACCTGCCATTGGCGCTGGAGGCGGCGACAGAAACAGCCAGTCATGTGACAATTGCAGACACCGGGTTCATGACAATTATGGGGCCGACTGCCGAAGCAGAGCTGACGCGCGCTCAGAAACTCGCCTACGAGCATACTCTGCGTTCGATCGTCGAGCCGCGTCTCGTTGCCTTGCTGGAAGCCACGATGTGGCGGCGCATACGCGATCCCGAGACATTACTTGGGGCCTTGAAAGTGTATCAAATGATGACGGGTCTGGCGCCATATGACGCTGAATTCATTTCGGTTTGGTGGACCGAAGTGCTGCCCGAACACGCACCGCTTGATCCGTTCCCAACGGAAGCGGCACTTGCCCACCAATTAGCAGCAATCGAGCGCATGTCAGGCGAAGAAGACCGGATTGGACCAGACGAGGCATTGGTATCGACGGCACTTCAGAGTGTGTGCACAATCCCGCTTGCAGTGCGCGCCTATAGCACACTACGCGGCGACCCAGCGTTGGCGACCCTACCCGACTGGGTTCCAGGCGATCACGCGGGACCGAACGGTACACGGATATTCACGCGTTTGTCCGAGAAAACGCTAAGGGTCGGTGTGTCCGGTGCGTTCACATTCGACGGGTTCAAGACGATCGTGGTGCCGTTGGTACCCGAGGTTGCGGCCAGCGCGGCATTGGATCGTGCTGTCTTCTCGGGCGGTTGCGCGGATAGCTCCGATACTTCGCAAGAAGATTTGGAAGCGGATGTATTTAAGCTTTATTATGACGATTTTATCGCACAATGGGATGGGCTACTGCGCGATATTCAACTCGCCCCGATCACTGACCTTGCAACCGCGGGTCAGAACCTGAAAGACCTGTCTTCAGAGGACAGCGCACTTAAAAGACTGCTAAAAGCCGTTGTCGACGAGACGCACCTGACACGCAGTGACGAGACATCGGGAAGTGGCGGCGGCGACGCGGCCACAGCTGGTATTCTGAAGATCGCGCAGAAAAAACTGGGCAAGTTCGGCAAGTTGGCCAAGACGGGTACCAAAATCGTCGGGAGCAGCGGTGGAGATGGGGTTGTAGCGCAGCCGGGTGAACCCGTAGCCGCGCATTTTGCACCTATCCGGGGCGCTATTCAGGAACTGGACGGTCAACCGCCCAAACTGGACGATGTAGTTGTCGCTTTGACGGCGTTGTCAAACGAGCTGCAGACGGTAATTGCAGGTCCAAATCCGGACCAGACGCTTCTGGCACGCGGCGGCCTAGCCCAGCTGACGGGTGCAGTCGCAAACGTTGCCACCGCCCTGCCCGATCCGATTGATAATTGGATCGGTGGTATCGCTGGCGATACAATCGGGGTCACGCGAGACGCCGTCATCGCTCAGTTGAACGCCCGTTGGCGCGCCGACGTTTTGCCATTCTGCACCTCGGCAACCCGCGGACGGTATCCGTTCGATGCAACTAGCGCGATCGACGTCAACAGCTTGGATTTCGCGCGTCTGTTCGGCCCTGGAGGGCTGATCGATGGTTATATAAACGACCATCTTTTGCCATATATAGACAACTCAGTGCGACCTTGGACTTGGCGGGCGGATTTCGGACTAAACGCCGAACTTTTGAAACCATTCGAGCGCGCGCGCAGTATCCGTGACGCGCTGTTTCCAGGCGGTGCGGGACCTGTGATGGCATTCACGCTTGAACCAAAAGACCTCAGCCCCAATGCCAGCCGAGTAACACTCAACGTCGATGGACAGAATCTTACGTATTTCAACTCTGCTACGCGCCCGTTCCCGATGACTTGGCCCGGACCGGACGGGACCAACATGATTACACTTTCATTCACTCCGATCGATGGCTCGCCCGAGGTAATCACATCCGAGATCGGCGGATGGGCCCTGCTTCGGCTATTGCGCAAGGGTCGTTTGATCGCGACAGAGTTCCCCGAATTGTTCCGCCTGCGTCTTGGCGCGCAAAGTTTCGTAGGCGAGTTCGAGTTACGTGCGAACAGTATCGAAAACCCGTTCAATCTGGAAATCTTCTCGGGGTTTCGGTGTCCAGAAGGGTTTTAGATGCACGCCTCGAGCGGAGTTTTCGGAAAATTGCCCTCAACTGGCGATTTTGTCAGTCGCGGCCTGCCTCCCGGCGTCCGACCGGTGCTGGATCAATGGATGTCGGCCTTTCAACGTGATGCTGGGGTTTCGGATTGGCCCGAGGGCGGTTTGCGCGGTCTGATTGACACACCCTCGGGATTGAGCCTGTTTGTCGCCATCCCAAGTCGCGACAGCCGGGGGCGCGAATTTCCGATCTGCGCTGTAGTGAAGAGCACGGGCGTCGGAATGGAAGTCGCCGAAAGTTGGTGCGACCAGGCGGTGAAAGTGCTGCACAAAGCAACCGACCTCCAGAGCGACATCGACACGCTCTGCTCCTCCATTCGGAACATTAGGGCGCCCCACGAGGACGGCAGTGACGGCTTGCCTTGTTTCTGGTCGAAGGGCGGAACACCCGTTGCGATGGAACTTGCGGACGCGCGGATTGCGGCACTTGTCAGTTTTGATTGATCTTGCTGCCTTTGGTTGTCAGTTCACCTGTGGCAGCAATGTTGATTTTGCCCGATCCCTTTGCAGTGATGTCCTTACCTTCAACGGTAATATCCTTGCCGTTGACTGAAATCGTGCCGTCTTTCTTCATCACAATGACCGCCGAACCACATTTGATGGTGACTTGATCCTCACCTTCCAAAAGAAGTTTCGTTTTCGTCCGAAATGCAGAATCGGCTTCGGACGCATGGAACATCTTGCCGGTCACCATGTAGGTGCCCTCGCCATCAATCCAGAAGCTCTGGTCGCCTTTCACTTTCACCTCTTCGTTTTTGTTGACGACCGTTGACTTGTTTCCGTTCACCGTGAACGTGTCGTTTGACTGAACGTATCGCTGTTGGGAGCTTCCAACGTTCACGCTGCGATATAGGCCGACAGTCGTGGACTGAAATCCGCCGACCGAGCGAACTTCAGCTAGACCAACTTTGTCCATACGTCCTGCCGCAACCAGAATATTCTGAGCCAGTTCGACTCGCTGATTATGCAGGCCACCGATGGTTTCGGACGAGTTGCCATCCACTTGAATTGTCTCGCTGCCATGAACAGTCAGACTGCGGTCTGCGCCGACTGTCTCGGTATCGTTGACACCAATCGAGACTGTCCTGTTCATGCCGACTGCGACCGATTTGTCGTTACTGACTGTCTCCGTCCGGTCATGGCCGACATTCTGCGTCGCATCGTTACCTACGTTCTCCAAAAAATCATGCCCAATGTTGCGCGATTCATCGTTCTTTACCAACTCATTGTGATCTTTCTCGGCTTGAAAATAGACCTCTTCAGACCCTTTCTTGTCTTCGAACCTCATTTCGTTCCAGCCACCGCCACCCGGAGATGAATTCGACTTCCAGCCCGACTGAGTGGCCGATCCCGGTAGACCGTACGGGGGCATCTGAGCTGCGTTATAAACGCGACCAGTGATAATCGGCTGATCCGGATCGCCTTCCAGAAAATCGACAATTACTTCCTGTCCGATCCGGGGAATCTGGATGAAGCCCCAACCAGAACCGGCCCAGGGAGAGCTGACCCGGATGAAACACGAAGATTTTTCGTCATTGCCACCCAGGCGATCCCAATGGAATTGCACTTTTACACGCGAATATTCATCGGTGAAGATCTCCTCTCCGGACGGGCCGACGACCACGGCTGTCTGCGGCCCGCGCATGATGGGTTTGCAAGTTTGCCTTTCAGGTCGAAATACAACAGACGTCGGACGCAGTTCATATTCGACAGAAAACCCATCGCCTGATCCACTGCCACTCCGATATTGAGAATCTTCCATGTCGTAAGCGGCGCTGAGCACCATGTATTCGTCGTCTTCCTCAATTCGTGGATTGCCAACGACCGCGAATTTGGCACCGGCCCACGGTCCTATTGTCGTTCCGGATGCCCGGACAAGTTGCGAGATTGCTTGCGCCTCTTCAGTGCGGACCTTAGCCAACACATCACCGCGGGCGATCTGAACATAATTGCCCGGATAGTGATAAAGCTTCCCGTCATCCAGCGAATGGCCCAATGGGTTTTCGCTTCGCACCAACAGATCGGCAGCGGGCTTGGTCAGGTCGTAATCCGTTTGGGTATAGCTGCCACTGACGGCTTTCGCGGTGCGCTGCCAGCGCAGAACGCACTCGTCTTTTTCACGCCCCGCGTCTTTGTCGGCGCGATAGGTGATCTCGCCATATTCGGGTACCGATGTCAGTTGCACCATAGCATCGGTCAGGATCATCCGGTGTTCACCATCGGCGTGTTCGAAGAAGTAGAAAATGCCTTCATGCTCAAGCAAACGCTGAATGAAATCCATGTCGGATTCGCCGTACTGAACGCAATACTCCCGCGGATCATATGTCTCCTGAAGACGCATTTCGAACTTGGCGTCGGGATAGTCGCCGAAGACCTCTTCGACAATGTCAATGACGCTCTTGTTCTGGAAAATCCGATTATCGGTTGTTTTTGATAAGAACCAGAACCATGGGCGGACGACGGCCACATACTCGCTGCGCTCCGCACCATATTCGGTCAATCCGAATGCTTCGACATGCCCGTGAAAGAACCGTTCGCACTTTGCGCCTTCAATCTTGATATTGACCGTCTCGCCCAAAATTTCGGCGGCATTGATGTCCATCCTCGCGCTGTTCATTACCAGATGGTAACTGAAGCACTTGCTGACTTCTTCTTTGCCCTTCATTCGCGCGAATAGTAGATCGGCCGTCCCCAAAGGCGTTTTGACGGCAATGCCTCTTTTCGCATCAGCCATGGCACTTCCTTACATTTTCGTCGTTGTATGCACCGGAGAAATGCACTGACAAATCTAAGTGTATCCGATCTTTTCCACGTTGGGAAAATCCTGTTCTTATAGCACTGGCGGACATGTGAGACCTTTCATCAACGTTCGCACCGAGACGGGGTTGTTTGGCGCGGGAAACTCCATCTCGAAAAAAAGCCGTCCTCCGTCCGAGCGCAGGTCAACCAGCATCCGGCGTCCTTCATCGCGAATGCGTAGGCGCGCCTGATCCAGCACACGAAACATACCCCATGCCCCCTCACCGACCAACCGGGCCACCTGATCACCTTGGCGAAAAGTCACTTCGGCACCTGCATCCGGCGATTGACCAGGCCAGTTAATCGTTGCCGCATCGCCACTCGCTCGAACCGGGACAGCCGCGCCGCCAATAATCACGGTTGCCTGACCTCGTTCCGCCAGCGCCACCAATTTCACGTCCGTGCCAAGTCTGCCGGATGCTCCAAAGAAGGCATTTGAGATCGCGCTGATGAGCTGAAAGAACTCCGCGGTTTCGGGGTTGAGCCCCGAAAGCCGGGCCTCGGGATTCCAGCGCCATCGATCGCCGGCTTTTTCGATGTTTCGGTCGGCGTGTGTCGCGAAAAAACGGGGAAGCGCGCCCTGTGGCCCCAGAAATTCAGAGAAATCGTTCAGGCCCACCTCCTGGCCCTCGCCGAATGGATAGCGACCGTCGATGACTTGCCGGCAAAGTGGATAGACCTCTTGCTGCCAGCGCTGCGTCAGCGGATTGCCCATGGCGCTGTTGCCTGCGCCGGATTGTGCCAGCACATCCTCGGTGATTTGCACAACCAATTCTGGCGCGGCTTTCAATGCTGCAACAGTGCGCGAGGTCTCCTGAACGCTCATCAAGCGGTCCGGTCCGTCTTGATCATCAACATCAAGCGCACCAAGTGCCACGTTCAAAGACGCAAACAGCGCGGATATGTGGTCTAACCTTCCCTGCTCGACGTACTGTATGGTCGGCCCGAAGACGGTTGCGATCCGAAGTTGCATGTTGTGCGGACGTTGCCGATCTAGCCCGCCAACCTGCTCCCAGACCTGCCGGAACAGCGGATCCAACGGCGATGATCGCTGCGCCAATGCGCCAGAGATGCTGAGCGCACTTGTCCGATCTGAAAACGGACGCACGCGAAGATCCGAGAGCCACGCTTTCCAGTGAGCGAGTGTTTCGGCCTGCAGGATATTCAACAGCACATCGGGCGCGCTATTGTCCTGCGCTGTTGCCGTCTGCAAGAGACCGGGCGCGACAGTGCGTGCGCGTTGAACCGCCGTGCCGACGCCGATTGCGCGCGCGTGGTTCCATCCGTCGATTGTGTAAAGCCCGCTCATTCCCGCCCCGAGAGGTGCTCCACTGCGGCGCACGAAGATAGTTTCGATCCCCCGCACGGCATCATCTGGTTGCCAATCCGGAAGTTCGGCGACCGCCTCGGAACGTTGCAACTCAAGCCAGGCGCGCTCGGCCTCGCTCGTTTCTGCGGCAAAGACCCGGGCCTGATGCTCGAGATCGGGATCAGGGTTGGGAAAGGCTGCTTCGGGGCCCGCTAATACATTCGCGTGACGCGCCAGTTCTCCAAGTTCCAGTGCGCCCGCGCGATCGTCCAGCCAACCGACAACATATGCGGGTGACCATTCGGTCTGGCCTGCCATGATCGACCAGACGCGAAGGGCGTCGTATAGCACAATGCTGTCGCCTTCAGTCGCCAGCGTTTCGTCAATTGCCGAAGCGATAACGTCTGGAAGATATTTATTGACCTCGGCACGGTAAGCGGAGGCGGCCATGTCTGCGCTATCGTTAAATGGTAGATTGATGACGCCAGCCAGTGGAGCGGACGCGGCCGTTTTAGACACGCGCGCTACCGAACCGGCCAGTCTGGTCAGTCTATCACTTAGCGAGGCGATATCATCCGCCGCCGGAAGGCGCGCGACCTCTTCTTCAAAGGCCGACAGACTGTCTGAGTGAAACCGGTAGTCGAGATATGCTGCGTAACCAACAAGCGTGACCGCAAGCAAGACGACATAAGCCCCGATCCAGACGGCCGGGCGCCGCAATGGGCCTGTGCGGATGCGACGCTTTCCCTCCAGCCGTTGAAGCATACTCTGAAGAAATTCCGCCAGGCCGGTATAGTCTTTCCCGGCCGTCTTTGCCGTGTCCGCGTAGTGACGAATGTCGTCGACTGAAATATCACGTCCGTCAAACAGTCGTGTCTGCGCGGCAGCGATCCACGCACTGATGGGCAACCCACGTTGCGCGCGGGCAGTTTGATCGACCAGCACCGCCAACGAATAGGCCGCCGGCCGAACTGCCGGGTCCGGCGCACCTTCGAGCGAAATCTTAACTCGAAAGGCCGACAAAAGCCGCTCGGCGCGTTCGGCGAGCGTGCGTGGCCCATCGCGGACCATATCAGGAAAATGATCAACGAAATCGAAAAGATCGCGGGCTGAGCGCAAATACAGCTCCGCCGAGGCCCCCCGAGAGCCAGTCCCGCTTTTGGCGGGGTTCATAGGCTACCTTCGGTGGCCCATCGGCGCAGGGCTTCAACACTGACTTCAAAATGCATGGAATCCTCGCGGCTGTACGTCGCGCCCCAATACCAACCCTCGTCGTTGAAAAGCTCGGCCAATATCAACAAACCGAACTGCGTGCCGCCGTCGGCAAAACTGTCCAGCCGGTCTTCAAGCTTCAAATCAATTGCCGTGCCCCAGGAGTGGTTCGAGATCGAGGAATTCGAGCCCCGGATCAACCGCGCACAAAGCCCCCCGGCGGTGCCGACGGCGTCATAAATGTCCGGCTCACTTTCCTTCAACCGCGCCATGATCCGTTCAAGAGATTCCAGCGCCGGACGTATCATCGTGGCCCGAATTGGGCCGACCTGCCGAGTCTCCAGCAGCGACATCAGCTTGGCTTGGGTCACCGGTTGGCAATTTTCCGAGAACGTGCTGCGCGGGCGTCCCAAAAATTCCAGCATCACGCGATTTCCAGGCTGAGTGAGCCCCTTGTTGAATCGGGATGCCGCCAGTTTCATGACCTCGGTCAGCTCTTCGGTCTCGGGATGATCGCCGATTTCGTCGATGTTCGGCGTTACCGGTGTGCTGTCGGGCGCAGCCGTGGGACGTTGACTGGCCAGCAAGGCCATGCCCTCGGTGACGCGCGCAATATCCCCCCGGACTGTACGCAATTCTTCTTTCAGACGGGCAATTTCGTCTCTCATCCCCTCAACCTGCGCCTCAGCGCGTTCCATACGCAATTCGGTATCGCCCTCTGCTGTCTTCAGAACTGCACCGACCAAGGCAAAACTGATGCTCGCCACTATGAGGCCAATGGCAATGATGATCGGACCGATCAGCGTGCCCTGCCTCATTGTTCAGACTTCCACGATGAAGACGACGACAACCGAGATATTGTCAGGCGCCCCCCGATCGAGCGCGGCAGTGACCAATTTTTTGCAAGCATCGTCTGGGTTGTCAGCGCTGGTCAGTAGCGAAGCTATCAGCTGATCACTGACGCAGGCGGTCAACCCGTCAGTGCACAACAAGATGCGATCGCCCGCAACGAAGGGCACTTCGATCATGTCTACGTCAAGCGAGTCCGAACTACCTACGGCGCGGGTGATCACATTGGCTTCGATATGCGACTTGGCCTGATCGGTTCTGATGACACCCTGATCGACCAGTTCCTGAACAACCGTGTGATCACGCGTAAGCATCCGTAAGGAACCGCTGCGCAAAAGATAAGCCCGACTGTCGCCGACCCAGGCGATATGGCCAATCGCGCGATCCACAATCATTACAGTCACAGTCGAGCCAATAGTGCCGCCGCCGTATTCAAGTGCTTTTGCGTGAATTTTGGTGTTCGCCTGTTGCAGAAGATTGACCAGAATTGCGCAATGGTCACCGACGTCGGGTGCCTGAACCAGAGAATCGATCACGATGTCAGAGGCAACATCACCATATCCGTGCCCGCCCATACCGTCAGCGACTGCCCAGAGAGCACCAGCGGGATCGGTCAGTATAGAATCCTCATTCCGTTCGCGCACCAACCCTACGTGTGTCAGTCCCGCGCCCACACTTACCGGAGGCACGCGCGGTCGCAACGGAACAAGGGTTGTCGGGGCGGTCATCGTGCGACGGGTCGCGTCTGTAAATCGTTCATGCCTGCGCCTAATGTTGCAACAATGAATTCGCCCGACCGGTCCAGATTACTTGTAATATTCTCGAGAATACCGTAAATTTCCATATGATTTAACCCTTTTTTGGAGGGCAGTTTCCTTGAGCAATATCTCAAAAATCGCTTCCACCTTCCTCGCGATCTGCGTCGCGCCGATTGCGATGGCGCAGGACCTTTCGGATGAAGAACTATTGAGCCGCTTTCTGAACCAGCGCGATGTTTTCAAGTCTGTCGAAGGCGCCGATATGGGACAAACCCGAAGTCTCACCACGCGCGGTCTGAAGCTGGTGACGGTGGACGATGCGACGGCGACGAGTGCCAAGGAGACAACCGGTGTTGCGGTGAACAGCACGCCGGCAGATCAAAACAAACCACTGGTTATCGGCGTTCTTGAGCCCGAGCTTCAGGTCAATCTTCGGATCAGTTTCGGCTTCGACAGCGCGGCGATTGCAACGTCCGAAAAGCCGAAACTAACACAAATGTGCAACGTCATGAAATCTAGCGATATAAAGCTATTTCGCGTCATAGGTCACACTGACAGTTCGGGTAGCGACGCATACAATGAACGTCTGTCGGTGCTCCGCGCCGAGGAAGTTGCGCGCTTCCTCGTCGACGATTGCGGCATGGCACCTACCCGACTAGAGACAATCGGTCTCGGCGAGCGGTTTCTGTTTGACGCCAATGATCCCGACGCCGAGGAAAACCGGCGAGTCGAGTTTCAGGCGATCAGCTAAGGTGATGTGGCAACGAACAGATAGACCCACTCGGCTTTGAAATCCGCGGCGGTGCGCTCATATTTGGCAACCTGCTCTGCTAGATCGACAAGATAGTCGGCGGCCGACTCTTCTTGTTCGCGCGGTTTGTCAAACAGCGGAACTGAGGATACCATCGCAACTGCAACATCTTGACCGAACGGCGGCGCGACGACCAGGTTGATGCGCCCGGCAGCAAGGTCGTTTAATGCGCCTCCCCCGAACGTCACGATTGCCTTGGCGGCAAGCTTCTCGAGCGGAACTGAATCGCTGGGTGTCAGATGCAGAACGCGGCCGGACGTGTCGTAGTAGTCAATATAAAGCCAGCCGTCATAGTCCGCCCCGGCCAGATCCAGCCGGATCTGGTTGCCGTTCCGATAATTGTATTCGCGCGCAAACGCCGCTTCGCCAATCAGCTTTGGGTCGGTAAACTGCTCCACCGACTGGGATAGTCCGGCTCGCTCTAGTCCACTTAACACTCCACATTGCGGGCGAGGCAAATGTAGCAGCGCATTAGTGACTGGTAGGTTGCCATTCAGTGCACGTTCCACTTGACCGGTCAACGCTTTCGCATCGTCCGCACTAGGCACGTGGCCGTGAATTTCCAATGAGCCGGTTTCAGGATCAAATGAAGTAAAGACACGTGCGCATGGGACTGACGAAAGCGCGGCTGCAACGGCGTCGCGAAGCGATGTGCCCATAGTGCCCGGCGCGATGTTCGTCATGGCAAACGCTGCCTGACGAAGATCTTCTGTCACCGGGGCTGAGACACCTCCACTCCAGGCGAGTGTCGCGTCCAAATGAGCCCCCTCGGCAGGTTCCTGACGAGCAATTTCAAGGGTCATTTCAAGTGGATCGAGCGCTGTCTCATGGGGCAATTGAAGCGGCACGGGACTACTATTCAAGTTTGTTCGCGTCGCAAGTGATTGTTCGTCTCTCACATTCAGGTTTACGCGCACATTCTTTGGCGTTCGCGAGGCCAAACGTGCACCGGTCAGGGCTGTGGCTTTGGGGCGGTCTGACTTTACATCTACTCGCGTCGCAAGCTCCGAACGAGCAGTGGATTCCGACAGAAGTATTGCTGTGTTTGGGGCTGATAGGAGCGGATTGGCAGAAACGATTACCGACGCGAAGACTTCTGCCAAAGCATTTGATTGATTGCTGAGAGAATCCGACATCGGTCGGGCTGGAGGTATCGCAACGGACTGCGCAACGACCGACACAGCACCCACTGAAGGCACAAAACCCGCAGCTATACCCGATGAATCTGACGCCGTTTCACCTACGGTCTCGGTCTCAGGCTCATGGGCTTGAACGTTTTCACGGCGGACTTCGTGCGTTGCGACCGCGAACGTTGCCTCGACAACTGATTGAGTTGGCAAAGAGCGGGGTTCGACGATGAAAACGTAAAGACCGATGATAACGGCGTGGCCGCCCAAAGCTGCAGTAAACGACGACGTCCAGAGGACCGCGGGCTTCATCGTTTTGCCGTCGTGACGACGAGAACCACATCATCAAATCCCTCTGCCTTCAGGCGTGCGAGAACCGGCATGATATGGAGCATTTCGGTCCCGGCGTCGGCGTTAACACGAACTGCGACACTTCCGGGAACTGAAGTTTGCGACATTGTGTCGGTGAAAGCACCGTCCAGTATCTCGCGCCCGTCCACGGCCAGTCGACCATCGGCACCGATCGCAATAGTGGTGCCGGCACCTGGCATGTCACCGCCTATTGTTGCGAAGGACGGATGGACATCGAACGGTGAGGTGGCGTCCAGTCGACCTATCAAAAGAAAGAAGACTAGAAGGAAAAATACGACATCGATCAGGGCCACGATCGTTTCGGGCTGCAACTTCGCTTCGGGTCGCGCCAGTCGGGTCATTCTGCTCGAGGCTCGACAAGTTCGACACCCGGAAGGCCAGCCACAACGGCGCTTTCTATCACCGCAATGACGCTTTGAACGCTGGCGCGAGGCGAAGGGAGAAGGATTATTCGTGGCCGCGGTTCGATCCCTGCGAGGTCATGAAACGCGTTCGCCAACTCGTCGGGCATCAATTCCTTACCGCGCAGGCGTACCAGACCGCGTCTGTCAAGACTGACGATGACAGAGGGCGCTGGATTGGGCGACGCGGCCAACGAATTGGCTGTCGCACCCGACAGCCGAATAATATTCAGATCCAGATAAGTCGAGGTCACCATGAAGAACACCAATAGTATCAGCAGGACGTCGACAAGTGGCACGAGCGATATGAGCGGCCCCCGCCGTAGCGGGCGCGCGAGCTTGGTTTCAACTGTCTGCATGCTGTGAGTCGGCATACAAGAGAACCGCGCCGATAGCATGTTCAATATCTGACGCCGCCGCGTCGGCCCGCTCGGAGAGAAGAGCAGCCCCCGTAGCAGCCGGGATTGCCACAGATAGCCCCGCTGCCGTCGTCAGAAGAGCCTGCCAAATGCCGCCTGCCAGAAGTCCCGCGTTAGCGGCACCCTCGGCCAGTTCAAGTTCCTGAAACGCCTGAATCATACCGAGAACTGTGCCCAGCAGCCCAAGAAGCGGAGAGATCATCGCGATCAATTCCAGAATGCGAATGTGGCGATAGAGATCTGCCACCTCGGCCTGACCTTCTAAGGTCAGCGCGCGTTCAATCAGTGCTTTCGGCTCGCCACTCTCGAAGCGGCGAAAGCCTTCTTCCACAATACGATCCGCAGGTGTCCATCCGGATGCAAAAAATGCTCTCGCCGTCTTGGAACTGCCGGACGCCAGTGCCTGCAGGGCCTTAGTCCGCTCGCCCCGCTTCGCTCGAACGCGCCATAGCACCGAGGCTTTTGCGACGATGACCGTAATGCAGGCCAACGAGAGGACAAACAGGATGATCAGAATCGGCCCCCCAGCACCGCCAAGAGATAGCGAAAGACCCGGCATGACTATTGCACCAGTCGCGCGCTGGCCCGACTTTCGAGTGTCAAGATTGAAAAGCAGTCCATCGGATCGGCATTCTGCGCCTTGCAGGCCGGGATGTCGTGTAACAGGAGTTCTGAAATATCCGGGCAGGCCAAATCTGGAATCTCGAATAATTTCAGTGTGGTACGCGCCACTGGCAGGGGCGCTGCATCAATCGACAACAACCGCTCAATCACCCCGTTGATGTCAAGGACGGCAAGCGACATCTCGAATTCTTCGAAGGTCATGTTAGCATCATTACGGAACAGAAAAAATGCGCGGCAGCTACCGTCGTTGGTGGCCTCTAACTTATTCAATTCGACCGTTAGTCCGCCTTCTCCTGCAGAAGCGGAGGTGGCCACCAAGGCAATGACATTGGCCAGAACGATCCACAGATTCTTCACGGAAACCCCTCCTCCAATAAAAAGACACCCGAACGATCAACCCGTCACGTTTGGGGCCGTTCATGCCGGGTCGCGCATAACACGAAAACCAATGCCCGAATTGCGTAACAGGATTCGGTCGGCCCATTGACCTTCTCGCTTAAAATGCTCCGGAAAAGGTGTCGCCCAAGCGGCTCCACGAAAAATTGCGTTGCTACAATCACCCTTCAGACAGGAGTTGGTCCATTCCCAAACGTTACCGACCACGTCGTGCAGCCCCAAGGGGTTTGGCGCGAATGCAGTCACCGGCGACGTCTGAGGAAAACCATCGGAACAATCAAGAATTGGTCGCGGGTCATCGGGATACACTTGGCGGTAGGAAGCGTCGGCAGCATTGGCACGCTCACAGATCTGGTCAAAATCTCCGCCCCACCAGAAATCGTCAATTCCATCCGGCACGGCGGCCGCTGATGCCTCTTCAAAAGTGGGCAAACGGTAACTCTGAGTAGTCTTTTCGCTTAGCCAGTCGGCATAAGCCGTGACCTCCAGCCAATTGACGCAAACCACCGGGTGATCGCCACCTTGCGCGAAGCCGGGGCTGATCCAGCCGGTGTCGGGCGTGCGTTTCCAGTTCTGGTCTGTGCGGATGAAGCACTCCGTCTGCCCCTCGACGCCGGTTTCATTGGCAAAGGTCGCGAATTCATCGACCGTCACGGGATAGACACCCATCGCAGACCCGTCCGACATTTCGATCATTGCGGGGCAGTCGGGGCAATCCCGGAACGCACCATCCGGAAGCGGTGTTTCAGAAGAAACAGGAGTTGCGACGAACAACGCCAGCGTCATTGAAAGTTTCTGCATCGCTGGTCTCACTCACCCTCGCGCACAACGCGCATGCCATATGTGTTGAATGGGATATTCTCTCGGTTCGAGACGGCCTTGGTCATGCGCAAGTCCGATGGTGGGCTCGACCACCCGCCAGATAGCAGCAATCGTTCTTCGCATGCCGCCGACGTGCAATCGCTGGTCCAGATCCAGACGTTGCCAACAGCGTCCAAGAGGTTGAACTCGTTTGGCGGGAACGCATCCACTGGGGATGTTCCAACCGCATCAAACGGCGATCCGCAAGCGATGCAATTCGCCCGGTTCTTGCCGATTTGTTCGCCCCACCAGTAGTTGGTCGAAGAAAAGCCCATGACTGCAGTTCGCAATTCTTCCGCGGTCGGCAACCGATAGTCCTGACCGGTCTTTTTGCTGATCCATTTCACATACAGTTCCGCTGCCTCAAACGTCACGCAGACTACCGGATGGTCGCCTTGCTGCTCGAAAGGTGGCGCGTGCCAGACGCAACCCCACCCTTCGTGCTGATAGCCGGTATCTTTGGCAAAGGCAGTGAATTGGTCGCGGGTAACAGGTGCGCGGCTCATTAAAAGACCGTCGGGTAGGATCACCAGTTCGGGGCAAACATCACAATCGGTGACGCTGCGAAGTTCTGGTTTGGGTAATAGAAGCCCCTGAGCAGATGCCGCGCTCGCCAGCAACAGCAGAGTGACAAGCAAGCGGATCATTCCGAAATGCTCCTCAGAAGCGGTTCCGCCCCGTCGACGCCAAGCGACACTGCGACGGTCAGTAGGCTTCGCGCCTGATCCAGATCGCGCGCACCGCCTCTTCCGTCTCGATAGAGGATGCCAAGATTGGCCATCGCGAAGCCGTTGCCCTTGTCGGCAGCGCGGTCAAGCCAAAGCCGCGCAACTTCTTCATCCTGTCTTAGCCCGTTGCCCGACGCTGTCATGATGCCGGCCGCTGTCAGCGCGTGACTATCGCCCAACGACGCAGCTGCAAGAATCAGATCGACTGTCTGCTGCGGCGTGAGTCGACCAGTTTGAGTGGCTTCGATGGTCGCTTGGTAGTTCCGGATCGCCATCTTGGTCTCCCGGTCCAGAACGCCGGAAATATCGCCGACTTGATGACCAAGCGCGTTAAGACCGTATTGTACGAATTGCACTGGAACCTGACTGACGCGACGTTTCACTTCGCGTTCAAGTTCTTCGGCGGTGGAGTCGGCGACTGTTTCCCCCGTCAAACTAGTGGTGATTTCATTGGCACGCAGCGCGGCATCAAGTCTCTGGGCGGCTAAGTCGGCAAATTCACCGCTAGGATAAATCTCTAGGAAGGTGCGAAAATCCTCGGGAGCGCGCGAAATCTTGATCGAACGCCAGTGGATCTCCTCTAGGCTAAGCTTGCTACGCTGGATCTCGTCTTGCAGTTCGCCTAGCTCTTTGCGCGCGATATCTGCAAAAATTCCCCGCGGATAGGTATCGAGAAACCCACCCCAAGCTGATTCCGAATTGCTGGCGCGAGCAAGCACGAACGCTGCGCGCTCGTCACTGTCGCGTTCGTCGAGCTTCCCCAACGCATCTATTTTCAGTTCAGCCAACGACGCGAATACACCATCGGGGAAGTCGCGCAAAAAGCCGGCAAAATCCTCGCGACGCCTGGATTCCGCGATCACACTCCAGGCTTCGGCCTCGGTCCGCGCGGTGGCATCTAGTCGTTCCAGCGCACTGTCTTGGCGAAAAAAGAACCGCCCGATTAACGAATTGTTTTCCCATGGCAGTTGACGCTGCTCGGTCTCTTCAAATACGTCCTGACGCACGTCCGCCATCATCAAACGAATGTCGATGTTGGGGGTATCGATGTGGCGAACCAGTGCCGCGGTGAACGGGCTGTTCTGACCGCTTCCGTCATAGGCGACATTGCCGGGCGCAGTGGCGAAAGCAATATAAGACCCGCCCAAAGCGCGCACTCGCGCAAGACCGCGCCCAAACCGATCGTCGCTTTCTCCGGGTGCAAGATCGCGGGTCAGAGGGTTGTCGCGACAAGCATCAAGGAACACCAGACTGGTGTCGGTAAACTGGTTCATCAATCCGATGATCCGGTCGACCGTGATTGTTTGATCGGTCACGTCGCTTTCGCGGCTTAGATTGGCATCGACCGGAACCATGTGATTGGCGTCGTCAATCTGAATTCCGTGGCCAGCATAGAAAAGTAGCGAGGTATCGGCTTGTTCCATTTTCCGAGCGAATTCCAACATCGCGGACTGGAACCCGTCGAGGTCGAGGTTCACCCCCAAGATCACATCAAAACCAAGACCGGTCAGCTTGTCGGCAACCGCCTTTGCATCGTTCGCGGGATTGCGCAATTCGGGTAAAGACGCATAATCAGAATTGCCAACAACTAGCGCAACCCGACCTTCTTCCGCCAGCGCTGGCAGGGCAATAAGCAGCCAGAATACGGCCGCAAGAAACGAAAAACAGACTTTCCAAAATTGTCCCAACACGGCAAAGCCTTTGTGGACCCGACGACAAGCCTAGAATTTCGCTGGGCTGTCGGCAAGGTTTTTGAACGTTGCCGACCCGCCAAATTTCATGAAGAAAGGTGGCTCTGAAATCCGGCAGCGCCTAAGTTTTTCTCGAGACGCAATTCAATTTCTCGATATATTTCAAATTCTAACGCCATGTTCTTCACAAAAATTTCGACGTCCTTCGCAGCAGGTCTTTGGCGAAGTTTTGTGACATTGCGAGTCAACATGTGTGGGACTGGTTTGCCGAGCAACTTCGCCAAACACATGACGCTGTCTGCAAATCGCTCTTGGGTGCCGATAAACCAGTATCTATCGATCGTATGGCGCCAAGTGGCCTCGGTGCACTCGAAATGGCGCAAAAACATACCGGGATAACTGCTAAGATACTGTGAAAGCGGAACAGGCTTGAAACTTGGATCGAGGGTCGGTCGGCTTTCGCTCTCGAAGAAGTACCACGACAGGGCCAACTCCAGCGGATCCCGTACGAAAGAGATACGACGCCATTCGTGGCTGGTGGTCAGGTCCGGATACCGTTTGGTTAAAGGCATACCATCCGTCGCAAAGTGCCCGGCGAGCATCTGTCCGGGGGCGAACTTGGTCAGGTCCAGCGTCGCAGGCGTGTCGTGCCCCCACCAAGGGCGGTAATCGGTAGTTATGTCGAACCACTCTGTCATCATATCGCGCAAGCTAGAGCCTGCGGTCTTCGGCATGTGATGAAAAAGATACCGGTACGCCTTCTTCGCGGTTCCCGAATTCTTAAAACGGGCAACGAGACATTTTTCCAGGCGCCTCGCGGCCGCACTGTCAGTTGCGGCGGGAATCAACTTGCTGCGCATCAATTCAAGCGCACGTGGCTCGGAAGTGAGTTGGGCGATCTTTTCGACGAAGCCTTTAGCATCTGTGGCGATCAAGTCGCCAAGACCGCGTGCCCGCAGGCATACCGCGGTCGTACCCACCTTTGCGTTGGGCAAGGTCATTGCAAGCGCGGGCACGCCGTTGGACAACATTAGTTCCAGCATTTGATCGCCGCCCGCTGAACCGTGGCAAAGGTAGATGTTGGCGACGGAAGCGGCAGCATTGACGTAGCGACCGTCAGCGACATTTACGCGGCGAATACGGGCAGAATCGATACCGCTTTGCGCGGCGATTTCATCAATGCCGTTGCAAGCGATCGCATTGTTCGACTCCAGAACCAAGAGGCTTAGTGTGTCCTGCACCTTCAGTGCTCCGATCCAACCACCCAGAACGGATTTTTGCAGGGCGATTGGAGGCGCGGCGACAAGCACGATCCGATCGGCATCAATTCCCAAGCGCGCGCGGGTAAGACAGGCTGGGGTCCCACACTGTGCGGTGTGAGCAATTCGATCCGTGAACCAGTCGAACTCGGATGGTTCCAGAGAGTCTGACCCGGCCCCGTTGCTTGTATGAGCAGCAACATCCATGCTGGCAAACCCACTTTCGCATTCGGCGCGAAGTCCGACTTGTTGCGCGGCCAGTCGGTGTGCGGCAATTAGGGTATACGGATCAGTCCGGTCTGGCGGGTCGCAGATGAACAACGTGTCGAAATGCAGAGCGCGGATACGCTCAACGGCAAGGCCAAGTGCGGTTCCGCCGACGGGTAATTGTGTGACCGCTTCTGGTAGTGACTCTGGTACGCCGGTCTCGCAAAAAATCACAGTAATCAATGCAGCGCGCTTCAGGGCTTCTATTGCCTGAAAGACGCTTGAGCCAGGGACCAGTTGATCTGGCGATCTGACCAGAAAGCCGATCTTGGGCAGTTCATCGGTCGGCCGAGTGGACCTTTCGGACCACACGATATCGTGGCCCTTTCGCAAAAGCCGAGCTTCTATTGCTGACGCAAAGGCTCGATGAAGGGACAGACTGGTTGATTCAATCGCATCGCAGATCCGGACGGCGGAGACAAATTCGTCAGCCGCGAAATAGGGCGCGTCGAACCGGCAGCCGTGCGTTAGAATTTCGCGAGATTCCTTAAGCAGTCGCGTCTGAAACTCGGCGTGTGCGATGAACTCTTCGTCGTCCACTACGCCTTTCAGAGGTGTCGCCAACCACTTACCGACTTGCGATGCGTAGTGCGTATCGCAGACGGGCAGATTTCGAAATGACATCGACGGTGCCGTTCGCCAGACCGGGCCCAAGAGCATAGCCTGCCCAACCCAGCGTAACCAGTTTTCGTCTTTGGGATCCAAAATCTCGGCGCGAACCGGGCGGCGAGCGTTGCCGAGCGTCGCAAGGCAGGCCAGTGTTTGCGGTGTCAGAAAATCCGGCAGCGCTCGTTCAGTCAGATCAGCAATTTCCTGAGCGAGTTCGTTTGAAAGATCCGCGGATTGCTCCGGCGACAATAGCGAAACCTTTTCGATATCAAGCCGAGACAGGCGTAGTGCTGTCCGATTTGCAAGGCTTGGTATATTTATGCTTGCCGTCATAGCAGAATTGTTAGTGGCAGTCTTGATACCGAACCCGTGCAGCGTTAAACCACCGTGGGGGTTTTGCCGCCCTGCGACGTCTTGCGACATCGCATGAACACCAATTTCAAGTCTGGCGTGCGCCTGCAAAATAGAGTTCTCCAGCGGCACGTCGATCTTGTCGCGACCCATCAGTCGAACGGCGGCTGACTTCGCTCCCTCAACAGAAATCACGACGACCAGTTGCTCCTCATCGACCACAGCGTCGGGTGACAAATCTAGCAGCAATGTCCGGGAACATCGTGTTATCGCTGGCTCCGCGGCGATCAAGAGCGAGGCCGAGGAACCGAAAAGGGTGGCCTCGCCGTCGTCGGACACATCCCACCCGTCACCCAGATACGCTTTGTTCGCGCCGGTCAGACCGGGTCCGACCCAACCGTCATCGGGCAACACCCGCGTGCCATCAAGTGCCGTCATTGGACCCGGCACCCAACCGATTTCGGCTATTATCAGGTTTCCGACGTCCAACATTTGTTCGGGCCGGAAGGTACGATCGATCTGTAAAATATCCGCGTCCCGTACGTGTTCGTGTAGAATTTCCACCAGCGCATGGCCCGAAGCGCGTACGAATCCTGCATAAATCGACTTCCCACCCAGGGCGAGTGTCAGCCATCCTGCGGATTGCGCCGCGCCGTAAGTGAGTGAAAGGCAATAGGGTGGCGCGAATGGGGGCCTGGCGAGTGTCAGCTCGTCCGGTGTTTCGGCCAATCCAAAGTTGCGCGCAACAGGATCGACAATCGAGGCTGGCAAGACCGCGCCTGCCACCAGCGATGCCGACGGAAGTAAATCAAAATTGTGGACGCGAAGTCGGACTGCTGGTCTGGCAATCGAATGCAACAATCCGCTGCCGTCTCCTCGGACACGCGCAACACGAAGAGTGATCAGGTCGTCATCCATGTTGATGACCGAGGTCCCTGGCAACTGCACCGAAATGCCGCCTCGTGCGGCCAGTTCAAATTCGGCGAGTTGGCAGCTGGCATGCAGGACAGTCACGCGAACTACAGTTCCCGCCGGCGGCTCAATGTCCAAAAGCAGTTCAACGGGATCGGAGTGTGTGCGGCGAAAGCGGATGTCACCTGCGTCGGCGCAAAGATCAAAATACCGTCCGGACCACAACCGGACCCAGTCTCTTAGGTCAAAATGTGGATCGATAGGCGGCCTAGATTCCGATCCAGGTTGGCGGGTTCGTGTGAAGGGTAAACGCGGCGCGCCACATTTCTTCTTTGCTGCGCTAATATTTCGGCCAACGCAGGCAGCCAGAATCCTGTCGAGAACGACTGGCCGCGACGAGCGATCAATGGCCCATTTTCGCAAGCGACGGCTGCGGGGAAGAGCATGGCGCAAAACACTGAACAGCAGTTTCAACGACCAGCGATCTGATGTCCTCCAAAGCCGCCCTGCCCGCGCGATGAATTCGGCGAGCCGTGGTTCTGTGTCGGACAATTCGCCAGCTTTGATCTGCGTACGGATTGCGGCGAACAACAACATCAGACGCGCAGCAGGTTCGAGCCCTGATGAGTGGCGCGGAAGGAGCTTGACCAGTTCCAATCCGATTTCGGCAATATCCGCATGTCCTCGCTGAAGTCGCCAGTCGTCGGAAGCGGTGTCACGAAACCAGTTGTTGTGGTTGTGAATACGATATTCGCCCAGCGTGTGTGGCAGATGGATGATTGGCGCCGCATAAGCAGCGGCACGGATCAATATAGCGTCGGCGCTGATTTTCCACCGTTCAGTCGGCAGAGGAAAAGCCCATGCAATCGCGCTCCGCCTGAAAGCGTTGCCGCTTGTTGGCATAAACGGCATGGCAATGTCATGAAGCATTTTCGGCAGCGGATCGCTGTTGGGGATTTGCATGTCATAGCGCCCAACGGGCGCACCGTCACGGTCAACCATTTCCAGATCGAACGACAAACACGAGGCTTCCGTCGACCACATCCGGCATATTACGTCGATGGCATTCGGCTTCAGCATGTCGTCGGCATCAAGGAAGATGACCACCTCGCCTCCGCTGACTGCAAAGCCTGCGTTGAAAGACGCTGCCTGCCCAAGGTTTTCCTGATTGATCAGCGTAATCCCGGCGCGCGCCTCCACCACTGCGACGCTGCCATCTGTCGAGCCATCGTTGATAACTATGATTTCATCCGGCACCCTGTTCTGGGCCGCTAGACTGTCAAGACAAGCACCAAGAAAATGACCATAGTTGTAGTTTGAGATGATGACTGAGACGGTCAGCGAGTCGAGATTAGGGTCGTCAGCGCAATCAACCATCCGTCCGGCTTTCAACTCTGTGCCCGGACGTCAGCCCGAATAGCCATCACGGTCCAAAACGCTATTTGATCTCACCACTGCAGGCGTCGCAGTCAAAAGGCCAAGTTGCCGACGCACGGAAGTCGGTAGTGTCTCAAGCACTTCGGGGGCAACTCTGCGAACACAGCTTGGATCCACGCGCTGGAGATCCGAAGGCGGAATGGACGTCAGAAGACTCCGTATCAACTCGCTGCGCGGATAATCACACAGGAAGATGCCGACTTCGCCGGGGTTCGATGTCGAGCGGGCGCTGAGATACGCGGACTTTTCAGCCTGTGTCGAAGCACGCAAAACTTGCCGGTCGGACGTAGGATGACCTACGCCGTTCACACAGCCTGCAAGCGGCAGAGTTCCGACCGCAACGCTCAAAAGCAAATTGCGACCAACCCGACCAATTGAAATGGGTTTCGGCACGCTCTTTCCAATTCTAAATGACGTTACGGTAATTGAGGCCCGCTCTTGCGTCAAGCTGCACCATTGATCTGGCGTATTTCCTCAGACACTTCGAAAGTAGTCGATCGTTCGCGCAAGTCCTTCGTTAAGATCCGTCGTTGGTCGCCACGACAGCAGACTCCGCGCCAATGCGATGTCGGGACATCGTTGTCTTGGATCGTCTATAACAGCGTCGCGATATACCAAGGCGCTATTTGATTGCGTTAGCTCCAGAATGATCCGGGCAAGTTCTGCAACCGAGGTCTCATGCGTCGATCCGGCGTTAATTGGTCCAGTTACGTGATCGTCTGTCGCCATCAGTGCAAGCATCGCGTCAATCATGTCAGTCACGAAGCAGAAGGCGCGCGTTTGAGAACCATCGCCTGTTATTTCCAGCGGCTCGCCTGCTAGGGCCGCGCGGATGTAATTCGACACCACACGCCCATCGTCGATCTGCATCCTAGGGCCATAGGTGTTGAATATCCGAAGCACTTTGATGGGCATGTTGTGCTGTCGCACGATAATCGAAAAAAAGCGTTTCGGCGCATCGTTTCCCTTCGTCATACCAACTGCGCGGACCGATGGGATCCACGCGGCCCCAGTAATCTTCGCGCTGGGGGTGTTGTTCGGGGTCGCCGTAAACTTCGGAAGTCGACGCCTGAAGGATGCGCGCGCGACATCGTTTGGCGAGACCCAACATATTGATCGCACCATGCACGCTTGTCTTAGTTGTCTGGACCGGATCAGACTGATAGTGAACGGGCGAAGCCGGACAGGCGAGATTATAAATCTCGTCGATTTCCACATAGAGTGGAAAGGTCACATCGTGACGCATCAATTCAAAGTTTGGACGCGCCAGCAGATGCGCAACGTTGGAACGACGCCCCGTATAGAAGTTGTCCAAGCAAAGTACGTCGTGCCCGGCCGCAACCAACCGCTCACAGAGATGGCTGCCTATAAATCCGGCACCGCCTGTCACAAGTACGCGTTTGTCGGTTAAATTGTCCGTCGTCTCATCCAGTAGCGGGCGTGGGCGTTTTCAAATGTTAGGGCAGACACTTGTCGCAGCTTAGGCGGCAGTGTTCCGATGCTGCAAGTTGCGTTTTCTTATAGCCCGATGGCAGATTAGCGATCCCATTGGTGCTGTCATGTGTGGACCGTTCCGTTTCTGCATGAAGTGGTTGCAGACAGCGACTTGGACGGAGGCGACTTTTGAAGACTTCGCATTCGCTGGAACCGAAGCATTGCCCGCGCGCCTCTTCGACATTACGAAGCGAAAGCGGAGCCCGGACGTATGGATCACAGCAAACGAATACTCGGTGGACAGATTGTTTGCGATTAAGTCTGGGGTAATCCTCTTCCCGCCATTTCCCTTCTGGCGACAAGATATTGGGTGCTAACGCTTTACAAAAAGTCCAACGGAAGCGCCCAACAAGTATGCCGCCCTGAGACGTGAACGATCGCTCTTGCCGGCCCGCATCATTTCCTCCAGAAAATCTGTTAACTCGCAAACAGTACTTTCTGTCGAGCGCCGACGCGCAAATGACGCTTCTTCTTCAATTTGTTCAATGCGCCATGCGACTCGTGCATTCCTGCGCAGACGCAGCGCCTCTCGCCACGGTTTGTGGCTTCATCTTTCTGGTATCGTATGCGCCTCGATATGCTTCGGAATTTCTGCCGCCTCCTGCAATTCTCTCGCAAAATCTCTCCTGCTTTTCAGTAAGCCGAAGGCCGTTGCCGAATACGGGTGCCGATCGCTTGGGAAAGTCTTCGGGGCTACGCGGATGGTCAGCTGGCACAAGCCGGTTCATCAGGTGACCACTATTGGATTGCTTTTTAACGTCCGTATTGAAGGCGAGAACCGCGCGATGCGCGTGTGCGCGCCCGCCAGGCGCGCTTTTATTCGAGCTGTTACTGGTCATTGCCTTCTACCGAACAGAACGCCCAAGTCTGTGACGTCGTTAACATCATATGCCACCAGCTCAACTTTTGTAACCCATATGAAACCCACGCAAGTCACCGCTTGCGCAACTGCGTACTAAACTGTTGAAATTATTGGCGACCCCAGAAGGACTCGAACCCTCAACCTGCTGATTAGAAGTCAGCTGCTCTATCCAGTTGAGCTATGAGGTCGCACCGCCAACTTATTGTCGCGTCGGGTCAGATTTGGCAAGCGGTTGCGGGCGCGCGCGCAAGTACTTATGCCAAACGGCGTTCAACCGACCGGAACCCCGATGGCTACTTTGACCGACAAGCGCCGTGACGATCTGCGCGAGAAGCTCACCGACATCGCCGAGTCGGCGATCCGCACAGATGGCATGCGTTCGCTGCGCGCCCGTGCGCTGGCGGCTGAAGCGGGGTGTGCGGTGGGGGCGATCTACAACGTCTTTGACGACATGACCGGGCTTGTGATGGCGGTCAACGGGCGCACCTTCCGCCGCATGGGGCAATTTGTGTCGGACATCGTGCGTCAGGCGAACGATGCGACGCCAACCGATACGCTGGTGACGATGGCCATCGCCTATCTTCGCTTTGCGACCGAAAACCCCAACCTCTGGCGCAGCCTTTTCGATGTCGAAATGTCGGTCGATAAGGACGTGCCACACTGGTATCTGGAAGAACTGGGTCGCCTGTTCGCCATCATCGCCGCGCCGCTGGGACAGATCTATCCCGATGCGACACCCGCGGACCTCGATCTCCGCACGCGGGCGCTGTTCTCGTCGGTCCACGGCATCGTCCTTCTTGGCACCGAGCACAGGATTTCCGGCGTCCCGTCGGATCAGATCGAAGCAATGATCGCCTACGTGCTCCGAAACGTTACGTCACCTTCCTGAACTCCGATCAGAATGGCTATTGAACGGCGTTCAGAATTGTCTATATTCGATT
>JBBKWG010000182.1:0-2578 GCA_037968835.1 Paracoccaceae bacterium
ATGGCGGAAGAGAAATCCGACAGCTTTGGTCGGGGTCCGCTTGCTTGTCAGATCCTCGAACGGCAGGTTCCGGATGGAAAACGAGAAATTCCGCAACTGCAGCGAATGCACACTATCCGTCCATAGTGCCGAATTCTGCATGGAGGACCGGCGGCGGGTTCCGGCTCTGACCCGGTCTTCGCCGCCGGATTGACGAACGGCTGACCTGGGTCCAATCGCCATTCGCTGCGCGCCGCATGGACGCTTACGCGGAACAATTTTGCCGGCGGCGAGGCAGGCCTCGCCGCAAACTTGTTAAGTCGATTAGTCCTAGAAACCTCAGCGCCAAACATGGGTGACAAATCATCCAACCATGTAAGGAAAATTCTCGCATCAAGTCAAATTTTTAGGGAATTGCTCAGAATCACCCGTCGGTTCAAATTGTATTCATCGAGCAGGTGTTGGTGTGTTCGATTGAGTAACGAGTTTGACAATGAGTCGAGTACGGGTGCGGACGCGAACGGTTAAATGAGAAAGTTCGTGTCCGCCCGGTCCGTGTGAAGATTACCGCCGGTGTGGCTTTGTAAATGGTATGAGGTCGGTTATGATTCTTGGTATGGGAATTGCGATTGGTGCGCTTGGCTTTTCGCTTGTCCACTCGCTGCTGTCGACTATTCGGGAGTCCCGCCCGAAGAAGACTGCCTACACAGTTTGGTTGGACCAGGTTGCCAAAGACAACACAATTCACCGTCGGAGAAACTTCTCCAGTTTGGCGTGAATGTCGCGCCGGATAATGTTGATCGGGATCAGGCAGTATTCCGAGTAAAGTATTAATTCGCCCCGATTAGCATGACTGGCCGCTCTTGACAGCGGTGTCAGTGTCACTCTCCCAGCAATGCCTCGATGAAACTCTCCTGCCGGTCCAGCACCGCCTCCCAGGCTTTTGGCACGTCCGCCTCGCGCTCAAGCGTCTGAGGCTGCAGCTGCATGCGGTCCAGTTCGGTAGTCATCAAGCTCATCCCCCGCGATTCCCGGCGCTGCGCCCGCTCCTGCATGGGACCAGGCTCCGCAGTTACATTCGGCTCTGCCAAACCGCCAGCATCGTCAACGTCTTCACCCACACTCCATGGCCCTACCCCCTTCACACTCGGCGGATAGGGAAACGGCTTGCCCTCCTGGCGCGCAACCAACTCCTTGAAGATCGGATCATCATAGTACTTGATACGGTGCGCTTTGATCGGATGCTGCGGCGAGGCGAGGATGATCACCTCGTCAGGATCCATCAGCCGGGCCTCGGTCTCCGACAGCAGCGGGCGTTCTTCCAGCCGCGCTGAGGTCGAGGTCGCCCCAAGGATGCCCTTGTTGCGGCCATACATCCGGGTGACGGCCTCGCGCGTGGTGCTGCCGACCGAGGCCGAGACCTCTTTCACTGTGCGTTGATCCCTGGGCGTGATGTAAAGCTTGAGCCCTGCCCCGTTCTCCAGGCTCTCGCGACCCTCGGGCCCGTAGATGCGATCGAGCGACGCAAGCGACTGTGCGATCATCGCCACCCGGCCACCATAGCTTGCCAGCGAATGAATCGCCCGCTCGAGATAGGGCATGGCGCCCATCTGCTGGAACTCGTCGATCATCATCATGACCGGCCAGGGTTCATCTGGCCCGGGCTCGTTGAGGCGGATCGAGGCAATGAGATCGGCGAACATCAGACGCAGCAGCGGTGCCAGCGTCGCGATGTGATCCTCGGAGACGACGATATAGAGCGACTGTGGTTTTTTCCGGAACGTCGAGAAATCAAAATCGCTCGCGGCGGTGGCCGAGCGCACCGCCGGATTGTCCCATTGCTTGAGACCGGCCGTCATCAGCGCCTGGATGTTCGAGGTCAGAAGTCGCGACGAGGCGCTAGCGGCATTGGTCCAGAGCTCGCGCAGGACGTCCGCTTCCGCCTCGTCGGCGTAGATCTTGTATTGTGCGTTCTTGTATTCGCCGCCGGTGACGATCTTGTTGACCTCGCCGAGACTGGGTGTGCCGCGCTGGATTGCCAGCAGGCAGGCTGCGACGAAGATCGATTTGCCGGCCTCCGAGAAGGTGTCGAGCGTCTTGTTGTCCTTGTCGAGAAACAGGTCGGCCAGAATGCTGGCCTCGGTGAAGCGCTGCGCGAAGCTCGGCGCCCTGGCGATCCGCGCCAGAGGGTTGTAGCGATGGGAGGCATTGGCCCAGTCAAACGGGCTGAACCGATAGACCTCGTCGCCCTTCTGCGCGCGCAGGCGCGACGTCTTCTCGAAGTTCTCGCCCTTGACGTCGAGCACCACGAGCGAGCCTACGAAGCTCAGCAAGTTCGGGATCACAAAGCCAACGCCCTTGCCGGCGCGGGTCGGGGCGACCATCATCACATGGGGGATGGCGCTGGAGGAAATGAACGCGCCTTTTGACTTCGGCGCCCCGAGCTTGCCGCAGAGAAAGCCTTTGCCGGGATCTTGCAGCATGTCGTTTTGCTTGAGCTCGGCCCTGGTCTGCCAATGGGCCGCGCCGTAGTCATCGCGTTCTTTCTTCCAGGTCCAGGCAAGGGCCAGACCGCCCAAGCCGAGCGCGCCAAACCCGA
>JBBKWG010000183.1:0-13515 GCA_037968835.1 Paracoccaceae bacterium
GATCTACTCGTGAGCGATCGGACGCGGCGGTGGGAACCGAGTTTTTAGGTTTCTCTGAATTTTGCTTAATAGCAGACGCTTCGGCAGGCGATGATTCCCCTCCCCAGAGCTATTCAGTGGGGGCAATATTAACATCGAATGCAGTGACCGTGTTAATCGAAAATGTCGATTTCCAAGGTTGCGCGAAGACCAGCGCACGTTTGCGGCGAATGTCCGCTTTTCGCGCATAACGACAGATGCCGCGCCATTCACTAAAGTCTTAGAAGGGGGGCGAAGCGAACCTAGCCGGCGAACGTCGTGGGACATGTTTCCTTTTCTGAGGCTGCCCCGGGAATTGGTTTGTTTTTTGATTGGCGCCGTGTGTGGCGGCGTAGCATGCCAACGAGGAACGCAACGTGCAAGCTGAACTACTCGCACGAGCCAAGAAAGGTGATCAGAAAGCGTTTTCACGACTTATCGAAGCCGAACTTCCAAAACTGCGCCGAATAACGCGACACATGATCGGACATCCTGACGACTCCGAGCATGTCCTTCAGGACGCGATTATCAAGGTCTGGGAAGGACTTGATCGGTTCGAGGAAAGATCCGCCTTTTCTACATGGATCGCGTCGATCATCACGCGCGTTGCCGTTGATCATCTGAGGCGGCAGAAAAGGTGGCGCACAGAGGCGCAGGTTGCCTATGCCAATCTCTGTGCTGGGTCTGAAGTAATGTCAGGCGAAGTCGTGGCAACCGCGTCCGCGATCGATTTTTGCCTAAGAGATGCGCGAACAAATCGCATATTGTTTTGCCTGCTTCTGACGTTCGCTGCCACTTGACGAGCAGGCGGCGCTTGTGACGCGGGATGTTTTCGACCTGTCCGGTCGCGAGGCGGCAAACGTGCTTGGGGTGTCGGACTCCGTCCTCCGCCACAGATTGGCGAGTGCTCGCACAGCGATGCAAGAAAAGTACAATGGACTGTGCACATTGGTCAGCAAGGAAGGCATCTGCCACCAATGCGCGGGTCTTAGCATGCTTGCGCCCGAGGAGAAACGCGGTGGCCCATTTCCTGATGTGGCAGAGATGGCCGATCGAATGGCCGTAGTTCGAGCAGCAAAACCAGGTTCGATGTCCGGGCTGCACGACGTATTTTGGCGTAGAACAAAGGAATGTGAGCAGAAAGGGTTGGGCAGCACGACGTCACACTCTGATTGCGGGGTAGATGACGGCGTCTGACCGATTTCCCCTGCCAAAACGGGTCGACGCGGCCATGACGCCTTCAGAACCTGCGCTATTTGAGTACTAAGTAGGATTTTGGAAACAACTAACTCCTTGCCATATTTATGAAAATTTCGATGAAACTGTTGACGAAGCCGCTTGGAACACCCCGCGGGAGTATCTCCAAAAGTCAGAAAAAAACCAAACCCTGAACAGAGCTAACCTATAAGTGCGGACTCCAAGGGGAGCAGGTCAGCGGCACCAAAGCGTACGCCAGAACGTCGTCCATCTCGATCAGCGGGCGACTTTACCGTCGAAGCCGCCATGCTTCACGGTCTCGGGCAGGCGGACGCCAAAGATCTTCAACAGTCCGCAGACTTCGTTCGCGAGGTCCATCGTCTTCTTGACATGCGCCCTGCGCGTGCTCAGCAGAGCACGAACCCCATGGGCCTCACGGCTCTTCATATGAACCGGGCTGAACCAGGCGGTGCGCAAAACCTGGGCGATGCCCCGCGCGTCGTTCCTGTCGGTCTTGTTTCGCATCGCTGAAAGTGCGGCATTCACCTGGCGCGCTTCCATGCAAACGTCATCGAACTCTGCGCCGGTCAGACCGAAGAAAAGATGCTGGCTCATCGTTTTTGCCTCGAAGCCAATACGTTCAAATGAATATGGGAAGGCCGCCAAGCACGCCGCAACGTCGTTGACCTCACACGCCATTCGCGTTCAAGCATCACCTTGCCCTTACCGTCAACGACGCACCGCGCCTACACATCCAATCCAGCAAAATATTCCATCATCTATCTCCCATGTTCACAGCTATCCAGTGATCCTACCGGGAGCTCGACCTCAGAACAGAGGCAGCCCAATTACGCATGCTTTGAGCCCAAAATTTATCAATCGAGAGGTGGAGGAGGTGGCTCGGGTCGCCTACGCCCAAAATGATCAATTGCCACTTGTCTGCGCCCGGGAACTCCAAAATACTCTCTCGACGACTTCTTTCCGTTTCGATTTCGATAGTGACCACATAGTTTGGACCATGAGGAGCCGCCGTGTAACGCACGACGTCATATGCTCAACGGAAAAGTTACGTTGTAAACGAATAGCCAGTTCGGGGAAGCGGCGACGCTCAGGTCAGCGAGTAACCGCAATGCGCCGTCAATCCTCCTTTGAGCGAGTCACATATTTAAACTATTGCGATTCTCGTGCAGCCCTTACTTGCGAATGCTTCTATGCAATGCGAAGGGCTTCCCGCATACGCGCGAGAATTAAGCTCCGGCCTTGTTCGCCGAGTTCGCGAGTCGCGGCAGACGCGCTGGCTGTATACCAGTGATCAAGTGACAGGTTTTCCATTTCGACGGCGTCCGGGCAGAGCGCCATCAGGAGCGAAGTTTCGCCTAGCCCGGCATGGTCAAAGGGAAACTCAGCGATGATTTCGGTCGTCATCAAGGGATGTCCTTTGATCCAGTTAAAGGGGTCGTCGCTGCTGGATTGTTGGCCGTAGTACTCAGCCATGTCAGCTTTGCCCCACCAGCCTTCACCGCGAGTGGCTTCGAGAAAACCGAAGATCGCCTGGCGCGCGCCGAATTTGAACGCAAGGTCGGTGGGCATTCCCGCTGCGAAATTCTCGGTCTGGTGGTGAACGAAGAAATGGATGTTTCGAAAACCGATCCGCAACAGACCGGAAAACATCTCCTGTGCAAGGGGGTACAGAGTATTAGCGCCGACGTGCAGTGTTCCGGTTCTTTCCGGTCCGGCGACTGCATAACTGGCAGCACCATAGTAAAACGGGGGCAACAGAACGATGTCCATCTCTTGCTCCAACGTTTCCAGCAACTTGATCACAACAAGTGTGTCCAATCCAATCGGCAGATGTTCGCCGTGGTATTCCAGAACGCCGAGGGGCAGGACGACCGGCCAATTGTCGTCAATCGCCGCCCTGATCTGGTGAGGAAGCATCAGTTCATAGCGCATAGCGGGTCCTTTCAGCTAGAAAGTCAGGTGCTGGTCAACGCTCGGTCCAAATCACTATATCCACCATCCACGACCAGCGCCTGGCCCGTCATGTGACCTGCCCAGTCGGAAAGGAGAAAGACAACCGTTGCGGCGACTTCTGCCGAAGTGGTCATTCGATGTGAAAGTGGAATGTTTCTGACGATCTTCGCCAATTTTTCATCCGGATTGTCAAATCCGGAAAGCCATGTCTGATACATTGGCGTCATGGTTTCTCCTGGAACCACAGCATTGACCCGGACGCCGTCGCGGGCAAGCTCGGTCGCCCATTCCCGCGTTAGGCCCAGCACGCCACCTTTGGCCGCAGCATAAGCCGAAGTTCCGCCTTGCCCGGTGAGTGCGACCTTCGAGGACAAGTTGACGATCGATCCACGCTGGCGCTTGATTTCCGGCACGCAGAGATGCGCCATTGTGTAGTAGTGAACCAGATTACGTTCGAGCGAGGTGCGAAATTCCGCCGGACCGGCGTCCAGCCCAACTCCGTCATTGATGCCCGCATTGTTGACCAATGCATCGATTTTGCCATGGCGATGCAACAACTCGGACACCGCAGAGCGGCACTGATCGTCAATCGTTAGATCAACCGTGATCCAATCGGTGGCAGGAGATTGAGCCCGCAGACCCTTGAGTCTATCGAGATCGGGGATGGTCTTGTCCAGTATGACCGGAGTGGCCCTTTGCGCCACAAGTTCCTCGACGATGGCCGCACCGATCCCTGAAGCGCCACCCGTGACGATAATGGTTTTGTCAGTTAGCCCAAACTCCATCAATATTTTCCCGGTTACTCAATCGGCCTAAGCTCTTTCATAGACGCTGCCTGCAGACACTCAAAGTAGTAGATGACTTCGATTTCCTGGCTTGCCACGGTGTGGATAGCCACTTCAGGCCGGCGTTTGCCGGATTTCGCAGAGCTGCGACGGGCCAATTTTGTTCAATTTGGATGGTCCGATTTTTTTGAGCGAAGTTCCATTCGAATTGCAGCCAATAGATGCAAAAATCTAAAATGGTTGATGGAGCTGCCGATCCGAAGCACGCCTTTTTTCTTCTTTTCTGTCAGCAAATTGAGGGGTAATCAGGCATGCGGGAGGCAAATGATGAAGAAAGATGTCGAATATTTGCGTGCCACAGTTCGTATCGCAGCGGAAAGCCGGGAGTGTGGGAACCATCCTTTCGGTGCCCTGCTTGTTGGGCCGGACGGCAGGGTGCTGCGACAGTCTGGAAATACCTTCGCGACAGATGGCGGTACTGGCCACGCAGAATTGAATGTAGCGAGCGCGGCATCCCGGAGCTATTCGGCGGATTTCCTGTCTGGATGCACGCTATACACCTCAGTAGAGCCGTGCTGCATGTGTGCCGGCGCCTGCTACTGGGCAGGGATCGGAACTGTCGTCTTTGGTATGACGGAAAAACGGCTGGCGGAGCTTACCGGCGACAACCCTGAGAACCTCACCCTAGATCTGAATTGCCGCAACGTCTTTGCTTCGGGACAACGCGGCGTCGAAGTGCGCGGACCTTTTGCTGAGCTCGAAAGTGAAATCGTCGAAGGACACAAAGATTTCTGGTGAGCGCGATTTTGGACGAGGTACTCACTAGGGGAAATTGAACAATTCGGCATGCCGTTTGGGCTAGGTTAGCAACCGAAACCGGACAGCAACTTCGTCCGCACAGCTTTCGTGGGCAGAATGCTGCGCCGCGCGCGAATATCGGGTTTGACCAACGGTCGCTTTGGGCAGAGAGTGACGCTCTCACTGGGCAAAAACTAGCAGTTGCTGCAAGGCGGGGATCGGAAGCTGTGAGCCCAAACCTTCCGCGCAATAGTCGCAGTATTGTCTCAGGCAGTCTGATGGCGTCAAGTGCCAGACACGTAGAGCCTATTCGATCCGATAGGCGACAAGTGTGTTGTTGAGCGTCATGGGCACGATGAGCAAGGACTGGCCGGGAATGTATTCGAGGTCCGCGCTGCCCATGTCGAGATCGAGGAGCAACTTTTTGTTTCCGTCATCGGCAATGCGGTAGACGGCCCCGGCAATCCAGTCCGACACAATCCAGTCGCCCTTGCCGTCCGGTTCCAGCCCGTCAAGGTTGCCAACCGGATCACCGGATCCCAAGGGTGTTACGCTGCCGGTTTCGACGTCAACAATCACAAGGTGCCCGCCGGTCTTTGTTGTGAAATCATCCTGCAATTCAAGTCCCCAAGGCGCGACGATCAGGTTGCCATCGCGCATATTGAGTCCATTGGGATGCTGTAGGGCCTCTCCTTCCACAAGGGCGGAGAGTGTGCCGTCCGAGAGGACATAAATCCTGTCGGCGATCATGTCCGAAACATAGACGCGACCCACTTTGTCGATCGCTGTATCGTTGAGAAAGATCGCGCCTTCGGCAGGCCAAGTCCCGGAAATTTCACCGGACTCTATGTCGATGGCGACCAGCCGGTCGATATCGCTCACGTAAAGGGTGGCGCCGTCGCTCACCAATCCCTTTGGCGCGTCCAGCCCGGTGACCCATTGTGCCTCAAGCATCTCTCCATTGAGACTGACGCGTGCGATATATCCGTTGCCGTCCTTGTCCATCGGCTCACCGTTGACGTTTGAGACGTAGAGAACGTCGCGCGCCTCATCAAAATACGCGCTCTCGGGCGCTTCGAGCCCTTCCAAGGTCCAGACGACTTCCTGTGCTGTCGCAACCGAACCGATTAGAAGTCCTGCGGAGACAGCCGCCGTTGCTGAAAAACAATTCATGATAGACCTCCCTGGATTTCCGATATGAAAACAGTGGGGCCTTCCCTTACGTAGCGTCAACGTTATTCTTCAAGGCGTCGGACTAACCTGTCGATTTTGGGTTTACGCCAGCACAGTTCAGAATGCGGTAAGCTGTTGGAAGCGTAAGACCGTTCTGGACCGAAAACTGACCGTGTTGTCCGCGTTGCAGTCATCTCATTGGCGCTCATGCTGCGCTGTCGACAAATGGCCGCACTGGGGAGGCTGTACTGCGGCGGCGAACCGCTCGGGCAAGGCAAGCGTTGGGTCAATTGCGGCCATCGAAGTAGTGAGTTTCAACGTACCATTTGCATCCCGGCAGACATCCCGCTTGACCCCAAAACCCCAATGAAATAGTCACTCGGATGCCAAGCGGGCGTTGTGTAATGGTAAGACCTCAGCCTTCCAAGCTGATGACGCGGGTTCGATTCCCGCCGCCCGCTCCACGCGCCAGAACGTCTCGAATCCTCCTCCGACTTGTGGCCCCCGCCTTGCCCGGCTATCTGGGAGCGGGTTAAGGGAGGTTGCATGGTCGATACTGGAATTGCTTCGAGCGAAGAGCGCGCAAAGTCGCGGAATGTGGCCGCACTCGGGGCACTTTGGCCTTATATTGCGCCTTATCGCACATTGATGCTTGCCGCGATTGTTGCATTGATCGCAACCGCTTCGATTTCGCTGATATTACCGATTGCTGTGCGCCGCGTCGTCGACGGTTTCGAGACCTCCGCGGTCGAGCTTCTGGACAGTTACTTCGCGGCCGCGCTTGCCATTGCGCTGCTTCTCGCCCTCGGAACTGGCCTGCGATACTATCTCGTCACCCGCCTTGGCGAACGCGTGGTCGCCGACATCAGGACATCGCTGTTTGACCGCATGATCGGAATGAGTCCGGCATTCTACGAAAAGATCATGACGGGCGAAGTGCTCAGCCGTATCACAACCGACACCACGCTTATTCTCAGTGTCATCGGGTCGTCGGTGTCGATTGCACTGCGCAATGCCCTCATCCTTATCGGCGGGCTTGGCCTGCTGTTCTACACGTCGCCGAAACTTGCTGGCCTGGTCCTTTTGATCGTCCCGGCAATCATCATTCCGATTGTTGTGCTCGGGCGACGACTGCGGGCGCTCAGTCGGGAAAATCAGGACTGGATCGCGACGTCGTCGGGCAATGCCTCGGAAGCCTTGCTATCGGTTCAGACGTTGCAGGCGTTCACCCACGAAACGATCAGCCGAGACACATTTGCGGACGTGACCGAAAAGTCCTTCGACGCCGCCAGAAAACGCATCGCAACTCGCGCAGTTATGACGGTCATCGTCATAAGCCTTGTGTTCGCGGGGATCGTCGGTGTGCTCTGGATCGGCGCGCGCGATGTTAGGGCGGGGTCGATGAGCGTCGGCGGGCTAGTCCAATTCGTCATCTACGCGGTGTTGGTCGCAGGCGCGGTTGGCGCGTTGTCCGAAATCTGGGGTGAAATACAGCGCGCCGCTGGGGCCACGGAACGTCTGGTGGAATTGTTGACGGCGCGCGATACGGTATTGGATGACGACGCGGCAATCCCGTTGCCCGAACGTCTGATCGGCGCTGTCAAACTCGAAGACGTCACGTTCCACTATCCCTCGCGACCGGGGCAGGCGGCTTTGAACGGCGTCACGCTTGATATCAAGCCAGGCGAGACGGTTGCGCTGGTCGGGCCTTCAGGCGCGGGTAAAACAACTGTCATTCAGTTACTTCTGCGCTTTTACGATCCCGTCGAGGGGCAGATCACCCTGGACGATCTCGATCTGCGCGACTTGAAGCGCGCCGACTTCCGCAGGAATATCGCGCTGGTTCCGCAGGATCCGGTGATTTTCGCAGCGACTGCACGCGAAAACATCCGGTTCGGTCGTCCCGACGCCACGGATGCCGAAGTCGAAGACGCCGCAAAAGCTGCAGCCGCCGACGAGTTCCTTGCAAACCTGCCGGACGGATACGAAACCTACGTTGGCGAGCGTGGCGTGATGCTGTCGGGTGGCCAGAAGCAGCGCATTGCCATCGCCCGCGCCATCCTGCGCGACGCGCCGATCCTGCTCCTCGACGAAGCTACCAGCTCTCTTGACGCGGAAAGTGAACGGTTGGTTCAGGATGCTGTCGAAAGGTTGGCCGAAGGGCGCACGACAATCGTGGTCGCCCACCGTCTGGCCACAGTAAAGAAAGCGGACCGCATCGTGGTGTTCGAGGAGGGTCGAATCGTAGCCGAAGGCTCCCATGATGCGCTGGTCGCCGAAGGTGGGCTTTACGCCCGGCTCGCTCGCCTCCAGTTCACCGAGGGCCTCGCCGCCGAGTAATTTTCTGACGTTACGTTGAAAAACCACACCGAGCTTGCGATTTGCACCGCTTTCGGGCGACAACTTCCGCAAGGGAAAACCCCGCAAAGGGGGCAGGGAGGAAATCGTATGGGCAAGTTCTCATCACTGGCCGACCGCGATGCATTGGAAGCCGAAACACCGTGGAAAGATCGGCCGCTACCGAAAACCGTCTACGAGATGCTGACGCGCACCAAAAAGGCGCACGGTGCGCGAAACGCGATATCCTACCAGCTGCTTTCAGGTCCAAAGGACAAGGCCGAGACGCTCACATGGAACGAACTCCATGCCAAGGTGACGCAGGCCGCCAATCTGTTTCGCAAGCTGGGCATCGGGGAAAAGGATGTTGTCGCCTACCTTCTGCCGAACGCCAACGAAACCGTAATCACTCTTTTGGGCGGTACAGTGGCGGGCATCGCCAACCCGATCAATCCTTTGCTCGACGCGGAACAGATCGCCGCGATCCTGCGCGAGACTGGTGCCAAGGTGCTGGTGACCTTGAAGGCGTTCCCGAAGACCGACGTCGCCCAGAAAGCCGCAGAGGCGGTGAAGCTGGCACCGAAAATCGAGGCGGTTCTGGAGGTTGATCTCAATCGCTATCTGACACCACCAAAATCGTGGCTGGTGCCGCTGGTTCGCCCGAAGAACCCCGTCGCGCACAAGGCACGCATTCTCGATTTCAACGCTGAAGTCGCCAAGCAGAATACCACGCTCAATTTTGCCGATGCTACAGCGGACCGCGTTGCGGCTTATTTCCACACCGGCGGCACCACGGGAATGCCCAAAGTTGCCCAGCACACATATGAAGGCATCGTTTACAACGGCTGGCTTGGTGCGACGATCCTGTTCACCGAAGAAGACAACGTGATCTGCCCGCTACCTTTGTTCCACGTCTTCGCGTGCCACGTTATCCTGATGGCCATGATTGCGTCGGGCGCGCACGTCATTTTCCCGACCCCCGCCGGTTATCGGGGCGATGGCGTTTTCGACAATTTCTGGAAACTCGTTGAACGCTGGAAGGTAACCTTCGTCATCACGGTTCCGACGGCAATCTCGGCACTCATGCAGCGGCCGGTCAATGCCGATGTCTCGACTATCAAGACCGCGTTCTCCGGTTCATCGCCGCTGCCAGTCGAACTATTCAAACGATTCGAGAAAAGCACAGGGGTCGAAGTCATCGAGGGCTATGGCCTGACCGAAGCGACCTGCCTTGTCTCTTGCAACCCGATCAACGGTAAGAAGAAAATCGGCTCCGTCGGCATTCCGTTTCCTTATACGGACGTCAAGATCTACATGGCGACATCGGACGGCCTGCGCGAGTGCGACCCTGACGAAGTCGGCGAAATATGCGTTGGAAATCCCGGCGTCTATGTCGGCAAGACCTACACCGAGGCCGATAAGAATCGCGAGTTGTTCTACAATGACAAGTACCTGCGAACCGGTGACCTTGGTCGCATTGACGCTGACGGCTATCTCTGGATAACGGGCCGCGCCAAGGACCTCATCATCCGCGGCGGCCACAATATCGACCCGGCGGAAATCGAAGAAGCACTGGCCGGCCACGAGGCCGTCGCAATGGTCGGTGCCATCGGTCAGCCCGATGCCCACGCCGGCGAACTCCCATGTGCCTACGTCGAGCTTGTCGCCGGCGCCTCGGTCACGACCGAAGAACTCATTCAGTTTGCCGGAACAAAGATCGCCGAACGCGCCGCATTGCCGAAGTATCTCGAGATCCTCGATGAATTGCCCAAGACCGCCGTCGGCAAGGTGTTCAAACCGGATCTGCGTCGCCGCGCCATCACCCGCGTCTATGACGCCGCCATGCAGGAAGCAGGTATTCCGGCGCATGTGGTCGAGGTTTTCGAGGACAAGAAACGCGGGCTGGTCGCGCGCATTGAACGCGATGGCAAGGTAGAGGATACGGTGGTCTCCGAGACGTTGGGCCAGTTCACGCGGCCTTGGGAATGGGCCAGTTGAACTGCGGTTTGCGCGAATAACCCTCTGAACCGACTGTTAACCAATCTTGGTAATGCCCTATTTCAAGTAATTATCGACACATTTGTGCCCCAAACAATTTGCAGAGTGTACCCATCAACTTTTGTTAATGGTGACGCAAATGGTTATGGTTTATCTCGGAATTGGTATGATGGCTGGGTTCTTCTCGGGCTTCGCCGTTTATCTCGCCAGCAATTCGTTTCTGCTGTCGCTCGCCGCGTATTCTGGCGCGGGTTTCCTCGCTTTGACGTTGGCACTTACGGTTGCGCTAATCCGTGACGCATTACGTAACGCAAATCGCGGCGACATCTTTCTCTTCCCTGCCGAATAAGACCTAGTTCAACACGACGCTGTAGCGGACAATCCGGTTATTGTCGGAATCGCTGATGAAATAGCGGCTTCCGTCGACCGTAACGCCCTCGGGATCGTCGAACTTGTCCGGCCCCATCCCTGGCACACCGTCCCCCAACACCCCGATCAGCGTCCCGCCATCGGGGCCCTCGGGGTCGATCAGCAGGATGCGATGACCTTCCTGATCCGACACGACCAGATAGCCAAATTCGGTTACGTCCAGATAGCGCGGACCGACAAATCGAAACTTCGTATGATCAATCACCTGGAGTCGCTCGAGATCGGGTGAATAGCGCACCAGCCTGCGAAACCGGTTGTCCGCCACCCAAACCGACCCGTCGAGCCCTTCCTCTACATCATGCGCTCCAAGATGTCCCTCGGCACCTGCGATGAACTCCAACCCGTCGAACATCGCCAGGACACCTATTCCGCTCGCCATCGCATACAGCCGCCCGTTTGAATGCAACAGAGCACCCTCAGTCCCGGGTGCCTGAACTCCTATATCGGGAGGCGCATCCAGAACATCGAGGCTTTCGTAAAGCGCCACCGCACTCGATCCCGTGACAGCAACTGCAATATCGCCGTTCGGTCCGAAAGAAATGTCGTGGACACCCGGCAAAAAGCCTTCGCCGAGCATCTCGATCAACTCCAGAGTATCAGGATCAAAGACCGCAATCCGCGCCCCGAACTTGTCCGCAACATAAAGCCGCCCGTCCGGCCCGATTGCCAGATCATGGGGATCGGCCAACACAGGCTCGCTGGCCAGATCGAAGCTAGCAAACGGACCAGGCGCATCCTGCGCGGTGGCAGGAACCGCCAACAGAAGGGAAAGCACAACACCTCGCATGGTTCAGAAACTAGCACTGAATCCGGGCCAAGCTAAGGTAAAAAATTACAACATCGCCAAAATCAAAGCTGGCACTCGGACTGACCGTTAGCGATAACAGCGCGACGTACGAACGCGGAGACTTACATGAACGACTGGTGGAAAAGCGCGGTAATCTATCAGATTTATCCGCGATCATTTCAGGACGACAACGGCGACGGAATCGGCGATCTCAAAGGCGTCACCCGGCGACTGGACCATGTTGCATCGCTTGGAGTCGACGTAATCTGGCTGTCGCCCTTCTTTACCTCGCCGATGGACGACATGGGCTACGACATTTCGGACCTTTGCGGCGTCGATCCCTTGTTCGGCACACTGGAAGACTTTGATGAACTACTGGCGCGCACGCATGATCTCGGACTGAAACTCATCATCGACCAGGTGCCAAGCCACACTTCGAACCAACACCTGTGGTTTCAGGAATCTCGCGTCTCGCGCGACAATTCAAAGGCCGATTGGTATGTCTGGGCCGAAGCCAAGCCGGACGGAACGCCGCCCAACAATTGGCTGAGCGTCTTCGGTGGCCCCGCGTGGACATGGGAGCCCCGCCGCCGTCAATATTACCTTCATTCATTCCTGATGTCGCAGCCGCAGATGAACTTCCACAACCGCGATGTGCAGAACGCAATTCTCGATGCCATGCGCTTCTGGCTCGATCGCGGCGTCGACGGTTTTCGTCTCGATAGCATCAACTATCCGTTCCACGACGCCGAACTCCGCGACAATCCACCTCTCGTGGATGCTTCCGATGGCGACTGGATCAATCCCTACAATGTCCAGCACCACATCTACGACAAGACTCGTCCTGAAACTGTGGGATTCCTCAAGCGCGTGCGCCACCTGACTGATCAGTATTCCGACATCCTGACAGTTGGTGAAGTCGGTGAAGGGCGGGGTGCGGCCAAGATCATGGGCGAATACACCACCGGCCCGGATCGGTTGAACATGGCCTATTCCTTCGAAATGCTGGGTCCTGAATTTAGCGCGGCGCATTTCCGCAAGTGCGTGGGTGGGTTCTTCGATGAAGCCTCTGGCGGCTGGCCGTGTTGGGCATTCTCGAACCACGATGTGGTGCGCCATGTCTCGCGTTGGAGCGTCGATGTCAGCGAGCCGGATGCGCTGGCGCGCCTTGGAGTGGCACTTCTGCTGAGCTTCGAGGGTGCGAAGTGCCTCTATCAGGGCGAGGAACTCGGTCAACTTGAGACCGATCTCGCGTTCTCGGAAATCGTCGATCCGCCTGGCCTGAAATTCTGGCCCGAATACAAGGGTCGCGACGGCTGCCGCACGCCGATGGTCTGGGACGCTGACGCGCCTCACGCTGGCTTTACGATCGGAAAACCGTGGTTGCCTGTTAAGCCGCCGCAAGCCGCACGCGCCGTTGAGCTGCAGGAAGCCGACCCATCGTCGGTGCTTCACCATTATCGTAGCGTTCTCGCCTTCTATCGGAACGCGCCCGAGTTTCGCACGTCCGGCACTGAGTATCTCGATCTGCCGGAGCCGGTTTTAGGATTTCGTCGCGGGGGTGAAGATGGTTTGACGGCCTTGTTTAACCTCTCGAATGGGCCCGTGCGACTGTGGTGCTCGGAGACCGCGCGTCTGGCCGGGCCGACATACGCGGAACTTGCCGACAATGTGCTTGAACTTCCCGAATACGGATATGCGTGGTTGCGTGGGAATGCTGATCGCGACGCGGCGATTCTGGGCTGAATAGGATCAATATCTTGTAAGATAAGTTAAATTGGCGAAAAGCCGCCCACGCGTAATGCATTCTCTAGAGAGAAAAAAATTAATGGCTAAAGTGACCGTGACTGTATCTGCCGGCTATGCGGCGGGAAATTGGATTGGGTCAAACATGAAGAATATCATTCTTGCAGCCACGCTTTTGCTGGCTCAGCCGCTTCACGCAGCGACTTCGGCGAATATTGATCTCGATTTGACGTTTGATCGCGAGTTCTTTCAAATGGTCTATGACGAGGAAGC
>JBBKWG010000184.1:0-14116 GCA_037968835.1 Paracoccaceae bacterium
CGCCGATGCTACTCGCCTGGCCTCTCACGCGCGGGCGCTGACGCTGGGCAAACTGAAGTCGCTGATGGATCTCTCCGACGATCTGGCGCGTCTCAACCGCGACCGGTTCCGCGCTTTCGAGGATACGCCGGACCCGGACACCACGCGCCCCGCCATCTTCGCCTTTGCCGGTGACACATATCAGGGCCTCGATGCCCGCAGCATGGACAGCGAAACGCTGGACGCCGCGCAGGCGCCCTTGCGCATCCTTTCGGGGCTTTACGGGGTTCTTCGACCCCTCGACGCGATCCAGCCCTATCGCCTGGAAATGGGCAGCCGACTGAAAACCCGCCGGGGAACGAACCTTTATTCCTATTGGGGCGACATCATCGCCAAGGCGTTGAACGCCGATGCCGAGGCGACGGGAAGTCGAATCCTCGTCAACTGCGCCAGCCAGGAATATTTCGGTGCGGTCGATTTGAAGCGCCTGAAACCGCGCGTGATCACGCCGCAGTTCTTCGAGGTCAGGAACGGCACGCCAAAAATGGTCAGCTTCTTTGCCAAGAAGGCTCGTGGCGCAATGGCGAGGTTCATTGTTGAAAACCGGGTGACGAGCGTCGACGGCCTGAAGGATTTCGATCTGGGCGGTTACCATCTGGTTGATTGCGATGGCGACAAACTGTCGTTCCACCGCCCCGAGAACGCTGAAAGCGCCGCGGCCTAATTGGCGCTGGCGGCCTTCTCCATCAAACCGCGAACCAGCGTGACCGCGGGCGGTGCAGTCACCGCGCCCTCGACGTCTGCCATCACCGGGCGGGTTCCAAGCGGCTGGGCCGTCAGAATATGGTCGATCAGGCTCTGCTTTTTCAACGGTTTGCACAGGTAATGGTCAATACCTGCGGCCAGGATTTCGGCCTCGTCACCCTCCATCGCGTGCGCGGTAATGGCAATGATCGGGCAGGGCTCGGTGCGCCATTCAGCCTCGATGCGTCGAATCTGCCGCGCCGCCTCCTTGCCATCCATCTTCGGCATTGAAATGTCCGTGAACACGATGTCCGGACGCATCTCGGAAAACAGCTCGACCGCTTCCAATCCGTTTTCCGCAAAAACGAGTTCGATATCGAGGGTCTTCAGCATCTTCTGAAAGACGAAACGGTTGGTGCGATTGTCTTCCGCAGCCAGCACCCTCATTGCGCGCAAGTCAGCACCCGGCGCGGGACCTGCCTCGACTGTCGGCATGACGGCTTCAACGTCGGCACCCGCGTCGCTCCCCGCCTCCTCCCCACTCACCGCTTCAACAGCACCAGGCGAACCGATCGCCGTCAGGCACCGCATCATGTCGGCTCGCAACACCGGGCGTTGCAGAACCGCATCGAACGGATGCTCGCCCTTGGGCAGGTTGTAGGGTCCACTGACCAGCAGGAATAGTCCGGCCATGTTGAACCGCTCGCGCAACGCAACTGCCGCCGGCAGGATCAGGTCGTCGCGGTCGCGCTGGCCGACGAAAACGACGTCCTGCGGAGTCGGGTTCTCTGCCGCGATGTCGTCCAGCGACGAAACGGTCGTCGGGCTCAGACCCATCAGGCTCAGTTGCTTGAGGATGACCGACTGGTTCAGGCCCTCGTCGTCCAGCACGATGGCCCGGCGCATCCAGGGCGGTGCGCTGATCTGTTCGGGTTCGTCATCCTCGACCGACGGCAGCGTCAGGTGAAATCCGAAGCCCGACCCGACGCCCTCAGTCGAATCGACCCAGACTTCGCCGCCCATCAGCGAAACCAGCCGCCGGGTGATCGCCAGCCCCAGCCCGGTGCCGTCATGGGCCCTGTCGCGGTCGTTCTCGACCTGCTGGAACTCGCGGAACACATCGTCCAGCTTGCTTTCGGGAATGCCGATGCCGGTATCCTCGATCGTGACGTGAATGCGATATTCGGACCCGGTCTCGCCCGGCAACCCGACCACCCTGATCGCGACGTGACCCTCTTCGGTGAACTTGATCGCGTTGCCGATAAGGTTGGTCAGAACCTGACGGATGCGCCCGGCGTCGCCGATATAGGTCGTCGGCATGAACAGATCGTAGTCGACGGCAAGTTGAAGCCCCTTGGTGATCGCGCTCGGATGCAGCAGCGTCACGACCTCGTGGATGCAGCGTTCCAGATCGAAAGGCTCGGACTTGAAGCTGATCTTCTCGGCCTCGATCTTGGAATAGTCGAGCACGTCGTTGATGATGACCAGAAGCGCCTCGCCCGATGTCCTGATGGTGTCGAGATAGGCCCGTTGTTCTTCGTCCAGATCGGTTTCCAGCAGCAGATCGGCCATCCCGACGACACCGTTCATCGGCGTGCGAATTTCGTGGCTCATGTTGGCAAGGAACGCCGATTTGGCGCGGTTCGCGGCCTCGGCCCGCAGGCGCGCTTCCTTCAACTGGCCCTCTCGGGCCATCTGATCCGACACATTCAGCGCCAACGTCACCAAATCGCCGTCCCGCGTGCGTCGGTCGATAAAGCGGTAATACTGACCGTTCCACAATTTCAGAACCGCCGCGTCGATGCGATTGGACTTCAACCTGTCCAGCATCATGTCCTGCCACTCGCGGCATGTCTGAGCGCCGGTATCGACCAGACCCTCCTCGGCCATCAACGCGATCAGCATCCGCATTTCGATACCGGGGCGGACCATCTCAAGCCCGTCGAAAATCGCGAGATAGGCACGGTTGGCGGCAATCAGGGTGTTGTCGGCGTCAAAAACCGCAAAGCCGTCGCGGATGGTCTCAAGTGAATCCCACAGTCGCCGCTCGGCGATCATGATGGCACTTTCCGCTTGTTCGAGACTGAATCGGGCGGTCTGGTAGCGGTCCTTGAGGTCCTCGGCTTCCGACATGACGCGCTTGGTCGTGGCACGGGTCGAGACGATTTCGTCCGACAGGTGCCGCGCGTGCGAGGCAAGCTTCTGGTTCGCCTCGTAGAGCTCGGATTTGGTCTGCTGAAGCAGGCGCTCTGCAGCAAGCCGCGCTCGCCGCTCAGCGCCCAGTTGTTCGGACATTTCCATGACATAACTCCGTCGGTGCCGCCCAGGGGCCGCCTCGGAAGTTATGTCCGCTACGAGGTAAACACGGCGTTAACCTGTCTGAACGGAAATCCTCAGACCCGTTCGATGGCCAGTGCGATGCCCTGTCCGCCGCCGATGCACATCGTGATCAGCGCCCGCCGTCCGCCGGTGCGTTCCAGTTCATAGATCGCCTTGACCGTCAGGATCGCACCGGTTGCGCCGACGGGGTGGCCAAGCGCGATGGCTCCGCCGTTCGGATTCACCCTGGCCGGGTCAAGTCCAAGCCCATTGTTGACGGCAAGCGCCTGGGCTGCGAACGCCTCGTTGGATTCGATCACGTCGAAATCGTCGATGCCTAGCCCGGTGCGCTGCAATAGGTTCTGAACCGCCGGGACCGGCCCGATGCCCATGACGTCCGGCCGCACTCCGGCGTGCGCATAGCCTAGAACGCGCGCACGCGGCTTCAGCCCGGCTTCGTCGGCGGCGTCCGCCGTTGCCAGAACCAGCGCCGCCGCACCGTCGTTGATGCCGCTGGCGTTACCGGCGGTGACGCTGCCGTCCTTCTGGAACACGGTGCGCAGCCCGGCCAGCGCATTGGCGTTGGTGGCCTTGGGGTGCTCATCGGTGGCAAATGACATCGACGAGCGCCCTGCCTTCACTTCGACCGGAACGATCTGATCGGCGAACCTGCCCTCGGCAATTGCCTTGGCCGCGCGGGTCTGGCTTTCCAGCGCGAAGGCGTCCTGCGCTTCGCGGCTGATCTCGTGCTCGCGCGCCACGTTCTCGGCCGTGACACCCATATGGCCGGTGCCGAACGGACAGTTCAGCGCGCCCAGCATCATGTCCTGCGCGCCGATATCACCCATCTTCTGGCCCCATCGCGCGGCTGGCACAATATAGGGCGAGCGGCTCATGCACTCCGCCCCGCCAGCCAGCCCAAACGTCGAATCGCCCAGCATTAGTGACTGAATGACCGAGACAATGGCCTGCGCACCCGACCCGCAGAGCCGGTTCACGTTCATCGCGGGAACCGTGTCGGGAATGCCCGCATCCATCGCCGCAACCCGGCTCAGATACATATCGCGGGGTTCGGTGTTGATGACGTGGCCATAGACGACTGTGCCGATCCGGTCCGGCTCGATACCGGCGCGTTCCATCGCGGCTTTGGCAACAGTCGCGCCCAGCGTGATCGGGGGCACGGAAGCCAGAGCGCCGCCGAATGTGCCGATCGCTGTGCGCACTCCGGACAGGATGACTATTTCGGGCTGGGAAGCGGACATGGGAGAACTCCTGATTGCGGCTTGCAACCGATATACCCAACGCCGCCCGCCGCAACCAGATCCCTGCGTTTGCCTAGTTGCCTTCGGTCGTCGCGCCTGACCCGAAAAGCGGAACCGTCGAGATCGACGTCTTGGCCGAGCCTTGCGTCAACTCGCGTGCATGCGCCAGATAGATCAGCGTCTGGTTCTTCTCGTCGAAGATACGCTTGATCAGCAAGGTTTTCAGGATGATCGACCGCCGCTCGCGAAACACCTCTTCGCCGTCGCTGCTCTTGTCGATGTCGCCCACCTTGATCGGACCAGTCTGGCGGCAGGCAATCGACGCGTTCGACGGATCCTCAAACCAGTTGCCCTGGCTGAGCCTGTCGATGATCGACCGGTCGAAATAGGCGATATGACAGGTCACGCCCTCGACCTTCGGATCGTTCACCGCTTCGATAACGATGTCGTTGCCAACCCAGTCCACGCCCACCTTGCCGACTTCTTCGGCAATGGCTGCGGACATCAGCCCCATCAGGGCTGCCAGAGCAATCAATAGTCGCATGAGTATCCCTCCAATAGCGCTTGAACGCGCCGTCTGCCGTGTCCGTTCCGCTGGTCAGCCAACTATCGTGCCTTTTGGCCGGTCCTCGCCAATGATAAAGGCAAGTCTGACAAGGAGACGTCCCATGACCGAATTCGACCGCCATCTCACGTCCGTTCTTGCCGGGATCGAAGCCGACGGTCTGATGAAGCGCGAACGGCTGCTGACCTCGCCGCAGTCGGGCCACATCCGCGTCGGCGGGCGTGACATGCTCAACCTCTGCGCCAATAACTATCTGGGATTGGCCGACAATCCCCGCCTGGAGGCCGCCGCCAAGTCCGCAATCGACAGTCACGGTTATGGCATGGCCTCGGTCCGGTTCATCTGTGGCACGCAGGATCTGCACCGCGAACTGGAAGCCAAACTCGCCGACTTCCTCGGCATGGAAGACTCCATCCTGTTCGCCGCCTGTTTCGACGCCAATGGCGGTGTGTTCGAGCCGCTTCTGGGTCCCGAGGACGCCATCATCTCGGATGCGCTCAACCACGCGTCGATCATCGACGGGATACGTCTCTGCAAAGCGAAACGCTATCGTTACGCCAATTCCGACATGGACGATCTGGAAGCGAAGTTGAAAGAGGCGCGCGCGGACGGGGCGCGATTCATCATGATCGCTACGGACGGTGTGTTCTCGATGGATGGCTATCTTGCGAAGCTGGGCGAAATCCGCGCGCTTGCCGACACATACGACGCGTTGGGCATGGTCGATGACTGCCACTCGACCGGTTTCTGGGGGCCCCAGGGTCGGGGAACGCCCGCCCACGCCGGGATCAGCGTCGATATCCTGACCGGCACGCTCGGCAAGGCGATGGGTGGTGCGATCGGCGGCTATGTCGCGGCGTCCCAGAACATCGTCGATCTGTTGCGTCAACGCGCCCGTCCCTATCTGTTCTCGAACGCCCTGCCGCCAATGGTTGTCGCTGCCGGAATTGAGGCGCTGAAGTTGGTCGAAGCAGGCGACGACCTGCGTGCGCAACTGTTCGAAAACACGACATACTGGCGTAATAGTCTCGAATCCGCGGGTTTTAGACTCTTGCCGGGCGAACATCCAATCGTTCCCGTCATGCTTGGCGAAGCGCGCTTGGCTCAGGACATGGCGACACGATTGGGCGAGCTTGGCGTCTATGTCGCCGGGTTCTTCTTCCCGGTCGTGCCCAAAGGTCAGGCCCGCATCCGCACCCAGATGAATGCGACGCTGACGAAAGAGGATCTCGACCGCGCGGCCGAGGCATTCGTTACAGCCGGCCGCGAAACCGGAGCATTGTCATGACCAACCAGATGAAGGCCCTCGCCAAGACTTCCGCCGCCCCCGGTCTCGACATGATCCACGCTCCGGTCCCTGAAATCGGTCCGGACGATGTGCTGATCCGAATCAAGAAAACCGGGATCTGCGGCACCGACCTTCACATCTGGGACTGGGACGAATGGGCCGCCCGCACCGTTCCCGTTCCGCTCATCACCGGCCACGAATTCGCCGGCGAGATTGTCGAGCTTGGCCGCGACGTGACCGATCTGGAACTCGGCCAGCGCGTTTCCGGCGAAGGGCACCTGATCGGCAAGCATTCGCGGCAATCGCGGTCCGGCAAATTCCACCTCGATCCCGAAACCCGGGGCATCGGCGTCAACGAACAGGGGGCCTTTGCCGAGTATCTGAAGCTGCCCGCGTTCAATGCCGTGCCGCTGCCCGATACCATCGACGACGAAATCGGCGCGATCCTCGACCCGCTCGGCAACGCGGTCCATACCGCGCTCAGTTTCGACCTGGTGGGCGAGGATGTGCTGGTGACCGGCGCTGGTCCCATCGGCATCATGGCCGCCGCCGTCGCCCGCCACGTCGGTGCCCGCCACGTTGTGATCACAGATGTGAATCCGGACCGCCTGGACCTCGCGCAGAAGGTCGCGGATGTCGATACGGTCAATGTCGCCACCGATGATCTTCGCGAAACGATGGCGCGGCTGAAAATGAAGGAAGGTTTCGACGTCGGGCTCGAGATGTCAGGAAATCAACGGGCTATGGACCAAATGGTCGAAGCGCTGGTGATGGGCGGTCGCATCGCGCTGCTGGGCATCCCGCCCGGAAAGTCGCCGGTCGACTGGTCACGCATCGTATTCAAGGCGATCACGATCAAGGGTGTCTACGGCCGCGAGATCTTCGAGACGTGGTATAAAATGATCGCGATGCTGGAAAATGGCCTCGATGTGCGGCCTGTGATCACACACCGCATGTCGGTCGATGACTACCGCCTCGGCTTCGAGACGATGAAATCCGGATTGTCGGGCAAGATCGTGCTCGACTGGACATGACATTCACGAAAGGCGCACCATGGGTGATCTGATATTCTGGATCGTGGTTCTTGCCGCGTTCTTTTTCGGCTTCCGTTGGCTTCAGAACCGGCGAAAATAACTCAGCCGCCCTGCCAGACCCGAATGGCGTCAAGCGGCCACACCAGCATGATGACGTTCAACAGCAGTCCATCGCGGATGAGAATGGCCGTCAACACCTCGAATCCCAGCGCAAGCACGACGCTTGCCCAGACCGGAAGCACCCGGGCCAGCCAGAACCCGAATACCATGGCGAGAATGTCGGCAACCGAGTTCACAACGCTGTCGCCGTAGTAATCCAGCGAGATCGTCACCGCGCGGTAGCGTTCGATTATGGCGTCGGAATTCTCGACCAGCTCCCAGGCGCATTCGATTGCCGTCGCGATGGTCAGCCGCCAGCCAACGGAAAGCCGCCGCGCAACCAGCCACAGCACAGCATAGAACAGCAACCCGTGGATGATGTGACTGGGCGTGTACCAGTCGCTCAGATGCTGGCTGTTCTCGCTCGACATCGTCTCGCCGTGCCAAAGCTTCACGTATCCGCATTCGCAAATCGGCAGTCGCCCGATCCACAAAAGCCACAGCGCCGAGACCGCGATAATGGCTGCCGAAACGAAATAGGGGGTGTAAGATCGCTGCATGGGCGGACGGAATCACATCGTCGCGCCTGTCGTCCAGACATATTCAGACGACAACGGCGCATGAGAAACAGAGGTGGTAATTATGTATGTTGATGGATTTCTGCTGGCGGTGAAAAGCGACCGCCGCGACGATTATGCCAAACTCGCTGCCGAGGCTGCCGAGGTCTTTGTCGAACACGGCGCGGTCCGCGTGGTCGAATGCTGGGCCGACGACGTGGCAGTCGGAGAGCTCACCAGCTTCCCCCGTGCGGTCAAGAAAGAGGACGACGAAACCGTTGTCTTTGCCTGGATCGAATATCCCGACAAGGAGACCCGCGATGCCTGTGTCGCGAAAACCTTCACGGACCCGCGAATGCAGGGGTCGATGGATACAATGCCCTTCGACGGCAAGCGCATGATCTTTGGCGGTTTCCAGTCGATGCTCGAACACACGGCATGATCGACAATCCCTGGCTGAAAATGGCGCTGAACAACGCCTGGGCGAACGCGACGCTTTACGATGCGCTCGCCCATCTCGACACTGCCGCTTTCACCGCGCCGCGTCCCGGTTTCTTCCCCTCGCTCGCCGCCACGATGAACCACATCTACAAGGTCGATCTTTACTATCTCGACGCGCTCGAACAGGGCGGGCGTGGGCGTGACGTCTATGATCGCGTCGCCGTAACCGACCCGACCCGCATGGCCTCGCTTCAGGCCGACGCCGACATGCGGTTCGCGACCTTTTGCCGGACCATCACCCCGCAGGACCTCGCCGCCACCCGGACCATGAAGCGCGATAGCGGACCGATCGAGGAGAACGTCGCCGCGCTGATCCTGCATCTGGTGCAGCACCAGATCCACCATCGCGGGCAGGCGCATGTCCAGCTTCAGGACGCGGGCGTGACGCCGCCGCAGCTTGACGATTTCTATCTGGAATACGGGCGCGTGCCCTCGGCGCAGGCTTATTGGTAGCCGCGCCTAGACCACGGGCTGCTCCATCTTGACGCGACCCTTCTCGGTCAGCAGAAAACAGTCGCGCCCCTCGAACACCGCTGCGGCCAGCGGCCGACCATAACCGGCCCCGCCATCCAGATTGATGCGGTTGCCGAAGTGGCCGGGCTGATCAAGTGCGGTGTGGCCATGCACGATCAGCCACGGATGGACAATATCGTCCTCAAGAAACCCGTCGCGAATCCAGACCAGATCGTCCTCGTGCTGCTTGTCCAGCGGCACACCGGGAACGATGCCGGCATGGACGAACAGCAACTCCCCGGTTTCGTGGTAAAGCGGCAACCCGTCCAGAAACGCCACATGGGCTTCGGGAACCGCCTTGATCGCGCGCGCGCGCAAGGTCGAGACGCTTTCCAGCAACTTCTTCTCGACGCCATAAGACGCCAGCGTATCCGGCCCGCCCATGCGTGGATGCAACCACGACACGCCCGCACGCAGCCGGTTGTCGGTCACAGTACCTGTGCCGATGAAATTGGCGAAGAAGCGGTCGTGATTGCCCTTGATAACAACCCATTTTGCACCCCCGGCGATACCGTCGATCAGGTGCTGCACGACGCCACGGCTGTCCGGCCCGCGATCCGTCAGATCGCCCAGATGAATGACGCTCGCATCCTCAAGCCCATAGCGCCGCTGATCCTCGGCAATCCGGTCATGGGCACGCCGAAGCATGTCGAATTGACCGTGAATATCGCCGATGGCATAGATCATGTCAGCCCCATAGGCCCGGTCACCGGCGCGTGCAAGCCGACCGGCACGCTCACCGGCCAGCCCGACAAGACCGGACGATCAGGCGACATCGAACACCAGCGGGCGGATCTGCTGGAACATGCCGGTGTCCTCCAGCTTGCGGATGACGGGATCGGGCACCGGCGCATCGACATAGAGAAGCGCGATTGCGTCCCGGCCCTTTTCCGAACGGCCAAGCGTGAAGTTGGCTATGTTCACGCCGTTCTGACCCATGGTCTGACCAAGGGTGCCGATAATGCCGGGAACGTCCTTGTTCGTCGTGTAAAGCATGTGCGACCCGATCTCGGCGTCGATATTGATCCCCTTGATCTGAATGAACCGCGGCTTGCCGTCGCTGAACACGGTCCCCGCGATCGAGCGTTCACGCTGATCTGTCTTCACGGTCAGCTTGATATAGGCATCGAATACCCCGGTCTTTTCCTGTGTCGTCGTCGAAATATCGACGCCGCGATCCTTGGCCATGATCGGGGCCGACACCATGTTCACGTCCGGATTCGACGCCTTCATGATCCCCGCCACGGCAGCGGCGTTCAGCGCGGCGCAGTTCATCTTGGCGACCTGTCCGTCGTAAAGCACGTTGATCGCGCGCACCGGTTCGTCCGTCAATTGCCCGACGAATGCGCCAAGATGCCCGGCCAGTTTCAGCCACGGACCCATGGTCTTGGCTTCCTCGGCTGTGACCGACGGCATGTTCAGCGCGTTGGAAACCGCCCCGGTCAGAAGAAAGTCCGACATCTGCTCGGCGACCTGAAGCGCCACGTTTTCCTGCGCCTCGGTCGTGGCCGCACCCAGATGCGGCGTGACGACGACGTTCGGGAGATTGAACAGCGGCGAAGCGGTCGCAGGCTCGGTGGCGAACACATCGAACGCGGCACCGGCAACGCGGCCCTCCTTCAGCGCCGTCGCCAGCGCGTCCTCGTCGACCAACCCACCCCGCGCGCAGTTGATGATCCGCACACCTGGCTTCAGCTTGGCGATATTCTCCGCCGACAGAATGTTGCGCGTCTTGTCGGTCAGCGGCACGTGCATCGTGATGAAATCGGACTGCGCCAGAAGTTCGTCCAGACCGACCTTTCGGACACCCAGCTTGTCAGCCCGCTCCTCGCTCAGGAACGGATCGTAGGCGATGACCTTCATCTTCAGACCATGCGCCCGGTCGATCACGATGGATCCTATATTGCCCGCGCCGATCACGCCCAGCGTCTTGCTGGTCAACTCGACGCCCATGAAGCGCGACTTCTCCCATTTGCCGGCATGGGTAGAGGCGTTCGCCTCGGGGATTTGACGCGCGACCGCGAACATCATCGCGACAGCGTGCTCGGCCGTGGTGATCGAGTTGCCGAACGGCGTGTTCATCACGATCACGCCCTTCTTCGAGGCGGCGGGAATATCGACGTTGTCGACCCCGATCCCGGCCCGGCCGATCACTTTCAGATTAGTCGCCGCCTCAAGCACCCTTTCGGTGACTTTCGTGGCCGAGCGGATCGCAAGGCCGTCATAGTCGCCGATGACTGCCAGCAGCTTGTCTTTGTCTTTTCCGATCGAGGGATCGAAGGTCACGTCGATGCCGCGGTCGCGGAAGATCTGCACGGCGGTTTCGCTCAGGCTGTCCGAGACCAGCACTTTGGGTTTGTCTTGCATGTTCATATTCCAGCGTTCGGGCGCACCGACGCGATACCGACACGATACCGACGTGATACCGATGCGCAAAATTGGGGTCAGGCAGCCTGGCTTTGGGCCGCGATTTCGATGTCAAAGGCCCAGTCGATCCAGGGCATCAGCGCGCGCAGATCCGACGTTTCGACCGTCGCTCCGCACCAGATCCTCAGACCTGGCGGTGCATCGCGGTAAGCCCCTATGTCGAACGCCACGCCCTCGTTTTCAAGGCGCTTGGCGACCGACTTGGCAAAGCCTGCACCGTCGGAAATGCGTCCATCGGTGAACTTCAGGCAGACACTGGTGTTCGACCAAGTTGCTGAATCTTCGGCAAGATTCGCTATCCACGCGCGCTCGTCGCAGAAATCCCAAAGCACCTTTGCGTTGGCGTTCGCGCGATCCTTCAAGCCCTCCAGACCGCCGACGCTTTCGGCCCAGTCGAGCGCCAACAGATAGTCCTCGACGCACAGCATCGACGGCGTGTTGATAGTCTCGCCCTTGAAGATGCCGTCGATCAGCTTGCCGCCCTTGGTCAGCCGGAAAATCTTCGGCAACGGCCACGAAGGCGTATAAGTTTCAAGGCGTTGCACCGCACGCGGGCTGAGGATCAGCATCCCGTGCGCCGCCTCGCCACCCAGAACTTTCTGCCAGGAAAAGGTCGTTGCATCGAGCCTGTCCCACGGCAGATCCTGGGCGAAAGCCGCCGACGTGGCGTCGCAGATCGTCAGCCCGTCACGGTCGGCGGGAATCTGGAAACTGTCGGGAAACCGCACACCGGACGTCGTGCCGTTCCAGGTGAAAACCACGTCGCGATCCCAGTCGACCGCCGCCAGATCGACGATCTTTCCATACTCGGCGGTGTTGATTTTTGCGTCCAGTTTCAACTGCTTGACAGCGTCTGTGACCCATCCAGCGCCAAAACTTTCCCACGCCAGCAACTCGACAGGACGTGCGCCCAACAGGTTCCACATCGCCATTTCAACCGCGCCGGTATCCGAGGCCGGAACGATAGAGATCAGGTAATCATCGGGCACGCCAAGTATCTCGCGCGTCCGGTCGATCGCCGCTTTCAGTCTCGATTTGCCGACTCCAGCGCGGTGCGAACGCCCAAGCGGCGCATTCTTAAGACTTTCAAGGGAAAATGCAGGAGGTTTGGCGCATGGGCCAGACGAGAACCGCGGATTGACCGGCCGCGATGCCGGTGTAGTCGTAACCATTGCTGCTATCCTTCCAGATAAGCGCCCCTCGTTGGGGAGGGGTGTCCCAAGAACGCAAATACGGCGGGTTCCGGTCTTTCGCAAGCGTGGAAATGACGCTATGGGCCGACAAATGGTCGCTCCCGCTGGCGGTGTCGAAAACTGGAAATCTGAACCGATGTTTGTGATCTCGCTCATCGCCGCGCCCGGCAGATTGGACCCGGCCCTGGTCGCCAGCCTTCAGGGTGCATGGGGCGCGGTCAGCGATGCAATCTGGCTTTCGCCGGACGAAGCTTCCGAGTTCGTCGTCGACACTCACCCCGACAACCTGAACCACGTGCGCACCGAGGTCGGACTGCTCGGGGTCGACGTCAATATTCTGCCCGACACAAACCGGCGCAAACGGCTTTTGATCGCGGATATGGACAGCACCATGATCGGTCAGGAATGTATCGACGAACTGGCCGATGAAGCCGGCGTTGGTGCCAGGGTCGCCGACATTACAGCGCGCGCGATGAATGGCGAGCTGGATTTCGAGGCCGCGTTGATCGAGCGGGTCGGACTGCTTTCTGGCCTTGAAGCCGTTGTAATCAAACAAGTTTTAGAAACACGAATAACGCTGGTGCCGGGCGGTGCGGAACTTGTGCGCACGATGAAAGCCGATGGCGCATATACCGCACTGGTGTCCGGCGGGTTTGTCCAGTTTACCGGATCGGTCGCTGAAAAGCTGGGCTTCGACGAGCATCGCGCAAACACGCTTCTGATCGAAAACGGCAAACTGACGGGACAGGCAGCGCGCCCGATCTTGGGACGCGAGGCAAAGATCGAAGCCTTGGATGAACTCACCGCGCGTCTCGGCCTTTTGCCCGAGGATTCGCTAGCCGTCGGTGACGGTGCGAACGACCTCGGGATGATCGAGCGTGCCGGTCTGGGCGTCGCGCTGCACGCCAAACCGTCGGTCGCCGCCGCTGCGCCCTGTCGGATAGACCACGGCGACCTGAGCGCGCTTTTATTCCTTCAGGGATACGCCCACGAGGATTTCGCCTAGCTCAATAGCACCGGCGCGGGACGTTCCGCACCCGTCACCAGCCCGTCCCAGTTCTCGATGGGCCGGTCGAGAGCGCGCGCCACAACCGGATGCGCCTTATCCAGCGCACCGATCCGCACAAGAATTGCGACAATCGCCACTTCAGACGCCCGCGTCGCACCATCCGAAATCTTCAGCGCGACCCCAATTTTCATCTCGGGAAGGATCGCGACAAAGAAACCCTCGGCACCCGTCTTGATGACAAGGCTCCCAGCGGCGGCCTGCATGATCTCGGTGCACAACTTGCCGGTGCCAGCGACAAGATGGGGATGCTTTCGCATCGCATCGCGCAGGGCTGTCGCAGCTTTCATCCGGGCGTCGCCGCCGTCGTGCGCCGCGGCAAAATACGCCATCGCACGCGCCATTCCGTGAACACTCGTCGCGAAATTCGGCGCCGAGCATCCGTCGATTCCGTAGCCGGGCGATTCGATCCCTGTGGTTTCTTCAAACGCTGCGCGGACGGCGAGTTGCACGGGATGCGTTGGATCGACGTAGTTCAGATCGGCGTTCAGGTGTTTGGCCAAAGTCAGGAAACCGGTGTGCTTTCCCGAGCAATTGTTGAAAACCCTGCTGACAGTTTCGCCGGATCG
>JBBKWG010000185.1:0-16382 GCA_037968835.1 Paracoccaceae bacterium
GCTGGGCCCTGCGGTCGGGTCGCGCCTGGTCGTCGCCGGTGCTGCTTCTGGTTCACAATACCGCCGGGCTGATGGTGTCCTATCGCGGCGCCGTATTGCTGCCTGATCGACTGGAGTTGCCCGAACCTTCGCGCAACCCTTGTGACACCTGTGCGGGCAAACCCTGCCTGACCGCCTGTCCGGTTTCGGCGCTGGTGGCGGGCAATTATGATCTTGATGCCTGCCATGCCTATCTGGACACAGATCCGGGGCAGCAGTGTCTTTCGCGAGGATGCGCGGTGCGGCGCGCTTGCCCCGCAGGTGCAAGCTATCGCAGAGTGGAGGCGCAATCGGCCTTTCACATGGAGCGGTTTCACCCATGTCGCTGACACTTATCCTGATGCGCCACGCAAAATCCGACTGGGGGACACCCGGGCTGGATGATTTCGATCGCCCGTTGAACGAACGGGGCCGGAAATCCGCCCGCGCGATCAGTGACTGGCTTTTGAGCAATGGTCACCATCCCGACGAAGTTGTGGTCTCCGGCGCTCGGCGGACGGTCGACACGTGGGGTCAGATGGTCGGCGCCATGCCCGAGACCGCCGTGATGGTCAGCGAACCCGCGCTGTACATGGCCAGCGCGGAAAGCATCCTCAAAGTGTTGAAAGTGCGCAAGGAACGCACTGTCATGCTGATCTGCCACAATCCCGGCATCGCAAGTTTCGCGGGTCGGATCGTGATGGAGCCGCCCGATCACCCCCGTTTCGCGGACTATCCAACGGCGGCGATTGCGATCATCGAATTTGACGCGGACGAATGGGGCTCGGTGGTCTGGGGCTCGGGACGCGTGACCGACTTCACCGTTCCGCGCGACCTGCGCGACTGATCAGGGATTGACGCAAAACGCCCGCAGCAGTGAGATCCGGGCGTCGATCAGTCCAATCTGGAAGCCTTCAGTGCCCGAGGATCTGGCTCAGGAACAGCTTTGTGCGGTCCGATTTGGGATTGGTGAAGAATTCCCTCGGCTCGTTCTGCTCGACGATCTGACCGGCATCCATGAAGATGACGCGGTTCGCCACGGCCTGGGCAAAGCCCATCTCGTGGGTCACGCAGATCATCGTCATACCCTCTTCGGCAAGCTCGATCATGGTATCGAGCACTTCCTTGATCATCTCAGGGTCAAGCGCCGAGGTCGGTTCGTCGAAAAGCATGATCCGCGGCTTCATGCAAAGCGAGCGGGCAATGGCCACCCGCTGCTGCTGCCCGCCCGAAAGCTGACCGGGGAATTTGTTGGCCTGCTCGGGGATCTTCACCTTTTCAAGGAAATGCATCGCCGTTTCCTCGGCTTCCTTCCTGGGAACCTTGCGCACCCAGATCGGGGCCAAAGTGCAATTCTCCAGGATCGTCAGGTGGGGAAACAGGTTGAAATGTTGAAACACCATGCCGACTTCGCGACGGATCTTGTCGATGTTCTTCAGATCCGACGTCAGTTCCGTCCCGTCAACGATGATCTGCCCGGCCTGGTGTTCTTCCAGACGGTTGATACAGCGGATCAATGTCGACTTGCCCGAACCGGACGGTCCGCAGACGACGATACGCTCGCCCCTGTAGACCGTCAGGTTGATGTCGCGCAAAACGTGGAAGGTGCCAAACCACTTGTTCATGTCAGTGATCTGGATCGCCACCTCGTCGGAAATCTGCATTTTGCTGAGATCTATCGGACGGTCACTTATGGCCTCTTGGGTCGCTTCGGACATTGAGACGCTCCTTTAACGGTGATCGGTCTGAAGCTTGCGCTCCAGATACATGGAGTAACGGGACATGCTGAAGCAGAAGATGAAGAACATCGCGCCGATAAAGGCGAAAAGCTCCCAATAAATTCCAGTCCAGGCACTGTCGGCGCGGATAGCATTGGCAAGACCCAGCGGGTCCAACAGGCCGATGATCGACACGAGCACGGTATCCTTGAAGACGCCGATGAAGGTTGAAACAATCCCGGGGATCGAGATTTTCAGGGCCTGCGGCATGATGATCAACCGCTGCGCCTGCCAGTAATCCAGACCGAGCGAATCGGCACCCTCGTACTGGCCTTTCGGAAGGGCAGCCAATCCGCCGCGAATGACTTCGGCCATGTAGGCCGAGGCGAACAGCGTCACCATGATAATCACCCGCAGGATGATGTCGAAATTCGTGCCCGGCGGCAGGAAGATGTTGAGCAGCGTCGAGGCGACAAACAGGAGCGTGATCAGTGGCACGCCGCGAATGAATTCAATGAACCCGACGCAGATCGACTTGACGATCAAAAGGTCGGACTGACGACCCAGAGCCAGGACAATGCCGATGGGCAACGAACACCCAATCGCAACGACGCCGATCAGGATCGAAAGCATGAAGCCTCCGAACTGGCGGCTTTCGACGGTTTCCATTGCCAGCGGCAGGATCGATGCGAAGACGTCGGCGACCGGCGTTGTCAGGAACAACCACCAAAGGATGGCAGCCGCGACAGCGGCGATCATCGACCCCAGGGACCCGATAACGTCTGATGCATAGTTGATGATCAGACCGGCAAGGACAAAGCCCATTGCGGCCATGATCGGGTTCCAGATCGTGCCACCCCACATCAGCCAGGGCATGATGAACGGATAGGCGAGCGTCACGTAAAGGAACTTCGATGGCACCCTGTCTGCGAACAGGATCGGAGCCAGTGAAACCAGCAGCAGCGCCATCGCAAGGATCGGGCGCCAATAGTATTCTGTGGGATAGAATCCGAACAGAAGCTGCGGCCAGCGTTCCCTGATAACCCCCCAACAAGCATGCCCATGACTTTCGCCCCAGGTCGCCTGCATGATCTCGCGGCATTCGGTAAGCGAATCCGCAGTCCAGACGGATTGGAAGATCCACGGCAGGATACCAGCCAGCACATAGTAGATCAGCAGCAGGCAGATAATCGTCACGATTGAGTTGAACCAGCCCGAAAACAGGTTCTTGCGAGTCCATCCGACGACGCCGACTTCGGTTGGCGGCGGCGCGGCTTCGGGAAGCATGGTGTCGCGGACATAGGCGACCGTATTGGAATGTGTGTCGCTCATATCAACGCTCCACCAATTTCACGCGATTGTTGTACCAGTTCATCACCGCTGAAATGGCGAGCGAGATGGTCAGATAGACCAGCATGAGCAGCAGGACGCACTCAAGTTCCCGCCCGGTCTGGTTCATTGTGATGCCGCCAAGCGTGCCGGTGATGTCCATGTAGCCCACGGCAATCGCCAGCGAGGAGTTCTTGGTCAGGTTCAAATAGTTCGAGATCAGCGGCGGGATGATGACCCGAAGCGCCTGGGGCAGAACGACAAGGCTCATGATGCGGTTGGGACGAATTCCCAACGCGCCCGCCGCTTCGGTCTGACCGTGTGAAATCGCCAGGATACCGCCGCGCACGATCTCGGCGATGAATGCCGCCGTGTAAAGCGACAGCGCGAGCCAGAGTGCGATGAGCGAATTCCTCAGATGCGTGCCGCCGGAGAAGTTGAAGCCGCTCAGTTCCGGTTTTCCCAGATGGAATCCCAGAAATACCATAAGCGCGATGATCGGGGCGAAAAGGACTCCGACCTGATAATACCACGTCGTCGGCCTTATTCCGGTGGCTTCCTGGGTCTTGCTGGCATACGCGCGGATACGTCGCATGACGAAAATGCTGATGCCCAGAACGACGATAATGGCGATGAGGTTCATCGACACGTCCATCCTGAGCGGGCTGTCGCCAAAGAGGTGAATGTCGGAAAAGCCTCGGGAAAACAGCGGTTCGGGTATGTAAACGCCGCGATTGGTGATAGCGACGTTGTCGTTGAAGATCATCGAACTGGCCGCGTCCTCGCCCCGGAAGGCGCTTGGACTGGGCAGGCTTTCGATCAGGAAGGCCATGAACAGAACGATCCACAGAAGCACCGGCACGTTGCGGAACATCTCGACGTAAACGGTCATGATCCGCGCGACTAGCCAGTTCGGCGACAGCCGCGCGACGCCGACAAAAACGCCGATGATCGTCGCCGTCACACATCCAAGGGCTGCCACGACGAGAGTGTTCAAGAGCCCGATGAACGACGCGCGCAGGTGAGTGTCGCGGCTGTTGTAGTCCAGCAGGCGCTGGTTGATGTCATAGCTTGCGGTGTCGGTGAAGAAACCGAAGTCAATCGGTTTGCCGAGCGCGTTCAGGTTCTGGATGGTGTTGTTGATCAGCCAGGCGGCCAGCAACATGAACCCCATCAGCGCCACGATCTGAATGGTCGCCGATCTGTAGCGCGTATCGTAAATGAGCATCGAAAGCCGGAAGCCTTCGCGCGGCGGGTCCGTGACAGTTGTCATGACGGACGATTCCCCTGTTGTATCCGGGTTTCCTTACGGCGCATCTGACGCGCGCCTCGTTCCTTGACCCGGTTGTTCTGCGCTAAGGCGCATATATAGCAGAAGGGCGCGGGATGACCGCGCCCTTCCAATTCAACAATTCTTACCGGAACGGCGGCGCGTAGAGCAGACCGCCTTCGGTCCACTGTGCGTTCAGACCGCGTGCCAGACCGATCGGTGTGTTCTCTCCGAGGTTCTTCTCGAAGATCTCGCCGAAGTTACCGGCAACTGCGATTGCGCGCTTGGCCCAGTCGGCTTCGAGGCCGATCATCGCGCCAAGGTCATCTTCGGTGCCGAGCAAACGGTTGATCTCGGGATTGTCGCCCGCTGCCGCTGACAGCTCTTCGAGGTTGGCCGAGGTCACGCCGTATTCTTCGGCAGCGATCAAGGCATTCATGGTCCACATCACGATGTCGCCCCACTCGTTATCGCCGTGGCGGACGAGCGGACCAAGCGGCTCTTTCGAGATGATCTCGGGAAGGATCACGTGGTCGGACGGGTTTTCAAAGGACGCGCGGGTAGCCGCAAGTCCGGATGCGTCGGTGGTGTAGGAGTCGCAGGCTTCCGCCAGATACTGCTGCGCACCTTCGGCGTTGGTCTCGATCGGAACCGGCTCGTAGCTGATGTTGTTGATGCGGAAGTAGTCCGCAAGGTTCAACTCGGTCGTGGTGCCGGTCTGGATGCAGACTGTCGCGCCGTCGAGGTCTTTAGCGGAAGTCACACCAAGCGCCTTCGGAACGAGGAAACCCTGACCGTCGTAGTAGTTCACGCCGACAAAATCGAATTTGAGGTCGGTGTCGCGTGAGAACGTCCAGGTTGTGTTGCGCGCCAGCATGTCGATTTCGCCCGAAGCAAGCGCCGTGAAGCGGGTCTTGCCAGTTGTCGGAACGAATTCGATGGCTGTCGCATCGCCAAGCACGGCTGCGGCCACAGCGCGGCAGACAGCCACGTCGAAGCCCTGCCATTCGCCGTTTGCGTCAGGTGCAGCAAATCCGGGAACCCCGGTTGATACTCCGCAGTTCAGTTTGCCGCGCGCCTTTACGTCGTCCAGCGTCGCTGCTCCAGCAACGCTGCCGACGAGGGCAGCGGCGGTAAGCGCGCTGTAGAATACAGATTTTTTCATTATTACCTCTTCCTGAGTTTCCGTCATTTTGGACGGTGCTTCGGGTCCTCCCAGACCCCGGTGCTTTTTCTTGTCGAGGGGTTTACCCCCTGCTAACGGGCGCGATTTTGGGCGCATTCCCGCCGGAACGTCAAGGGCACACGTGAAAAAAGCCTTATTTGCCAGTGCAAAGCGAAGAATCCGCGAAATCAGTTACTTCGTTGGCCAGACCGCGTGATTCTCAGGCCGCGTGATAGAATGACGCTGCGTGAAGGAAGGCGATTTTCTTGATCTCGGCAGACTCGGCGGCCTCTTCGTCGGCTCCCCATTGTTCCGCCTGCCAATCTTCGTCACTTCGCGAGGCGGACCAAAGAGCGTCGGACGCTTGCGCGCGTCGGCTTGCAGCCAGTGCGATCACATAGGATCCCGAAAGCGTGACGAGATCGTAGAACCCCGCAAGTTGAAAATCCGACATCTCTTTCATGGCGGATTTCAGACGCAGGAGCGTTTCCGCGTTCTGCGAGATTGGCATTACTCCAATCGTGGCAAGAAGGCGCACGCCCATTTCGGCTTCGACCCAATCCAGGATCGGGTTCCAAAGGGCAGACTGACGTTCGACAAGACCGGCGGGGGCTTCGGCGCGATAACTTATCAGGTCAGTCGCTGCATAATCTATCAGGTAGTCGCGAACAGCTTCACGTTGTGTGGCAACCTTGTCGATCGCCGAATTGGCGGTGCGTGTCCACGGCATCGTGCGCGGGTCGACGGCCTTGATCTGGGCTTCCCATTCCGCCGCGATCTGGCGGGCAATCGCTTCGCTTGGCACATGCAACAGGCGCTTTCCCGGCGTCCTGACCGGCCGTTTGTCCAGCAAGACAGCGAAGGCATCGTCGAGCGGATCGACCGTGGCATTCTGCCAAAATCGTTTCAGCGACCACTCACTCATCGGGATCTTCGAAAGGATCGGTCGCCACGTCGCGCTCGTGCCAGCCAACCATGTCCCATGTGCGCTGCATGTGCTCGGGCATCGGGGCTGTCAGCGTCATGCGGTTTCCGGTGATGGGGTGCGTCAGGCTCAGGCTTCGCGCGTGCAAGTGGAGTTTGCGGCTGATCTCGCCGCCCAGTTGCGCGCCCCAGCCATCGCCCAGATTTTCCTGGCCGGAGCCGCCGTATTTGCCATCACCGACAATCGGGTGTCCGATCTCTGCCATGTGCGCGCGCAGTTGATGGGTGCGTCCGGTTACCGGCACCAACGCGACCCAGCTTGCACGCGTCCCGAGAGTCGACAGAACCGCGTAATCCGTCGTCGCGCGTTTGGCGTCTGGTGTATTGTCGATATCGCGCGGGTGAACCGCGAGCATCTTTTCGCCTTGTCCCGACGCACCGTGGCCCGGAGCCTTCACGAGTCCAAACCGGATTGTGCCCATGCGTGGATGCGGCGTGCCGGCGACGGCGGCCCAATAGATTTTGCGCGTCTCACGGTCGCGAAACGCTTCGGTCAGCGCCCCGGCGACCTGACGCGTCCGCGCCAGCAGCAATATCCCCGAAGTGTCCTTGTCGAGCCGGTGCACCAGTCGCGGCTTTTCGTCGAAACCAAAGCGCAGCGCCTCGGACAAACCGTCGACGTGGCGGGTCTGCTTGCTGCCGCCCTGCGTGGGTAGGCCCGGAGGTTTGTTCAGCGCAATGATATGGTCGTCGCGCCACAAAACTGCGGCCTGCATCATCGCCGCGTCGTCGTCACTGACCCGCGTGCGGTTGATTGCCGGGGCTGCCGTATCGGGAAGCGGCGGAACGCGAACGATCTGACCGGCTTCAATCCGCGTTGCCGCTTTCACGCGGCCACCATCGACCCGGATTTCGCCCTTGCGACACAGCTTTTCGACGCGCCCTTGCGGCACATGGGGAAAGCGGCGGCGGAACCAGCGATCGAGACGCTGATCACCCTCGTCGGGCGTGACTTCTATGGATTGAACCGCGCTCATGTCACCAGTCCCCTTGTCACCCAAAGCCCGGCAAACAGCGCAAGAATCGAGACGCAGACCGAGATCGCAATATAGAGTGCCGCCTGCCCGATTGCGCCGCGCTCGTAGAGGGTGACGACCTCCAGTGAAAACGCCGAAAACGTTGTGAACCCGCCGAGGATGCCGGTCATGATGAAGGGCGAAAGGTGTGTCAGCCCGCGGTGCGCTGCGACCACCACGAACACGCCCATCAGGAATGAACCGACGACGTTGACGGTGATCACGCCAAGCGGAAAGCCATGCCCCATCAGACGCACGACACCGATCCCGGTGAGATAGCGCAGTGTCGCGCCGATTGCGCCTCCGAGGGCGACCTGGGTAAGGGTTCCGATCATGGGCGGTCTGTCGCGCGCACCGGGCTGGATGTCAACTCTGACGCTTGGCGCGGAGCTTGACGAAATAGTCTAGCCGTCGTTTCAACTCGCGCTCGAAGCCACGCTCGGCGGGCTGGTAATAGATGCCGCGCTTCATCGTCTCGGGAAAGTAATTCTGGCCCGAGAACCCGCCCTCGGCGTCATGGTCATAACTGTAACCGGCACCGTAGCCCTGATCTTTCATCAGTCCGGTCGGCGCGTTCAGAATGTGCTTTGGCGGCGGTTCGGATCCGGTGTCGCGCGCGGCCTTCTGCGCCGCCTTGAACGCTGCATAGCCGGCGTTCGATTTTGGGGCGAGCGCCAGATAGGTGACGGCCTGCGCCAGCGCCAGTTCGCCTTCGGGGCTGCCAAGACGTTCGTAGGTGTTCCAAGCGTCCAGGCACACCGACTGTGCCTGCGGATCGGCAAGCCCGATGTCCTCGACTGCCATCCGCGTGATACGACGGGCAAGGTAACGGGGGTCTTCGCCACCGCCCAGCATGCGTGCGAACCAGTAGAGCGCGGCATCCGGGTCGGAGCCGCGCACCGACTTGTGAAGCGCCGAAATCAGATTGAAATGCTCGTCGCCCGATTTGTCGTATTTCGTCGCGCGCCGCATCAGACGTTTGGTCAGCGCCTCGGTATCGAGCTTGGCCGCGACCTTCCATGCGCTGACCTGTTCGATCAGATTGAGAAGCGCCCGCCCGTCCCCGTCCGCCATTTCAAGCATGGCTTCGCGTGCGTGAGCGTCCAGCGGCAGGGCGCGGCCAAGATCCGCTTCTGCCCGCTGCGTCAGCATTTCAAGGTGAGCAAGGGTCAGGCGTTCAAGAACCAGAACCTGCGCGCGCGACAGCAACGCCGCGTTCAACTCGAACGACGGGTTCTCGGTCGTGGCGCCGACCAGAAGGATCGTGCCGTCCTCCATATAGGGCAGAAAACCGTCCTGCTGGGCCTTGTTGAAGCGGTGAATCTCATCGACGAACAGCAGCGTTCCGCGGCCGTTTGCGCGCCGCAACTTTGCCGCCTCAAACACCTTCTTCAGCTCTGCCACGCCCGAAAAAATCGCGCTTATCTGAACGAAACTGCGATCCGAGGCATCTGCCAGAAGTCGGGCGATCGTGGTCTTGCCGACGCCGGGCGGTCCCCAGAGAATGAGCGACGACAGGCTGTGGGATGCGAGCATTGCCCCGAGCGGTCCGTCGGGACCGAGCAGCCGGTCCTGACCGATCACGTCGTCCAGCATCGCCGGACGCAGCCGGTCGGCCAGCGGGCGGGGCGTGCCGGGATCGCCGGAGGGCGCGGGGGTGTCGAACAGATCGGTCATGCGCGGCAGAAACTACGCCTCTGCCGCGCCGACTGAAAGTGCAATCGCCGTCAGTGCAGCTTGGATGCAAGGGCGATGTTGATGCAGACGCTTCGATCGCCGTCATCGGTTTCGATCACCCGGCCCGCCGCAACGCAGTCGATGCCCGTCCGTCTGGCCAGACGCGGCGAATGCTCGGGAACGATCCCGATCAGCGAAGTCGCGCCCAATTCACGCGCAGAGCGGACCATCTCGTCGATCAGGGCGATCTGGACACGCAGCCGCAGCTTTGAGGGAACGGCTTCAGAGACGAACACCCGACTGGATTCCCAGACGTGTGGCGCGACGGGTGCCTCGTCGTAGAGCAGATCGCTGGGGATCGCATCCAGAAGACCAAGCTGGGCATCTCGGATCATGTAGGAATAGATCCCACACCGCGCTGTCGTCGGCGTCAGACGCACACCGGCAAGAACCTGACCGAATTCGTGCACCGCGACCCAGCGGCTGGCCGGGGTATCGTACTGGTCGTATTCCATGCCGTTCGCTTCGGAAAGTTCCCACTTGTTGCGCTCGATGAACGTGCGGTAGCGGGCGCGAAGCATGTTCGCAAAAAGCTCGCCATGGTTGTGAATGTTGTCGAAAGAGAGAGTTGTTACTTGCATTGGTCAGCCTCCAGACTGGGTTGAAAAAACCGATTCTGAGGAGGCCGTTAACGCCTAAAGTAGCTGGTATTCCCGGGCTTTCTTGAGCGCCTGTGCAGTTGTACGTGCGCCCAGCCGGACCCGGGCCGACTGCAGGCGCGCCTTGAATGCGCTTTCTGAAATACCGAGTTTTGCAGCTGCAGCCGTATGCCGGTCCCCATCAGCTAAGAGACGCAACGCTTCGATCTGGGCGTGCGTCAATTCCGTCGGGGGTTCAGCTGCCATGTGAAGATTGTGAACAATTCTCGCCGCTTCTGCGATTTCGTCATCAGTAAATTCGCGCGCTCTATGGGCGATTCCGACGATCGTGCGGGAAGTAATTGGACCACAGGAAACAACTGCCCCAAAGGCCAGACCGTGACTTCGGGCCTGGCCGAGAATGTTGAACGGATCAGGTAACCTGATCGCGCTCCAGCGTGTCTGCCCCTTTACGCCGAGACCCCAGAAAACAAGGGGATCGCGCAAAGCATAGGCGTTTTCATCATAAAGTTTTGTCCATGCTGCGTCGTAGGTGCGCACGTAAACGAGTGGCGACGCGAATCTGATGTGAAGGCCCGCCGAGAATCCAGCTGGTGCCAGTTGGCTTAAAGCATCGAAGTTGTGGTCGAGCGAAAGCCGTTCGCCAGCCGGCGCAGCCGATTTTGCGGCCGCGTCCTTGGAAAGCGATTCGTAGGTTTCGTTGTCACGCCACATGCTTCATCCAACTCTCGTTCGGGGTCATGGCTAACGGCCATAATTATGCAGAATCAAGCCTTCTGCAGTCCAGCGTGCCTGGTAACCCTGAACACTATACCTGTTCATTTAGACAGGTTGCTCCTACGTCAGTCAACCTTAAATTGAGTACATGCAGGGGGCACACCAATGAAAAAAGAATCGTTTAAAGACCGTAGGTTCGCCGAAATCGTAGCCGGTTTTCCTGACGAAACGCGCAAAGATTTGCTTAAATTTTTAATGGTCAGCCAGCGGCGAGTCCCACGAAAGACCGACTCAATCGACCATCTTCTGACCGGCCTTGCGCTGGCCCATGCCCGACGCACTTTGGCCAACTGAAAAGGCCGCCTGGTTGGGGCGGCCTTTGGGATTTGTCGGGGGCGAAGGGGACTCAGTTATCGGCTGATTCTTCTTCGGCCACGCGGGCGCGGTCGCCGGCGCCTTTGGCTTCGGGATCGCGGTCGACGAGTTCGATGATCGCCATCGGGGCCATGTCACCATAGCGGAATCCGGCTTTCAGAACGCGGGCATAGCCGCCCTGGCGTTCGGCGTAGCGCGGGCCGAGAATGTCGAACAGTTTCGCCACGTAGGCGTCCTGCTTGAGCTGTGATGCGGCTTGGCGGCGAGCGTGAAGATCTCCGCGTTTTCCAAGGGTTATCAGCTTGTCGATGATCCGCTTCAGCTCTTTTGCCTTGGGAAGCGTGGTCTTGATCTGCTCATGTTCAATGAGCGAGCCGGCCATGTTTGCCCAGAGCGCCTTGCGGTGCTCGGCGGTGCGGTTCAGGCGGCGGTAGCCTCGTGCGTGACGCATGTTTCTTACTCCGAATTGCCCTCTACGGGCGGTTTTGCTTTGTCTGGACCCCCGTGCGTGCGGCGGTCTCTCCTTGGGGCGAAATGCCCGATTCGTCAGGTTCGGTATCGCGTCGGTATAACGTCGGTATTTGGTCGGTGCCGCTACCGACGCGATTCCCTAATCGGTTCTCAGAACTGGTCCTCGAATTTCTTGGCCAGATCCTCGATATTTTCCGGCGGCCATTCCTCGACGTCCATGCCGAGGTGGAGACCCATGCCCGAGAGCACCTCTTTGATCTCGTTCAGCGACTTGCGGCCGAAGTTCGGGGTGCGCAGCATCTCGGCTTCGGTCTTCTGGATCAGATCGCCGATATAGACGATATTGTCGTTCTTCAGGCAGTTCGCCGAGCGGACAGACAGTTCCAGTTCGTCGACCTTCTTGAGCAGCAGCGGGTTGAATTCCAGCCCGTCGTCGTCGTCGTGACGTGTTGCCGATTCCGGTTCGTCGAAGTTCACGAAGATCGAAAGCTGATCCTGAAGAATGCGGGCGGCATAGGCCACCGCATCGTCGGGCGTCAGCGAGCCGTCGGTTTCCAGCTTCAGAGTCAGCTTGTCGTAGTCGAGAACCTGACCTTCGCGAGTCGGCTGCACGTCGTAGCTGACCTTTTTCACCGGCGAATAGATCGCGTCGATCGGAATGAGGCCGATGGGCGCATCTTCGGGACGGTTCTTGTCGGCGGCGACGTAGCCCTTGCCGGTGTTGACCGTCAGTTCGATGAACAGGTCGGCGCCTTCGTCAAGGTGACAGACGACGTGATCCTTGTTCAGAATCTCGATGCCAGCGGATTCCGAGATGTCACCGGCGGTGACGACCTGCGGACCCTTGACGGAAATCGACAGGCGCTTGGGCCCTTCGACTTCCATGCGAATGGCGACGCCCTTGAGGTTGAGAACGATGTCGGTCACGTCCTCGCGGACACCTGCCACGGATGAAAACTCGTGCAGAACATTGTCGATCTGGACGCTGGTGATCGCGGCGCCCTGAAGCGACGACATCAGCACGCGGCGCAGCGCGTTGCCGAGCGTCAGGCCGAAGCCCCGCTCGAGCGGTTCGGCAACGACGGTTGCCTGACGCGCAGGGTCGTTGCCCGGCTTGACTTCAAGCTGCGTCGGCTTGATCAATTCCTGCCAGTTTTTGTGGATCATGTGGGTCTCCTCAATTCTGGTCCCCGGCCCATGTCCTGACCGGAAACGTCCCGAGGTCATAAAAAGCGACGTCAGGCCATGCCGAAACGGCACAGCCTGACGGATGTTCAATTACTCAGACGCGGCGGCGTTTTGGCGGACGGCAGCCGTTGTGGGCAATCGGCGTCACGTCGCGAATCGACGTGATGTTGAAACCGACGGCAGCCAACGCGCGCAGAGCCGATTCACGACCCGAACCCGGGCCCTGCACTTCGACTTCCAGCGTGCGAACGCCGTGTTCCTGTGCCTTCTTGCCTGCGTCTTCGGCAGCCATCTGAGCGGCGTAGGGCGTGGATTTCCGCGACCCCTTGAAGCCCATCGTGCCGGCCGACGACCATGCAATTGCGTTGCCCTGAACGTCAGAGATCAGGATCTTGGTGTTGTTGAAGGACGAGTTCACATGAGCAACGCCGGTGGCGATGTTCTTGGAGACCTTCTTCTTGACGCGTCTTTCGCGAGCCATTGGTCAGACCCTCCCTTATTTCTTCTTGCCGGCAATGGCCTTTGCGGGGCCTTTGCGGGTGCGTGCGTTCGTGTGGGTCCGTTGACCGCGCACGGGAAGGTTGCGACGATGGCGCAGACCGCGATAGCAGCCGAGGTCCATCAGACGCTTGATGTTCATCTGCGTATCCCGGCGCAGGTCGCCTTCGACGGTGAAGTTCGCGTCGATGTGCTCGCGGATGGCAAGCACTTCGGCGTCGCTAAGTTCGTTCACGCGACGGGATTGTTCGATGTTCACGGCTTCGCAGATCGACTTGGCCGATGCGGGACCGATTCCGGTGATATAGGTGAGGGCGATGGGAACCCGCTTTGCAGTCGGGATGTTCACGCCGGCAATACGTGCCACGGTAGCATTTCCTTTTCGTTGCGGGTCCGTGGTGCCAGACCCTTTTTTCACAACGTAAGCCCGGAGCGTTGGCGCCGGGCTTTTGTCATATCGGTGCAGTTCAAAAATGGGGCGCGACCCCGTGTTTCAGAACCGATTCTGTTTCCAGATGGCGGTAACTATGACCTTGGGCAGATGGGGTCAAGGGGTGCGGGGCAAGCTGTCAAGAGATTTCTTGCGCCATTTGTCCGGATCGGCGGGGTTCTGGCGATACGGTGTCGCCGGAACGTGCGCGACCCTGGATCAGTGCTTCAGAACCCGAGCGATTTCGCCCGCCACTTCGTCGATTTCGCCGAGACCGTTGACTGTCCGCAGATTGCCCTTGGCGTAGTAATATCCGATCAGCGGCGAGGTCTGCTTGTAGTAAGCGAGTAGCCGGGTTTTCAGGCTTTCCTCGTTGTCGTCGGCGCGGCGGCTGAATTCGGTGGCCCCGCAGTTGGAGCATTTGCCGTCGGCGGGAATGGGCTTGGTGCGGTCGTTGTAGACCTCGCCGCAACTGGCACAGGTCGAGCGGGCGGTGATGCGCGCAACCAGCGCCTCGTCGTCAACCTGCATCTCGATCACCGCATGGAGCGTTTCGGAATGGCGTTCGAGAAGTTCGCCGAGCGCGTCGGCCTGCGCCAGCGTGCGCGGGAAGCCGTCGAAGATGAAACCGCCCTGCTTGTCGCCGTCCAGCTTTTCCTCGATCAGGCCGATGACGATCTCGTCGGTCACAAGTTCGCCGCGATCCATGACGTCGGCGACCCGTTTGCCCATGTTGGTTCCCGACGTGCGGGCCTCGCGCAGCATGTCGCCGGTCGAGAGCTGGATCATGCCCCGCTCTTTCACCAGCCTGTGGGCCTGGGTGCCTTTACCGGCGCCCGGTGGCCCGAGCAGGATTATGTTCATTTTCTAGTCGTCCCCTTCGTCTTGCCGCGTCTTTTGCCGCGCAGCTGAGACTTTTCTATCAGTCCTTCGTATTGGTGCGCCAGAAGATGCGATTGCACCTGCTGGATGAAGTCCATGCCGACCGACACGATGATCAGGATCGAGGTGCCGCCGAAATAGGCGGTGATCGACAGGTTTGTGCGGATGATTTCGGGGATCAGGACCACAAGCGCGAGATAGGCCGAGCCGAGCACCAGCGTGCGGTTCACCACGTAGGTCAGGTATTCCTCGGTTTTCTTGCCGGGGCGGATACCGGGGATGAAGCCATTCTGGTTCTTCAGGTTTTCGGCCACGTCATCGGGTTTGAACGACACGTTGAAGGTGTAGAAATATGTGAAGAAGATGACCATGCCCGCGAAGAACATCAGGTAGAGCGGCTGGCCGGGGCCGAAGTAGGCGAGGATCCACGACATGATCGGCCCGGCGTTGCCGCCCGAGAACGTGGCAAGCGTGGTCGGCAGCAGCAGGAGCGACGAGGCGAAGATGGCGGGGATGACGCCGGCGGGGTTGACCTTGATCGGCAGGTGCGACGAGCCGCCGTCGTAGACTTTCATCCCGACCTGGCGACGCGGATACTGGATATGCACCTTGCGCAAACTTCGTTCCATGAAAACGACGAAGACAAGGGTGGCGATAAGCATCACGGCGACGCCAAGTATGACCGGGGTCGAGATCGCGCCCGAGCGGCCTTGTGCGAAGAACTGGGCGAGCGCCTGGGGCAGTTCTGCGACGATGCCGACGTAGATGATGAGCGAAATGCCGTTGCCGACGCCGCGCGCGGTGATCTGTTCACCGAGCCACATCAGGAACATCGTGCCGCCGACCAGAGTGATGACGGTGCCGATACGGAAGAACCAGCCTGGGTCGGTCACCAGATCGCCCGCTTCCATCGAAACCGCCAGACCATAGGCCTGGACGCTGGCCAGAAGCACCGTGCCGTAGCGCGTGTATTGGGTGATCTTGCGGCGGCCCTGCTCGCCCTCTTTTTTCAACTGTTGCAGCGGTGGCCACATCGAGGACAGAAGCTGAACGATGATCGACGCCGAGATATAGGGCATGATCCCGAGCGCGAAGATGCCCATCCGCGACAGCGCGCCGCCGGTGAACATGCCCAGAACGCCGGCGATGCCGCCCGCCGCCTGTTCCATGAAGTCTCGCAGCGCCTGACCGTCGATGCCGGGGACCGGAATGTAGGTGCCGATCCGGTAGACGATCAGAAGGCCGAGGGTAAAAAGCAGTCGCTGTCTCAGCTCGGTCGCTTTTCCAAGCGTTCCCCAGCTGACGTTCGCTGCCATTTGCTCTGCTGCGGATGCCATGCGTGCTCTTTCTTATGCAAAGCGCCGCCAGACCCGTTCCCCGGTCGGCGGCGCTGGGAAAACTTGAAGCGATATGTAAGCGGCTGAGGAGCCGCTCACAAGTCGTTACTCGGCGGCCGACGCGGACTCTGGCGCGGAAGTGACTGTAAGTGAGCCACCGGCCTTTTCCACAGCCTCGATTGCGGATTTGGAAGCGCCCGAGACGCTGAGCGTGACTTTAGCCGTCAATTCGCCCTTCGCGAGAACCCTAATGCCGTCCAGCTTGCGGCGAATGACACCGCTGTCGACCAGTTCGGTTTCGGTGATTTCGGTGCCGAGTTTGCCGGCGTCGATGAATTTCTGGATCAGGCCCAGATTGATGACGGCGTATTTCTTGCGGTTCGGCTTGTTGAAGCCGCGCTTTGGCAAACGCTGGTAGAGTGGCATCTGGCCGCCCTCGTAGCCCTTGATGGCGACGCCGGAGCGGGATTTCTGACCCTTGATACCACGGCCGGCGGTCTTGCCTTTGCCCGAACCCGGGCCACGACCAACGCGCATGCGTTTCTTGGCGGCACCTGGATTGTCGGAAAGTTCGTTCAGTTTCATGTCGCTTCTCCTTGCCGGATGCGGCCCCCAGCGACGGGAGCGGCCGACCACGGCGTTTGCTGA
>JBBKWG010000186.1:0-7583 GCA_037968835.1 Paracoccaceae bacterium
TCCCGTGGCCGAAGTGACCGACAATGGCGGCCTCAGCGTCAGCGGCATACGCATCCATATGGACGCCATCATCGCTGACGGATTCCGAATAGTGCGAAGCCTCAACCTGATGCGCCGCGCTTGGTCCGGAATACGCTTCTCCAACAGCGCCACCCGCAAGCGCACTCATCGACGCCAAAGAAAGCGACATGAGAAATACCAGGCAAAGCGCGAACCACCGTTTCATACCGGAAAAGGTGATCCGTTTGCCTTCGGAGTCAATCCGCTCCGAGCGACCTCACTGGCGTTGCACGTCAAAGTGACCAAGCGCCGTCGTGCGATGTAGGCAGGTGTTCGCTCGCCCACCCGTTCTAGGCCAACGAATCCAACAGATTTGGCAACGAACCTAGTTCTCACGGGTCATGTCCATCGTCGAATGATCCACGTTGGTCGCAATCGGCCCCGATTGAGGTTCCGCCTCGAGCGGCACACCCGTCCCGTCCGGGTCCATCAGGTATGTCGCGATTGCCAGTCGATCCTCGTCGGCAAGATAGGACGTTCCCTGTTTCACGACTTCGGTCATGCTGCCCCCGAATGCGTCGCCATCAGGCAGAATCCCCGACTTCAGCGCGAGGGCCAGATTGGCCACGGTCCAGCCCCGCTTCGCCAGATCTTCAGCCCGGATCGACGGTGCCTTGCTGCCGCCGGGCAACTTGTCGTTTCCCGCAAAGGCCTGGCTTTCCTTCAGCCCGCCAGCAAGGTTGCGCCCTGTGTGGCACGCGGCGCAATGCGCGGCACCCGCGACCAGAAGTCGGCCGCGGTTCCAGGCATCCGAAGTGCCCATGAGCGCATCGACGTCCGGCGCGTCAAGATAGGCCGCGCGCCAGAGTTTCAGCCCCGGGCGTATGCGGAACGGGAACTTGATACGGCTCCGCTCTGCTGGCGTGGCGACAGCCGGGACGGTGCGGAAGGCGGTCCAGAGATCCGAGATCTCCTGATCCGTGAAGCTGGCGTAGAACGAATAGGTGAACACCGGGTAATAGGGCTTGCCCTCGGGTGACACGCCCTGCCTGACGGCTCTGGCGAAATCCTGGATCGTCCAGCGACCAATCCCGGCCTCGGAATGCGGCGTGATATTGGGCGGAACGAAATTGCCGAACGGCGTATCCAGTGGCGCGCCCCCGGCAAACGCTTCGCCCCCGGCTTCGGTATCGCTATGACACGCCACGCAGCCGCTTGCCCGCGCTAGATACGCACCGTTCAGCGCGTCGCCCGCAGGAAACGACGCCGGTTCCGGCTCTCCGATGGGCCAGAAAGCCAGCCCCAGAACACCCAGAACGGCGATGGCCGGCACCACGAGAACGAGGAGGAATAATCCACGCATTGCTCAGTTCCTTCCCTGCCGGTATCGCGCATGACAGGCCGAACACGTGCCGCCGATCCGCTCGTAAATCTCGGCGACCGCAAGAGTGCCGGGATCGAATGCGGCTTGTGCCGACATCTCGGTTTTGCCAGCCGCACGATTGCGATCCTGCCGCGCGGAATAGCCCAGAAGCATGGCGATTTCCTGCTGTCGGGCCACGTCGGGGTCCGCCTGTCCGGCGTCTCCCATATCCATGGCGCTGTGGTCCATCTGCATGTCGCCACTCGGGGCCGGATCGGCCACTCCGTCCAGTCCCAGTGCTGCCGAATCCGACAAGGCCACGGCATATTGCTCCAGTTCATCCGCCAATTCGGCAAACACGTCCCACTCGCTCCAGATTTCGCCCTTGGCAAAAGTCACGCCCTGCGTGCTGCCCTCCGGGAACAGCGCGCGCATGGATTCGCCTGCATGGCTTGCAATTACAAAACCCGATTCCGACACCTTGAGCGCGTCATAGGGCACTGCCCCCTGCACGATCGGTGCAAGATCGCGCATCAAGTCGCGCATCGCGGTCATTCCGTTCATGCGCTCAAGCACGATCCCGGTCGCGCCGCTGTGTCCAAGGGCAAGGCTGGCCGACATGGCAAGTCCCAGTGCCGTCCCGCCCGCGATAAGTTTTCTCTGCCTGTTCATTTTTCTTTCTTTCGTTCCGATTTTCGAGCTCTCGACTTCAAGTGATCGCGACCAAGAGCAAGGGGCGTTGCGCACGATCCTGAATTTGCGGGTCGTCTCCGGAAAGGAGGCGGCAATGCCAATCCAGCTAATGGCGTCTTTCAGGGATCAGAACGTGCTTCGCGGCGGAGGCAAATCTATGCGAGGCAACGGGTAGCTCAGGAATTGAGCGTCTGGCGGGGCCAGTGTCAGGCGGGATTGCTGAAGAGCGTCCGCCTTTGAAAATCTTGTCGGGAAAATGAATGCCAAACACAACGAGACACCGTGGCAAGGTCCGGTGCTGGCGGGATCGGAATGGTGATCGCCATCTGAAGTCGATAGTTGATGATCCGGCGCAGCATTGGAAGACGCATTGACCGTTCCGGCAGCCGACACGGCAAGCACAAGTCCGAAAACGACAAGCGCGGTACCCACCGAAGCGGCCAGACGGCGAACAAGCTCAACAAGCGTGTTCACGCAAATTCTGTCGTTAGTAGTCGCCGCCATCCCGCGTCGTGCCTGCCTGATCTTATGACCCCGATGACGCGGTTCGCGTCATCTTCGGTCGCTGCTCTCGCCAGTTTCTCAAGTCGAACCGGTCTTCGGCGAAACGCTAGATCAATGATCCAAACAAGGCAAACAGTTGGTGCCCGTTCAGGCTTGGCTCGGCCGGAATCCGCAGCAACCTGTTGCCTGAATTCCATTCGAGGCAAGCTATCATTGCATGAAGTCACCGCGCGTCCGGTCCAACTCTTTCACGAATTTGAGTAAATTCAGAAGGCCAGGAAAACCAAGCGACAACGCATTCCGGGACCGGGCGCTTTCGGAACTTCCTTTGTGCAACATATCCCACGCAGATCGCGTAAAATGTTCCAGCCGCGATTGCGGAAACATGGCAGATGCGCCAAAACACCACTCGGTCGACACTGCTTGTATCTATTGCGAGGAATAGCACTCATGAAAACTGATAACCGGATTCTGCTTTTGGTCACGTTCCTGCTTGGTGCGTGCAGCGCCTCGGACATGAGCCCTGCCACCAGCAGCAGTCCCGGAGCCACGGATTTGCCGGAAGGCGTTGTCGCCATGGCAGCACCCAATCAGGATCTCGCGTCCGCGCGGGTCAATCCGGCGGACGGATGCTACTGGTATCGCCATCGCGGACCGGTCGAAACAACCCTGCTTCCGCTCAGAACTCCCAAGGGAAATCCGATCTGCACAAGGCCAGTCGAACCAGCCGCTAGCTAAAATTCCCCGAAACCTGGGGATTGATCCAGGTTGGACCGAGGTTCGGACTCACGGCGTCAGTTACTCGTTCCAACCCGGTCAGTGCGCGCAAAAGCCAGATCAGCTATGCGCGCCCAAAGATCCCTCGGGCGGATACAGATAGGCCGTCGATCCTATCTCGACCAGATCGTAAAGCCCGATGATGTGGGCCATGACCATCCGGACACAGCCGGAACTGGCCCGGCTTCCGATCGAACGCGGCTGCGGTGTGCCGTGAATCCGAAGGTAGGTGTCGCGTCTGCCGACGAACAGGTACAAAGCGCGTGAGCCCAGTGGGTTCGACGGGCCGCCGTTCACGCCGTCTTCGAACTGCGCATAGGTTGCCGGATCGCGCTCGATCATATCCTTCGTCGGACGCCATGTAGGCCACTTGTTCTTGCGACGGATCGAATAGGTTCCCGGCTCGTAAAGATTGCCACGGGCGATGGCGACCCCGAAGCGCAGGGCGCTGCCGTCATTCTGGACGTGATAAAGGTAACGCGCCACGGCATCGACGTGGATGTCGCCGGGGGTCAGGCCATCGTTTGCGTCAACCCGCGTCGGCAGAAAGCGCGGATGCAGACCCCAGGGATTGGATGTCGCCGGATTGTAATTCGCTGGCGTCACCTGACCGTCCCACGCCGGCCATTTCGATGGTGGCGAGACTGGCGCAGGCCCAGGCGCAGGTTCGGGCATCTCGGCGGTTTCCAAAGAAACCTCCGGGGCCACTGGGGATCCCAGCGCGTCGGGTTCGGCGAAGGCCACGCCAGCCAACGGCGGCGAGAACAGAGTGGCCGTAGCCACAACGAAATGGCGCCTGGTCAACATGGTAGGGATCTCCTGATTGGCAGACTTGAATATAGCATATTTGTTTACTTAGTGCGTGCGCTTCTGGCATCGACTCCCGATGGACAGTCCAGTCACATATGCGTGTGACGTCAAAGGCATACGGGGAGTGTTGCAAATTTAACCACGGCATTTTCTGGTAGAAAAGCTACGCGAATGCTCCCAGACAACAGCGTGATTCTCAGGCGATTCCAAGAGCTTTGAGCATTAGAAACACCGACGCGATACCGACGTAATACCGACGTGATACCGATAAGGTGCCAGCCGGTGAATTACGCGCACCGCACAGCGATCAGCCAGCCATGCTCACGAGGTGACCATCGGATATCTCGGACATGACGTGACGCGGAATCACCGTTCCCACGGGGTGCACAACGTTCGGAATATCACCGGAGATGCGCAACTCTGCCGGTCGTTTGAAATCCGGATCAGCAACCGGAACCGCCGCCATAAGTCGTTGTGTATAAGGGTGTTGCGGGCTGCCGAATATCTGTGCACGGCTACCAATTTCGACGATCTGGCCCAGGTGCATCACCGCCACCCGGTCAGAGATGTTTTCGACAACCGCCATGTCGTGGCTGATAAAAAGCATCGCGATGCCGAACTCGTCCTTGAGCGCGCGCAAAAGGTCCAGCACCCGCGCCTGCACCGACACATCCAGGGCCGAAACGCTCTCGTCGGCAATGATCAGTTTCGGCGTCAACGCCAGCGCACGAGCAATGCAGATCCGCTGTCGCTGACCGCCTGAAAACTCATGCGGGTACTTGTCCAGTTGCGCGGCGGTCAGTCCGACCCGCTCCATCAGGTCGGCGGCGCGCGCGCGGCGGCTGGCTGCATCGGTATCGCCATGAATGAGCAAAGGTTCGGCGATCTGATGGCCCGCTGTCATGCGTGGATCAAGCGCGGCCATCGGGTCCTGAAAGACGATCTGGGCCGCGGCACTCAGCCGTCGCCGGGTAGCCGATGTCATAGTGCCAACGGTTTGACCCGCTATATTTATATGGCCTTTGTGCGGGACCAGTCCGACGATTGCGCGGGCGATGGTGGACTTCCCGCAACCGGATTCGCCGACCAGCGAGAACGTCTCCCCGGCGCGAATATCAAGGCTTACGCCCTCCACCGCATGCACCCTGTGGGTCACACGATTCAAAACCCCGCCCCGGATATTGAAGCCCACCTGCACATCGCGCAGCTCGGCCACGACAGCAGCTTCGGTCCGCGCGCGTGGCGTGCCGCCCCGTCCCATACGCGGCACAGCGGCCAGAAGGTCGCGCGTATAGACCCGGCGCGGCGCGGCAAAAATCTGGTGGACATCGCCGGCCTCTTCGACACGGCCATTGCACATGACAACAACTCGGTCGGCCATTTCGGCCACCACGCCCATGTCGTGCGTGATAAGCAGGATCGCCGTACCCTGTGACTGTTGCAGGTCACGCAAAAGCTCCAACACCTCGCGCTGAACCGTCACATCAAGCGCGGTCGTCGGTTCGTCGGCGATCAGAACCTCGGGCTTTAGCGCCAGCGCCATGGCGATCATCACGCGCTGGCGCATCCCGCCAGAAAGCTCGTGCGGAAATTGCCGCATCCGACGCTCGGGCTCAGACAGGCGAACGGCGCTCAGGGCAGACAGCGCAGTGTCGCGCGCTGCCTTTCGCGACAGCGGTTCATGCGCGCGGATCGCTTCAATCAACTGGGTCCCGATGGTCATCACCGGATTGAGCGAGGTCATCGGTTCTTGAAAGATCATCGCGACCCGATTGCCACGCACCGCTCGCATTTCGCCCTCAGAAAGTTCCGTCAAGACCCGCCCGTTTAGCGAGATCGCTCCGCCGGTTACGCGGACCGACGGAGGCGGCAGCAACCCCATGATTGCCAGCGACGTGATGGACTTTCCAGAGCCGCTTTCCCCGGCGATTGCCAGTGTTTCGCCGCGTCTCAGCTCAAAGCTGACGTTCTGGACCAGCGCCGAAAGCCCGGCCTCCGTGAGTACCGAGACCGTCAGATCCCGCACCGTCAGAACGGCATGTTCTTCTGGGGCCACGTCGGTCTTGAATATCGGTTTAGCGACTGCGCTCATTCGAAAATGCAGCGCGGAAAATAGAAACTGACCACCCAATTCGGCATGTCCACAATTTCCGAGATCCGCAGATCCCCACAGGTGCTGACCAGCATATAGGCGTCGACCGCCGCCATGCCGCGCGTGGCTGAAAGGAAATCAACCATACCCGACACCGCGTCGCGACTGGCTGCCATCAGGTCAGGTCCTATACCGGTGGTAACCTCGTAGCCCTTGGCGTCCAGATGCCGCGTGACCGGCCCCGGCGTGGTGAAACGCGGGGTCTTGAGGTTGGCGTCCTTGGCCAGATCAATGGTCAGAACCACATCCATCGGGCTTTCGATCGCAGTTCCGCACACCTCGCCATCGCCCTGTGCAGCATGGGTATCACCCACGCTGAAAAGCGCCCCCGCAACCTCGACAGGCAGGTAGATCGTCGTGCCTGCCGCCAGATCGCGGATGTCCAGATTACCGCCGACACGCCGGGGCGGCACGACCGAATGCAGGCCGGCTTCGGCCAATCCGTTTCCGATGGTCCCGGCAAATGGTTTCAGCGGAACCCGCCCTTCCTTGCCGAACATCGCCGGCGACATCGTGCCCGGATCATAGGACCAGACGTGCAATGCCGGTTCGATGAACTGATCCGCCAGAAGGCCAAAGCCCGGAATGTTCGCGGTCCATCCCCAACCTTTGCCGCTCTGCGCTTGAGGCGTAAAACTGTCGAGCGTGATCTTCAGCGCATCGCCCGGCTCGGCCCCTTCTACCCAGATCGGACCGGACACCGGATTGATCTTGCTGAAATCCAGCGCCGCAACATCCGCCACCGTGGACGACGGGCCTAGCTGGCCCGCCGAACTGTCATGGCAGTGGAACTTGATCGTGGCACCCGGCTCTACCCGCTCGACCGGGGCAAATGAATTGTCCCAGCCGAAGTGGTGTTGGGCACCGTGGATCGTGTAATCACAAGCCTTGCACATGCGATCACTCCGTCACGTAGACGTAGTCGTAGTTCACCGGGATCGAGACCGGGTCGACGTAAAGATTGTCAGCGCCGCCCATCCGCGAGGATTTCATGGTATAGCGCTGCTCGTTGAACACCGGAACCCACGGCGCTTGTTCCATCACCTGCATGTAGACGTCGGACCACATCTGCATCCGCTCGGGTGCTGCGGGATCCATCATGCTATCGGCGGCTGTTGCTGCTGCGTCGATGTCGGCCACGCAGAACTTGGACCAGTTCCAGCCACCTTCCTCTGCCCCGGCACAGCCAAGGATCGGGCCGAAGAAGTTGGACGGATCGGGGAAGTCGGCAATCCACGCCATGCCACCAGACCAGATCATCGGCGCGGTTCCGGCACCCCCAGC
>JBBKWG010000187.1:0-6000 GCA_037968835.1 Paracoccaceae bacterium
GAGACTGCAGCAGACGGCGCGGCCCCGCTTGACTTGATGAGATCGAGATCGGCCACGTGGTAAGGTTGCGCAATCCCGGCCTTTACGAGTGACGCCAGATCGAGCCCACGTTCCGCCGCAAGACGCCGGGCCTTGGGTGAGGCAAGGATGCGAGCGCCGGTATACGCCTGCGCAACTGGTTTCGGCGCATCCAGTGCGGGTGTCGGTGTGGATGCAGATTGCTTTGGCTCTGGCTCAGGTTGCTCGGTCGCCCGCGCTTGCGGCTCTAACGCTTTCGGCGCGACGGTCTCACCTTCGACAGCAATGATCGCAATCACGTTGCCCACCGGAACATCGTCGCCGGGTTCGGCGCGCAATTCGGCCAGGATCCCTGCGGCACCTGCCGGAACCTCCATGGTGGTCTTGTCGGTCTCGACCTCCATCAGGGGATCGTCTGCGCTGACAGTGTCGCCAATGGCTTTCAGCCAGGAGACCAGCCGCCCGGTGTCCTGGGTCATGCCAAGTGCGGGCATGATGACTTCAGAGGGCATGGATAGTCTCGCCAGCGCATAGACGGAGCGCCATGTCGGCCACCTTGACCGCGGAGGGCACCGTCAGATCTTCGAGCGCCGGGCTGAATGGAACCGGAACGCTCATAGCACCCATTCGGACGACGGGCGCGTCGAGATGATAGAACGCCTTCTCGGTCAGGCGGCTCGCGATCTCTCCGGTGATGCCGTAGTTCTGATGCCCCTCGTCCACGACGATGGCGCGCGAGGTCTTCTTGACGCTTGCCAGCAGCCCCTGTTCGTCGAGAGGGACAATTGTGCGCGGGTCGATGACTTCCGCCGAAATGCCATCGTCCGAAAGCATGTTGGCGGCTTTTTCGCAAACCTGGCGCATCGAAGAAGTGGCGATCAGGGTGATGTCGGTGCCCTCGCGCAAAACCTTGGCCTTGCCGAATGGAAGAAGATATTCCTCGGCCGGAACGAACGCCTTATCCTGATACATCAGCTTGTCTTCGAAAATGACGACCGGATTGTTGTCGCGGATCGCGGTTTTCAGAAGCCCCTTCGCTTCATAGGCCGATGACGGCATCGCGATTTTCAGACCCGGGATGTGGGCGACGAGGGCGTGCAGCGATTGGGAATGCTGAGCGGCGGAGCGACGGGTTGCCCCAAGGTTGGTTCGCACGACCAGTGGCACCGACAGTTTGCCACCGGACATGTAATGGGCCTTGGCGGCCTGATTGCAGAGTTGGTCCATGATAAGAAAGAGAAAATCGCCGAACATGAGATCGACGACCGGACGCATTCCGGTCATTGCGGCACCGACCGCGAGGCCCATGAAGCCCGGCTCGGCAATCGGTGTGTCGATGACGCGGTCGGTTCCGAATTCCTCGACCAGTCCGGAAAGAATCTTGAACGGTGTGCCAGCCTCGGCAACGTCCTCTCCGATGATGAACACGCGTTCGTCGCGCCGCATCTCTTCCGCCAGCGCCTCGTTAACCGCTTTCGACAGGGTGATTTCCCGGCTCATGTCACGGCTCCGTCGAGATAGGAAAGCCCATGTTCGACCCCGACGAAAACGTGGGCATCAACCTCGGAGGCGTCGGGATAGGGCGCATCGAGCGCGTATTTGACAGCCGCTTCCGCATCCGCGCGTATCTCGTCGTTCATCGTGACGAGTTCCTCGGCGCTCGTAATTCCCTCTGATTCCAGCCACTTGCCGAAGTTCGTGATAGGGTCGCGGACGTTTTTCCACTCCGCTTCCTCTTCCTTCGTTCGGTAGTAGTCGCGGTTGATGTCGCCAACATGATGGCCGTGGTAGCGGTAGGTTTCGAGTTCGATGAAGAACGGTCCCTCGCCCTTTCGCGCCCGTGCAACGAGTTCGTTTGCTATCTTGTTCACGGCCAGAACGTCCTGCCCGTCGATCTTGTGGGCTTCGATTCCGAACGCCTCGGCACGCGCGGTTAGCGAACCTGCGACCACCTCGTCGGTGCGCGTGTATTCGGAGTAGCCGTTGTTTTCGCAGACATAAATGACGGGCAGCTTCCACAACGCCGCCATGTTCATAACCTCGTACCAAAGGCCCTGCGCGGTGGCGCCGTCCCCGAAAAAGCAAACGGCAACGAAATCCTTGCCCATGCGTTTCGATGTCAGAGCGGCACCGGTCGCGATGCCCATCGAGCCGCCGACGATGGCGTTGGCACCGAGGTTGCCGTTCGCCTGATCGGCAATATGCATCGAGCCGCCCTTGCCACGGCAGTAACCCTCGGCCTTGCCCAGCAATTCGCAGAACATCTGTTTAAATTCAGCACCTTTAGCGACGCAATGCCCATGGCCGCGATGCGTGGATGTGATGCGATCCTCGACCGTCAGCGCCTCGCAGATACCAACGGCGATGGCTTCCTGACCCGAATACATGTGCGTCAGACCCGGCATTTTGGCCGAAAGATATAGCTGGTTGGCCTGATCCTCGAAGGCGCGAATACGCACCATCTGACGATACATGCGCAGGTAGTCTTCGGTGTTAGTCTTTGTCTTCGCCATGCGGTCAATACCTGTTCGCGATTGGAAGTTCTTCTGCCGGAAACAGGCTAATGACTTCGCAGCCGGTGTCTGTAACGACCACTTCTTCCTCGATCCGGGCGGCTGAATAGCCATCCTCGGCGGGGCAATATGTTTCCAGCGCGAACACCATTCCGGTCTTGATTTCCATTGGATTCTCGAGGCTTACAGCGCGACTTATAATCGGACGTTCATGCAGCGCGAGGCCTAGGCCGTGTCCGAACTGAAGGCCGAAGGCGGCGAGTTCGTTGGGGAAGCCCAGACTTTCCGCCGTTGGCCAGAGCTTCGCGACCTGATCGGTGGTGACGCCGGGTTTGATCGCCTGGATCGAAGCGTCAAGCCAATCGCGGCATTTCACGTAGGCGTCGTTTTGCGCCGGGGTCGCGCGGCCGATGTTGAATGTGCGGTAATAGCACGTCCTATAGCCTTGATAGGATTGTAGAATATCAAAGAACGCTTGATCGCCGGGGCGGAAGTAGCGATCGGTGAAGTTGTGCGGATGCGGATTGCAACGCTCGCCGGAGATGGCGTTGATGGCTTCGACGTCGTCGGAGCCCATTTCGTAGAGCATCTTGTTTGACAATGCGACTATATCGTTTTCGCGAATGCCGGGTTTCAGCTCTTCGTAGATCATGTGATAGACGCCATCTACCATTGCAGCGGCTTGCGTAAGTAGTTGAATTTCATCCCAGTTCTTGATCTCGCGTGCGGAGAGCATGATCTGTTGGCCGTCGACGACGTTGATCCCGGCTTCTTGCAACGCGAAGAACATCGCGGTTTCGGCGTAATCGACGCCGACGGGCATTCCTTTCATGCCTGCGTCCTCGATTAATCCAGCAATCTCCTCGGCATAGAGCTTCATCAGACCGAAGCTCGGGGGGATGGTTCCGCGCATGCCGACGACGCCGGCGCGGCAATGGTCGGGGATGAGCCAGTCGGCGTATTTGCGGTGGTGGACGGCGGCGGAGCCGAAGTCCCAGACGTAGGGTGCGTCGTCGCCGGTCAGAAGGCAGAAACGGCACATCTTGTCGCGTTCCCATTCGCCGATCTTGGTGGCTGAGACGTAGCGAATGTTGTTCACGTCGAACATCAATAACGACCCGCAATCACTTGCTTTCAAAGCCTCTCTGGTTCTGGACAGTCGATAGCGGCGCAGGCGGTCGTGATCGACGCGGCGCTCGAAATCGACCGAGGTGTGACCCCATGCGGGCAGTCGTCCCTCCCATTTCCAATGCGGTTCGAGGTCGGCGGGGGTCAGTATGTTCGGGGTCAAGGCGCGGTTCATTTCGGTCATATTCCTGGTCTCCTTTCCGGCGTCGGTAAGACGTCGGTATTTCGTCGGTAAAGCGTCGGTGTGACGAATGGCATCATCGCACCCTCAGATTGGCGGCCATCCAGTCGGCGGATTGCGGGCGATACTTGTGGGGTCGGTTGTTCACGACGTGGGTGCCGTCGTCGACCATGTTGAGCGTGACGTCGCCGCCGGAGGCATCTGCCAGCTTGCCGGCGTGATCGGGCGGCAGGACGCGGTCAAGGCCGCCGCCGACGACATAGAGCGGGCATGTGATGCGTTCGGCGACGCCGACAAGCGACATCCTTGCGGCGACCTTTCGGGCGGCGTCATCGCTATCGGCGTGGCAGCGGGCGACGAATGCGGCGCGGGTGAGCGGCGGGGCGGAGTCGAAGGCTTCGGCGAAGTCGAAAGGTCCGGTCAGGGAAATGCAGGCGCGCACGCGCGGTTCGAACGCGGCGGCGCGGGGGGCGTAGTAGCCGCCAAGCGACACGCCCCAGAGACCGATGCGATCGGGGTGGAGGTCGTCGCGCTGTTCGATCCAGTCGATAACGGCGGCGACGGGACGTTCGTATTCCGGTTCGATCGGGAGGTCATATTCGGCTTCGCCCTGCCCCGGTCCGTCGAACGCCAGGGTCGCCATGCCGCGGTCGAGAAACACCGACTCGTTCGTCGACATCTCTTCCTTTGCGCTGTCGAGGCCCATGCACATGATGACGACCGGCGGACACACCGCCCCGCGCGGTTTTCGCAGGGTGCCGAAAAGGGTGGTGCCTTCGTAGGGGATCGCAACTCTTTCGCCCGGCGGGTCGAGGTCATGGAGAGCCGCGCTGAAGGCCGAGACAGCCTGATCGTGCGCGGATTTCATTGCTTCCGGGTCGTGGACGAACAGGAACTTGGCGAAGTGATAGCAGAGCGCGGCGCGGACATTGGACTCGGCTGCGGTGAGGCCCGAGGCTTCATTTGCGAGACCCCGGTGCATGTCGCCCTTTTCGACCCATGCGGGCAACCATTGATCCCACGTCGTGATGCCGCCGGTCACGTCCTGGAAATCGGCGAGCGGCACGCCATTGGTAACCATCCGGTGCGCCCAATGCTGCGCGGCGGAGGTGACGCGGGGATCCTTGTTTTCCATCGCCTAACCCCTTGTGACCATGACGGCACCGCCGAGGACCAGCGCAAGACCGGCCAGCCTGAGCGGCGTCGCTTCGCGGACCGCAAGCCCGAAGGCCCCGAAATGGTCGGCCAGCGTCGAGCCGACAAGCTGGCCTGCGATGACGCAGACGAAAAAGACCAATGCGCCGGTCACGGGCGCAATGACAACGCCCGCGCCGACGAAGATCGCACCGACCACCCCGGCGAAATAGACCCACCAGGGCACGGTCAGGGCCTTGGAGACATCGCCGGCACCGGTGAACAGCAGGATGATGCAGATACAGACGAACGCGACGGCAATCGAGATGCCGGTCGCGCCGAGTTGCGAGCCGATGGCGCGCGCGAGAATTGCGTTCAGGGGCGGCTGCGCCGAGATCATCGCGCCCACGCAAATCGCCGCAAGCATGTAACCGAGGACGTGCATCAACTGGCCTTCTTCTTGGCGAGGTGGGGATATTTCTCGGTCAGGAGCGCCCCGTGGTAATAGGTCGCCTTGTAGGGTTCGGTAGCGCGGATACGGTCCAGCCAGTCGGCGATTTCCGGGTGGTCGTCCCACAGATACCCGAGGTCGATGTCGTCCATGCGCACGATGATCGGCATGATTGCGATGTCGGGCAGCGTCAGATCTTCGCCCATGATCCACGGACCGCCGGACTCTGAGATCCAGCGCGCCATGCGTTCGACACCGCGCTTCAGACGGCCAATGGCCTCGTCCATGTCCTGCTCCGGAAAACCGGTGCGCCCCATCCGCAAAAGGAACTCGCGCCGCAGCGGCTTGCTGTCGGCGAGCGCCTGGAATTCGTCGTCGGTCATCGTCTGATAGTGGGGCAGAAACGCGAGGTTGTAGCTTGGAATGCGGATCGCGGGCGTCGGCACTTCGTCGATGAAACGCAGCATCGAGCGCATCGTGGCGACCCTGGCGGGATCGGCGGGACGCATGGGGGCTGTGTCGGGATAGATGTCTTCGAGGTATTCGAGGATCACGGCGCTGTCGATCACCGGCGT
>JBBKWG010000188.1:0-2732 GCA_037968835.1 Paracoccaceae bacterium
GAGATCATGATGATACGCGTCGGCGAGATGCCGGAATAAAGCGCCGCGGGCTCGCTTTGACCATAGGCGCGGATCTCGTAGCCAAGGCGCGTCCGCCAGATCAGCAGCCAGACCAGATAGCACGCGAGCAGGGCAATGAAGAACGTGATGTTCGCCGGTGCCGCCTTGGAAAACGGTATGCCGATCAGCCCAAGCGCATCGTGCAGCGTCGGCAGGTGCGCGCCTTCGGGGAATTTCGGACTTGCCGGATCCATCGAGCCCGCCGGGCGCAGCTTTTCGACCAGCACATAGGTCAGCAGCGACGCGGCGATGAAGTTGAACATGATCGTGGTGATGACGATATGGCTGCCGCGCTTGGCCTGAAGATAGGCCGGGATCGCTGCCCATGCCGCGCCGAACGCCGCGCCGCCGATCAGCGCGACGGGCAGGGCCACCACCCAGTGCGGCCAGTCGACGGACAATGCGACCAGCGCCACGCCAAGCCCGCCCAGCATCGCCTGACCTTCACCGCCGATGTTGAACATGCGGGCATGAAAGGCGACGGAAACCGCCAGCCCGGTGAAGATGAAGTTCGTCGCGTAGTAAAGCGTGTAGCCCCAGCCATAAGACGACAGCAGCGCGCCCGAGACCATGACGTTCAACGCCTCGATCGGGTCTTCTCCGATGGCGATGATGACCAGCGCCGAGATCGCGAAGGCGATGATAATCGAGATCAGCGGGATCAGCAGCGCGTCGGCCCATTTCGGCATTACGTCCATGCGTCAGATTCCCTTGCCCGGATTGCCCAGTTTCATCGCTCCGGAAGTGTTCGCACCGGACCGGCCACCGTCGGTGTCGGTGACACCCGCCATCAACAGTCCAAGCTCTTTCTCGTCGGTCTGCCCGGCAATGCGTTCACCCATGATCTGGCCGTCGAACATGACGATGATCCGATCTGCCAGCGACATGATCTCGTCCAGCTCTACCGACACCAGCAAGATCGCCTTGCCCCGGTCGCGCAGCGCGACAAGCTGTTGGTGGATGAATTCGATGGCCCCGATATCGACGCCCCGTGTCGGTTGTCCGACCAGAAGCAGTTCGGGATCACGCTCGATCTCGCGGGCCAGCACGATCTTCTGTTGATTGCCGCCCGAGAAATTCTTGGCCGCAAGGTTGGGATTTGGCGGCCGCACGTCGAAGCGTTTCATCTTCTCGGCGGCCTCGGCCTTGATCGCTCGATTGTCCATCAGCCAGCGGTTCTTCTGATATTTGGGATCGTGATGATAGCCGAAGATCATGTTCTCCCACGACGTGAAATCCAGTATCAGCCCCTCGCGATGCCTGTCCTCGGGAACATGCGCGATACCGCGATTGCGACGCGACTGGCCGTCGGAATGACGCCCGGTCAGGTCGATATCCTCGCCGTTCAACCGCACCGTGCCCTTGGCCCGGCGATAGCCGCCCAGCACTTCCAGCAACTCCGACTGGCCGTTCCCGGCAACGCCCGCAATCCCGAGTATCTCGCCGCCCCGCACACTCAGCGACACGCCTTTCAGACGCTCGACGCCGTTGTCGTCCTTGACGCGCAGGTTCTCGACCTCAAGCACCTTGGCATAGGGCGTGGCCGGCTCTTTATCGACGCGCAGCAATACCTTGCGCCCGACCATCAGTTCGGCAAGCTGTTCGGGGCTGGTCTCGCTGGTCTTGACGGTCGCGGTCATCTGGCCGCGATGCATGACGCTGACGGTGTCGGTCACCCGCATGATTTCGCGCAGCTTGTGGGTGATCAGAACGATGGTCTTACCCTCGTCCTTCAGCCCCTTCAGGATGCGGAACAGGTGATCGGCTTCGGCAGGCGTCAGCACACCCGTCGGTTCGTCCAGGATCAGGATGTCGGCCTTGCGATAAAGCGCCTTCAGGATCTCGACACGCTGCTGCATTCCGACGCCGAGGTCGTCAATCTTGGCATCGGGATCGACCTACAGTTCGTAATCCTTCGCCAGTTCCCTCAGCAGCTTGCGCGCCTTGGCCAGCGACGGCATCAACCGCGCGCCACTTTCGGCACCAAGCACGACGTTCTCCAGAACCGTGAAATTCTCGACCAGCTTGAAATGCTGGAATACCATGCCGATGCCCGACGCGATGGCGGTCTGGCTGTCGGGGATTATGGTTTCTTTTCCGTTGATAAATATCTGACCGGAATCGGCCTTGTAGAAGCCATAGAGGATGGACATCAGCGTCGATTTACCAGCGCCGTTCTCGCCGATGATGCCGTGAATCGTGCCCGGCATCACCCGGATCGAGATGTCCTTGTTGGCCTGGACCGGACCAAAAGCCTTGGAAATGCCCCTGAGCTCAATCGCGGGTGCGTCGCTCACGTATGTCCCCCTCGCGCCTTCAAAGTCGGCCGCGCCGTGTGTTCCGGCGCGGCCTTTTTCATGCCGTGTTCGGTATCAGAACTCGAGCGCCGGGCAGCTGTCGCTTGCGTAATAGCTCGCAACTTCCAGGTCGCCCGAGATGATCTTGTCGCGGGCATCTTCGACAGCGGCACGCATCTCGTCGGTGATCAGCGCCTCGTTGTATTCGTCGACCGCATAGCCGACCCCCTCCTCGGCCAGACCGAGAACGACGCCGGTGCCGGTTTCCAGGTTTTCACCCGCCGTCATGGCGTCGTAAACCGCGACATCAACACGCTTCAGCATCGAGGTCAGAACCTTGCCCGGGTGCAGGTAGTTCTGGTTGCTGTCGACGCC
>JBBKWG010000189.1:0-5733 GCA_037968835.1 Paracoccaceae bacterium
TTGCCGTGGCGGATCACGGTCGGACCGCGCGGACTGGAAAAGGGCGTGGTCGAACTGACCAGCCGACGCACCGGTGACGTCGAGGAAATGTCGGTGGAGGCAGCCGTGGCACGCGTAGCGGCGATCTACGGGGTCTGAACCGAACGCCGGAATCGACGAAACGGCTGAGATCGCGGGCGGAATGCGACACCGGGCGTGACGCGTTCTGGACAGCAAGAGCCATTGCCGCCGATACTCTTTGGTCAATTGGAGGGCCGCGATGTCGGGCGACGAATGGCAGATCGTACTTGTCAGCCGCACCATCGGTGCGGACCGGGGCCGCGCTGCTCGGGGGCGACCGGGGACCTGAACGCCGCTCGTCTTTCCAGACCTTTTCAGGACTTTCCTCATGACACAACATTCCCGACGTCAGGGTGGTCGCGCCGCCCGCAAGGCGCTTCGCGAGGCCCCGCTCGCTGAGAACATCCGCCCAATCCGGGCCGGCATGTCTGGTGGGCGCTACGCACCCCTTACCGAGGCCGAAGTGCAGCGCATCCACAATGCCGCGTTGCAGGCCCTGGAGGAAATCGGGTTGGCGGATGCGCCGCCCTCGGGCGTCTCCATCCTGACAGCGGCGGGTGCTATTCAAGGCAGCGACGGGCGGCTGCGATTTCCGCGTTCGCTGGTTGAGGACATGCTGGCCAAGGCGGCCCGCGACATCACGCTTTACGGGCGCGACCCGGCGAACGATCTGCATCTGAGCGGCACCAACGTGCATTACGGGACTGCGGGTGCGGCGGTGAATCTGGTCGAACCGGACGGGCGGAATTATCGACACTCGACAGTTCAGGATCTGTTCGACGCCGCGCGGATTGCGGATCGACTGGACAACATCCACTTTCTGCAACGCCCCATGGTCGCGCGCGATATTCCCGACAATCTGGAACTGGATCTGAACACGATCTATGCCTGCACGTCGGGCACCAAAAAGCACATCGGATCGTCGATCACCGAGCCTGCAAACGTCGCTGATTGCATCGAATTGTGCCACATGATCGCCGGTGACGAAGCGGCATGGCGGGCGCGACCGTTCGTATCGAATTCGAACTGTTTCGTGGTGCCGCCGCTGAAATTCGCAACCGAGGCTTGTCAGGTGATGGAGGCCTGCATCCACGCGGGGATGCCGGTCTTGCTGTTGAGCGCGGGCATGGCCGGGGCGACGGCGCCGGCGACACTGGCAGGCGCGATCGTGCAGTCGGTCGCGGAATGTCTGGCTGGCATCGTTTATGTGAACGCGATTTCCCCAGGCCATCCCGCGATTTTCGGGACGTGGCCGTTTGTCGTCGATCTGCGCACCGGGGCGATGTCGATCGGGTCGGGCGAGCAGGCGCTTTTGACGGCTGGATGCGCGCAGATGCATCGCTTTTACGGTTTGCCGGGTGGCGCGGCGGCGGGTGCATCGGATTCCAAGCTGCCGGATATGCAGGCCGGGTGGGAACAGATGTGCTCCAACGTGATGGCCGGGCTGTCGGGGCTGAATATGGTCTATGAGGCGGCGGGTATGCACGCCTCGCTTCTAGGGTTCTGCCACGAGTCGCTTATTCTGGGGGACGACATCATTGGTCAGGCGATGCGGTGCGTGAAGGGCATCGAGGTGACCGACGACACGCTGGCGCTTGAGGCGATGCGCGAGGTCTGTCTCGGCGGCGTCGGCCATTACCTGGGTGTCGGTGAAACCCTGGCGCGGATGGAGACCGATTACGTTTATCCCGCGTTGGGCGACAGGATGAGTCCCAAGGAATGGGAAGAAATGAAAAAACCCGATCTGATAGCGAATGCCACGGCGCGCAAACTGGAAATATTGCGCCAGCCAAGCCTGGCCGCGTTCGATCCTGCCACCGACAAGGCGATACGGGCACGATTCAAGATCCATCTGTGACCTGTGCTTCACCGTCGGGCGGCGGGTCTGAGCCGTACCCGAAGCCGAAGTGAGTTGACCCCGCCTCCGGTGCTTGCGAAAGAGGGCGAAACCGGAGCAGTCATGGCCACGCCGTCGCCCTTTTCCCGATATGAATTCCTGATCGCATGGCGTTATCTGCGCGCCAAGCGGGCTGAGGGCGGCGTCAGCGTCATGACGTGGATCAGCCTGATCGGGATCACCCTGGCGGTTGCGGCACTGATCATCACTCTGGCGGTTCGGGCCGGATTTCGCGACGAATTCGTCTCGACCATCCTGGGCGCGAATGCCCACGTTACGGTCTATTCGTCGGCCTATCAGGATCCCGATGGGCGGATCACACGGGTCATACCGGATTATGCCGAGGTGGCAGAGCGTCTGCGTGGTGTCGATGGGGTGACGCGTGTTGCTCCGTTGGTCAAAGGTCAGGTCATGGCCGTGTTCCGCGACGAGAATACCGGGCTTGAGGTGTTCGGGATCGCGCCCCAGGATCTGGCTGAAATCGAACGCATTGCCGATCCTGAGACCTCGCAGGGATCGCTTGAGACGTTTGCGGAGGGGATCGCGCTTGGACGCGAGGCGGCGCGGTCGCTGGGCGTCGGCGTCGGCGATGTCGTGCGGCTGATATCGCCCAATGGCGTGCGCACGGCCCTTGGCACCAGTCCGCGCGTTGCCGAGTTCCCAGTGAGCTACATCTTCAATTCGGGCCGCTACGACATCGACCGGACGCGGGCCTATCTGTCGTTCGACGAGGCGCAGATCTACTTCAATCGGGAAGGTGTCGCCGACGAGTTGGAAGTGAACGTATCCGAGCCTGAGGATATCGAAACGTATGCGCCCACACTGGCCGAGGCTGCGGGCGAACGGGCGCTATTGTGGACGTGGAAGGATAGCGCGGGCGGGTTCCTGCGGGCGCTCGAAGTCGAGGACACGGTGATGTTCGTGTTGATGAGCGTGCTGGTGCTGATCGCGTCGATGAACATCATTTCGGGTCTTGTGATGCTGGTGAAAAACAAGGGACGGGACATCGGCATCCTGCGCACGATCGGCCTGACCGAAGGCTCGGTGATGCGCGTGTTCTTCTTGACCGGTGCACTTGTCGGAACGCTTGGGACGCTGTTCGGTGTCATTATCGGATGCCTGTTCGCCGTCTATTTCGACCAGATCCTCGCCTTTGTGAATGGCGCCTCGGGTGGCGGCGTCTGGGAGGCGTCGGTGCGCGGCATCTATCGCCTGCCCGCCAAGTTGGAGTTGAACGACGTGCTGTCGGCGGTGGCGCTGTCGCTGGTGCTTTCGTGGGGGATCACTTTATTCCCGGCACGGCGCGCCGCGCGGATGAACCCGGTGGAGGCGCTGCGCTATGAGTGAGGCATCGACTCCGGCGCTTTGCCTTGAAGGCATCGAGAAGACCTACAATCCGGGCAAGCCTTCGGCGCTGACGGTGCTGGACGGGGCATCGCTGGTGCTGTCGCCCGGCGAGGTCGTGGCATTGGTGGCACCATCGGGGGCAGGCAAGTCGACGCTTCTGCACGTCGCGGGGCTTCTGGATTCGGCGGATGCCGGAATAGTGAGCCTCGGCGGTGTCGCAATGAGCGGGCTATCGGATGCGCGGCGCACGGCGGCTCGGCGCGAGGAAGTGGGATTCATCTATCAGTTCCATCACCTTCTGCCCGAATTTTCAGCCGTCGAGAACGTCATGCTGCCGCAACTGGCCAACGGCCTCACTGATGGTGCTGCGCGAAACCGGGCGATGGAGCTTCTGGACCGCGTGGGAGTGGCACCAAGGGCAGACAACCGGCCGGCCACGCTGTCGGGAGGCGAGCAGCAGCGTGTGGCGTTCTGCCGGGCGTTGGCCAACGGACCGCGGGTCCTGCTGGCCGATGAACCGACAGGCAACCTTGACCCGGCGACGTCGGACACGGTGTTCGATGCGTTGATGGAACTGGTGCGCGAGACCAATTTGGCGGCGCTCATCGCGACCCATAACCCGGCGCTAGCCGCGCGTATGGACCGGACCGTGCGGCTGGAGGCGGGGCGGCTGGTCTGAGGCGCGCGAATTTACGGAGTGCTCTGAAACTTAAGCCTTTTGCGGCAACGCGATGCGGGAACCGAGCGATGCGATCAGAGCCGCCAGCTCCGGCATTCCGATACCAGCGAGGACCATGATCGCGGCGTAGGCGGCATTTGCCACGATTATGGCAGCGCAAAATCATGCGGAAAAGGGCGAACATCCTGCGCAGTAATTGTTCTGGATCAAGGACAAAGGGCGGTTCCTTGGGGATAGTTGCAGGCAGAGGTGACCTGATGCGTAACGTTCTTGTCCTGTTGGCCCTGCTGGCTCCGCTCTCGGTTTCGGCCGATCCAGACCCCAGCCGCGGTGCAACGCTATTCGTCGATTATTGTGCCGCGTGTCACGGCGTTTCGGCAACCGGTGAAGGGCCGATGGCGCCGATCCTTTCGGTGCAGCCGAGCGATCTGACGACGCTGGCGCAAGTCAACGACGGCACCTTTCCGGCCGAGCGCGTGGTCCGCCATGTCGACGGCCAGATCGAGGTCTTGCCCCACGGTGGACCAATGCCGGTGTTCGCGACGATTCTGGCCGGACCAGCGGGCGTGATCGTGACGGACGACGGCATCGAAGTGGTGACCAGCGCGGCCATCGTCGACATCGCGGCGTGGTTGGCGAGTGTGCAGAAAGGGAACTGAGATGCGGATATTCGTTGTCATTGCGCTCTGCCTTCCGGCTCCGGGTTTTGCCCGTGACGCCGACCCTGATGCGGGGCGCGAATTGTTCCACGCCTATTGTTCGGCCTGCCACGGATTGCGGGCTACGGGCGACGGGCCGATGCGCGAAGTGCTGAAGATTCCGCCGCCGGATCTGACGACGCTTGCAACGTCAAACGGGGGTATTTTCCCAGTGTTTCGGGTCGTTCGACAGATCGACGGACGCGATCTGCTGTTGGCGCACGGTGGGGATATGCCGCTGTTCGGGGATATATTCGACTTTCCGGATACGGCCATTTCGGCGGAAACCGGCCAGCCAATCCTCACAAGTGAATCTATCGCGGATATTGCTACCTGGCTGGCTGAAATTCAGGATTGAGACGGAACAATCGACTGGGGCCTTTGTTGAGTCTTCATCAAATAACGTGAAAGGAGATCATCATGAACTGGGACCAGATCGAAGGAAACTGGAAGCAATTCAAAGGCAAAGTGCGTGAGGAATGGGGCGACCTGACCGACGACGAAGTTCAGGAAGCCAAGGGCAACCGCGAACAGCTGGTCGGCCTTATCCAGAAGAAATACGGCAAAGCACGCGACGAGGCCGAGCAGGAAGTTTCCGAATGGCAGAATCGCGTCTCGCACGATCGGGTCTGATTGGCTCCGTGTGAATCGATGCGACGCCTCCGGTCCAAGCCGGAGGTAAAAAGGGAAGCGCCGGGTTTGCGAGAGACCCGGCGCTTTTCTGCGTTTATATACGCTTTTCGGCCTATTTGATCTTTTTTCCAGCGATAACCGTATCGGATTTTCCGGCATTGGCATTGGCTGTTGCCAGCACCTTCTGCTTTTCCTTCTTCGGTTTCTTCGCTTCCTTGTTGCCGCGATTTTTATCTTTGGACATCTGGGTTTCTCCTGAACTTTCCCGGCGTCGGCGGAATGCCGGGCGGGTCGTTGCGTCAGAAGATCAGGGTTGCCTGAGCACGCTCAGGGCGATGATCCTTTGGGGCAGCAGACCGGGGTCTGCACAACGAATCTATGCCTGACAGGGGAGTGTCGCAAGGGGCGTGTGGAGCGGG
>JBBKWG010000190.1:0-5194 GCA_037968835.1 Paracoccaceae bacterium
GCTTTCCGCGACCGCCTTGCATGACGGCCCTGTGGGAACAACGGATCGGTCGGACCCTGATCGCGCTTCTGTTCGTCGCCGGCACTCTGCAGAAGGTGATTGATCCCGGTGCGGTCGAGGGCCTGTTGGCGGGCAAGGGCCTGCCCCAATGGCTGGTCTGGCCCGCCATGCTGTTCAATGCCATCGGCGCAATCTGCCTTATCGCCGGAATCGCGCTGCGCCCCGTGGCCCTGGCACTCGCCGCCTATTGCGTCGTGACAAGCTGGTTCCACTTCATCCCGGGCGACGGCTGGCAAATGTCTATATTCATCAAGAACTTGGCCATCGCTGGCGGTCTCCTGATCCTCGCCTCCACAGCCCGAACGACGACACGAAACAAGACAGACACGCCATGAAACCGATTATTCTCGCCCTCGCATTTATCACCTCCGCAAGCCCCGTATTGGCACTTTCATGCCTCAGACCCGACGCCGTGCGTCTCTACGAGCAAGCCCGCGATAGCGAGGATGCGTTCTACATCGTGCGCGGCCGGATCGACGTCACCGGACCGATCTCCGAGCCGGATCCGACAAAAGGAACGCCCGGCCACACCCAGGCCCGCTTCACCGGCGAGCTCCTCGCATCGCAAGACTTCGGTGCTGAATTCGACCGCGATATCAATATCATATCGACCTGCGCCGGTCCGTGGTGCGGCAATCCTGCGGGCATGGAGGGCGACCTGATCGCCGCGATCAGGGTCGACGACGCCGAATTGTCGCTGGCTTCGGGTCCCTGTGGCGGTGACATGGTGGCATGGAGCGACGATGCCGCCGCCCGTCTGCTCGCCTGCCACCGTGAAGGACTTTGCGAGATTGCGAACGACTACTAGAGCGACATCGCCAGAACCCGGCTGATTTCCGTCAGCGACCTGCCCGACTGAGCGCTGAGCGTGTTGAAAGCCCCCTGCACAGCCTTCATCGCCGCCTTCGACGTCGGTGCCTTGTCGATCACACCCTCGGCGATCAACCGCGCGATCACGTCGTTGGACAGTATGAAGCTGTCAACGCCAGCGAAGCGCAGGAAGTACTGCGCCGTCGCACCGCCAAGCCGATTTCCGCGCTGCTTCAGCATATCGAGAAGCCCGATATAGTCATCGGCGGGCCATTCCCCGATCACACGTCCGACCCCGCCGTCAACACGCAATTCAGTCAAGAACACGGCGTTGTCTCGCACAGTCTGGATCTTGGCCCCGTTCCGCACGATCCGCGTGTCCTGCAACAAGCGATCCAGCCAGTCGTCGTCCATCATCGCACAACGATCGACTTCGAACCCGTGGAACGCCGCTTCAAAGCCATCCCACTTCGCGTCGATGACCTTCCAGTTGAACCCCGCGTTGAAAACGCGTTGCGTCATCCCCGCCAGCCACCGATCCTCGGGCATCGCGGCAAGGGTCTTGGCCGATGCGGGCTTCGACAGCTTCGCTTCCAGCGCCGCCACTCCGCCGTGCCGCCCGGCAGCTATCTCGTAGATCTCATCGAAGTTGCGCATTTCGACCCCCCTTTTCCATCCTGAAAGGCGCGCGCCCCGTCACACCACTGTTCTGACAGTCCGTCACACGAACGTGATCCCGCGGTGTAGATCGACTCCTCTCTTTCAATGAGAACAAAACAGGAATACCGTGTCGAGTCTCATGTGCCGGACTCGCCCTCTTCATCAAGATTTTTCAGAAAGTCTTCTGCGACTGCCGCCCGAAGTCTGCCCGCCATGACCTACGCCGAACTTGACATAACCTCAAACTTCACCTTCCTCACCGGGGCCTCGCATCCCGAGGAATACATTGACCGCGCCGCTCTGCTGGGGCTCAAGGCCATCGCCATCGCCGATGAAAACTCGGTCGCCGGGATCGTGCGCGCGCATACCCGCGTCCGCGAGATTGCCCGTCAGGTAAAGGAGCGCCTGACCACTGACCTGATCGGACCGCCCGCCCCCGGCGTCGCGGGCTGGCAGCCAAAACGGCGGGTGCTTGAAAGCTATCCCGGCGGCAAGTCGCGCCAGAAGCATGGCACGCTGTCGGCGGGAGAAACCGAGGACTTCCCGGGGGGTCCCGTCGCCGCGTTCGAAACTCGTGTCCAACCGCCGCCGCTGGACGCTTCTGCGGCCATCCTGAACGTGCCACGCCTGATCCCGTCTGCGCGCATCGTGCTCGACACCGGCTTCACCGCTACCGCCCTTCCCCGCGACCGCATCGCGTGGGGGCGGCTCTGCCGGTTGATCTCGCGTGGGCGATTGCGGGCCGACAAGGGGTCTTGCGCGCTCAGGATGGACGACATCATCGAATTCGGCGAAGGGCTCGCCCTGCTGATCCACCCGCCGAACGCCCGGACGGCAAAGCGCGGCGCGGATCTGTGGCGGCAAGACGCTGCTCGGCTGACGCGCCGCTTTCCCGATGATTGCCACCTGTTGATGGCCCCCCGCTATGACGGACAGGACCGCGAACGCTTCACCCGTCTGGCCCGCCTTGCCGCCGATCTGGCCATCCCCACCGTCGCGTCCGCCAGTCCCCGGATGCATCACGGGGCGCGCCGGAAACTCGCCGACGTTCTGACGGCGGTCCGCACCGGTGTGAAAGTCGATGACCTCGGCCGGGCGGCAATGGCCAACGCCGAACAACGGCTCCGTTCGGAAACTGAAATGCGCCGCCTGATGGAAGATCACGCGGGCGCAGTGGATCGCGCGGGCGCACTCGCCGACAGCCTGACCTTCTCGCTTGACGAGTTGCGCTATGAATATCCCTCCGAACTGACGAACGGCGAAACCGCTGCCGAACGCCTGTCACGGCTGGCATATGCCGGGCTCAGGTGGCGGTATCCGGCAGGCGCACCAGAACATGTGCGAACCCTTCTTGCCCACGAACTCGCCCTGATCGCCAAGCTGAAATACGAACCTTATTTCCTGACCGTCAACGATGTCGTCGCCTTCGCCCGCTCCCGCGGCATCCTTTGTCAGGGTCGCGGATCGGCCGCCAACTCGGTCGTCTGCTATTGTCTCGGCGTCACCTCCGTTTCCCCCGAAATCGGTACGATGGTCTTTGAGCGCTTCGTCAGCGAAGCCCGCGACGAACCCCCCGACATCGACGTCGATTTCGAGCACGAACGCCGCGAAGAGGTGATCCAGCACATCTACGAACGCTATGGCCGCCATCGCGCGGGCCTTTGCGCCACTGTGATCCACTATCGCGGCAAGCGCGCCATCCGCGAGGTCGGCAAGGCGATGGGTCTGACCGAAGACACCATTTCAGCGATTTCCTCGCAACTCTGGGGCTTCTTCGACACCTCGGGCATGGCCGACGAACGCCTGCGCGAGATCGGACTCGATCCCACCGACCGGCGGCTCCGTCAGACCATGGACCTGATCTTCGAGATCCAGGGCTTTCCCCGCCACCTTTCCCAGCACGTCGGCGGCTTCATCATCACCGAGGGCCGCCTCGACGAACTTGTCCCGGTCGAGAACGCCACGATGGAAGACCGCACCGTCATCTGCTGGGACAAGGACGACATCGACACGCTGGGCATTCTCAAGGTCGACGTGCTGGCGCTTGGTATGCTCAGTTGCGTGCGCAAGGCGTTCGATCTGATCGAGCGTCACCACCAGATCGACTACGATCTTGCCACGCTCCCGCCCGAGGACCCGGACGTCTACGACATGCTCTGCAAAGCCGACAGTCTCGGCGTGTTTCAGGTCGAATCCCGCGCCCAGATGAACTTCCTGCCGCGCATGAAACCGCGCAGCTTCTACGATCTGGTCATCGAAGTCGCCATCATCCGCCCTGGCCCGATCCAGGGCGACATGGTCCACCCCTACCTGCGCCGCCGCAATGGCGAGGAGAAGGTCGAATTCCCCTCCGATGCGCTTGGACGCGTGCTGGGCAAGACCCTTGGCGTGCCGCTCTTTCAGGAACAGGCGATGCAGATCGCAATCGTCGGCGCGGGCTTCACCCCCGAACAGGCCGACCGTCTGCGCCGCTCGCTGGCCACGTTCAAGAAACACGGCAACGTCAGCGAATTCCGCACGCTGTTCCTGAAGGGCATGGCGAAGAACGGCTACGATTCCGACTTCGCCGAACGCTGCTTTTCCCAGATCGAAGGCTTCGGCTCTTACGGTTTCCCCGAAAGCCACGCCGCATCCTTCGCGCTTCTGGTCTATGCTTCAAGCTGGCTCAAATGCCATCACCCCGGCATCTTCGCCTGCGCGCTTCTGAACTCGCAACCGATGGGCTTTTACGCCCCTGCCCAGATCGTCCGCGATGCCCGCGAACATGGCGTCGAGATCCGCCCACCCGATATCAACGCATCGACCTGGGACAACGTGATGGAGCCGGACGGACGCGGCGACCTTGCCCTGCGCCTCGGACTTCGCCAGATCAAATCGGTGCGCGAGGAAGAGGCGTCCTGGATCGCCGCCGCCCGCGGCAACGGCTACCTGTCGGTCGAAGATGTCTGGCGCCGCGCTGGCGTCCAGCCCCGCACCCTGCGCACTCTCGCTGAAGCCGACGTCTTCGCCTCTCTCGGCGTGACCCGGCGCAAGGCGCTTTGGGCCGCCGCCGCCATCGGTGCCGAAAAACCCCTGCCGCTGTTCGCCGGCGACATGGATGGCGAGGGCATCGTCGAACCCGAAGCCCACCTCCCCGAGATGACGCTGGGCGAACACGTGGTCGAGGATTACGTCGCCATGCGGCTCACGCTCAGGGCACACCCGATGGCGTTCCTCAGACACAAGCTCACCCCAGGCTACCCGCCTCTCGCAGACGTGGAAGGCCCGCCCGCTGGTCGCGGCATCACTGACGCCAAGGGCCTCACCCGCACCGATATCTGGGGTGCCGAGACCTGACCGACATTGATGGTGCTTGGAATGCCAAAAGACCCGCGCGAAAAAGCGTTATCTTTGCAAAGTCACGCCGAAACTCTCAAGCGCCAGCTTCGGCAAGCGACGACGAACCGACAATCTCCCGACCATGCCGCAAAACCTCGTCAATCAGAAGGTCCAGATCCTCCCGCCGGGTGCGGTGATTGTTGATCGCGACCCGCAAACAATGCTTCCCCGCCACCGTGGTGTCCGATGGTACAGCCACGCCGGACTCCTGAATGCGCAACATGATCTCGGAGTTCAGCGCCTTCAGCTCGTCCTCGTCACCAATCTTATCGCGAAACCGGAAGCA
>JBBKWG010000191.1:0-7016 GCA_037968835.1 Paracoccaceae bacterium
TCGATTCGACCGTCCAGCAAGGGAGGAAACTGCATGGACATGAAGGCGATCAAAGAACCGTCTTTCCGCGAGAGTGTCGACCTTATGTTCAATCGGGCCGCCGCGCTTATGGATCTCGCGCCCGGTCTCGAAAACAAGATCCGCGTCTGCAACTCCACCTACACGGTGCGCTTCGGCGTCAAGTTGCGCGGCCAGATCCATACGTTCACCGGATATCGTTCGGTGCATTCCGAACACATGGAACCCGTCAAGGGCGGCATTCGCTATTCGCTTGGCGTGAACCAGGACGAGGTCGAGGCGCTCGCCGCCCTCATGACCTATAAATGCGCATTGGTCGAAGCCCCGTTCGGTGGCTCCAAGGGTGGCCTTTGTATTGACCCGCGCGAGTATGAGGAGGACGAGCTGGAGCGGATTACCCGCCGCTTTGCCTATGAACTCGCCAAGCGCGACCTGATCCATCCGTCGCAGAACGTGCCCGCCCCCGACATGGGAACGGGCGAACGTGAAATGGCGTGGATCGCCGACCAATATGCGCGCATGAACACGACCGACATCAACGCGCGCGCCTGCGTCACCGGCAAGCCGCCCCACGCGGGTGGCATTCAGGGGCGGGTCGAGGCGACGGGTCGCGGCGTGCAATACGCCCTTCAGGAATTCTTCCGCCATCCCGATGATATCAAGAAAGCCAACCTCTCGGGCACACTCGATGGCAAGCGGGTGATCGTCCAGGGACTTGGCAACGTCGGCTATCACGCCGCCAAGTTTCTGTCCGAAGAGGACGGCTGCAAGATCATCGGCATTATCGAGCGCGACGGTGCCCTTATCGACAATGATGGGCTCGACGTCGAAAAGGTCAGTCACTGGATCACGGCGCACGGCGGCGTCAAAGGCTATGCCGACGCCACATATGTCGAGGAAGGCGCGGCGGTTCTGGAGGCCGAATGCGACATCCTCATTCCGGCCGCTCTGGAAGGCGTCATCAATCTTTCAAACGCCGAGCGGGTGACAGCCCCGCTGATCATCGAAGCGGCGAACGGCCCGATCACGGCGGGTGGCGACGAGATCCTGCGCAAGAAGGGCACCGTCATCATTCCCGACATGTATGCCAACGCGGGCGGCGTAACGGTTTCGTATTTCGAGTGGGTGAAAAACCTCAGCCATATCCGTTTCGGCCGGATGCAGCGCAGGCAGGAAGAATCCCGCCACATGCTGATCGTGCAGGAACTGGAGCGGCTGTCCGAGCACCTTGGCGAGAAATGGTCGATGACCGCCAACTTCAAGGACAAGTATCTGCGCGGCGCGGGCGAACTGGAACTTGTGCGCTCGGGTCTCGAAGACACCATGCGCACGGCCTATCAGGCGATGGCCGAGGTCTGGCGCGAGCGTGACGACATCAGCGACCTGCGCACCGCTGCCTATGTGGTTTCCATCGGTCGCGTCGCTGCAAGTTATCGCGCCAAAGGACTCTGACGCCACATCCGACTTTCCCGGCGGGCACATCAACTGTCCGCCGGCGTCGTTTGCCAATGACCCAAGCGGGACGCCTGACGCGCAAGTAAAATTTGACGCGCATTTTTCCTAATTTCGCCGCAATTAGATGTTCATCTCACTCCGTTAGTAACTGATCCGTTTGCCTTTTTACTGAGTGAGTCCGTCATGAGTATGCCCAAAGTCCCGCGTCTGCGGGCAATCGCCGACTTTCGCAAAAAAGAATCCGGCGCCATCACGGTCGAAGCTGTCCTGTGGCTGCCCGTGTTCATGGTTTTCTTCAGCCTGATTGCTGACGTGTCGCTGATGCTGCACGGGCAATCCAAGGCCCAGCGGATCATTCAGGATGTAAACCGGTTCGCCTCAACGGGGCGTCTCGTCACCGAAGACGAGATCGAGCAGCAAGCGCTCGCTCAGATCCGCGCATTCAGCCCGAATGCAACCGTAACGTCGAACGTCGGGACAAACGACGTCCGCACGACCGCAGTCCTGCCAGCCTCGGATCTGGACGCCGTCGGTCTGTTCGCACGGTTCTCGGCAATCGAAATAACAGTGACGTATGTGCACCTTCTGGAAGTATGATCCGCGCCCGGCGCGGACTTCACGAGTAGCGAAAGTGAGTGAGATGAAAATGTTCCGCCAAGCCAGTCAGCGCGCCTTCCGCCGGTTCTGCGGAGAATCCGGTTCGGTCACGGTCGAGGCCGCGCTCTGGCTTCCCTTCTTCGTCATCCTGCTGACCCTCATCGCGGATGTCGCCCTGATTTTTCACGGCCAAGCCCGTGCGCTTGACGTCGCCCAGAAGGCGAACCGCGCCCTTTCCACTGGCGAGCTGAAATCCACGTCCGAAACCGAAGAATACATTCTGCTGACCATGTCGCAGATCAGCCCGAACGCCGTCGCTGTGACTGCGGTCAACAGGGGTCTGATCACTACCACCTTGACCCTACCGGCAGGCGATCTCGATGCCGTCGGCTTTTTCACCGGTCTCTCGTCATTCAACATGCAGGTGACGTCGCAGCAGGTAATGGAGAACTGAAATGACCCGTCAACCGCATAATAACTCACGAATTCTCAGCGGATTTCGCGTTTTTGCCAAGTCGCGCGATGGCGCGATTTCGGTGATGAACATCTTCTTTCTGGTGACGATCGCCATTCTCGGCGGCGTGGCCATCGACATGGCCAACCTGATCTCGGCGCGCACCCAGCTTCAGGTCGCCGCCGATGTCGCGGCTCACGCGGCCATTCTCGAACGCGAGAAGAGCGACGTCACCGTCTCCAAGGACAAGGCGCTCGCCCTTGCGCTCCAGAACATGCCGGAATCGCGCTATGGCAACGTCCTGCGCGCCGAGAACATCCATTTCGGCACCTACGACAGGGACACCAAGACCTTCAACATCGACGAAACCAGCAAGGATGCCGTCTTTGTCGAGACCGATCGTCTGGCCGAAAACGCCAACCCGGTCACCAGCTTTCTGTTGCAGTTTGTCGGCTACTGGAACTGGGACGTCGTAACCACGTCGGTTTTCGAGACCTACCACCCAACCTGCTTGCGGGAAGGCTTCGTTGCCGAGGGCGTCGTCGATATTCAGTCGAACAACTCCTACTTCAACGGTTTCTGCATCCATTCCAACTCGCATGTCGCGCTCAACAACAACAACTTCTTCGAGGCCGGAACGGTGGTCTCAATGCCTGATCTCAATGATCTGGTCATTCCCACGGGCGGTCTGGACGACGACAAGAACGAAGGTCTGTCCAGGGCACTTCACGAAGGAAAATGGCGGGTCCGCATCCTGAGCCGTCTGACGGATATAAAGGACGGCATTCAGGTGCAGACCTCAAAATACTTCCGCGAATATATCACCAGCGATATTCCCATCCCGATGAGTGGAGCCAGGGGCGGCAAGGCGGACTTCACCAAGGGTCGCATCCATCTGCTGAACTGCAACAAATACTCTTTCGACGGCGACGTGTATGAGGGAATCGTCATCATCGCGAACTGCGCGCTGACCTTCAAGAACGGCACTCAATTCATCGACAGCACGATCATCACCACCAACAAAACCAGCAAGTCCATGGTTGCGCCCAATAACCTTATCCTCGGGAAAAAGGATGATTGCGCACCGGGCGGGGGCGCGCAGATGATCACCTGGGGTGGCTTTGAGGTCGCTTCCTCGCTCGAAATGCACGGAAGCCAGATCATCGCTGCCGGGGATATCCAGTTTGCCGCGAACTCAAACGGCATCCAGGGGGCGTCCATGGTCGCTGGAGGCATGATCGACGGCACCTCGAACATGAACTTCTCGTTCTGCGGGACGGGGATGGAGACCAGCTTCCACGCCGAATATTTCCGCCTCGCCGGCTGAACGTCCGCCACGCATCTACCAAGGGCCGGCGCCAACTGGTGCCGGCTTTTTTGCGTCCGTGGAACGTTTGCGCCCCATTTCGTCGCATTCCATGATTGCAGAGCGGTGCCCGAATTGCTTCTGTGGACCCCGGACAAGGAGTCGTCATGCGCTATTCGGGGTTCAGAGTTCTACGCGAGGGATTGCGCGGCCAATCGGGTTGGGAGCCTGTCTGGCGCGATCCCGAGCCGAAATCCGAATACGATATCGTCATCATCGGCGGCGGCGGTCACGGTCTTTCGACTGCATACTACCTCGCCCGCGAACACGGCCTGAAGAACATCGCGGTGCTGGAAAAGGGCTATCTCGGCGGCGGCAACGTCGGCCGCAACACCACCATTGTGCGCGCGAACTACTTCCTGCCTGGCAATTCCGAATTCTACAGCCACTCGCTGAAATTGTGGGAAGGGCTCGAAGCCGATCTGAACTACAACGTCATGCATTCGCAGCGCGGGCTGATCAACCTGTTCCATTCCGACGGGCAGCGAGACGCCTTCGCGCGGCGTGGAAATGCGATGATAAATCAAGGCGATGACGCCATTCTCCTGGATCAGGACGGGGTTCGCAAACAGCTTCCCTTCCTCGACTTCGACAACATTCGTTTCCCGATCTTCGGCGGCCTCTTTCATCCGCGCGGCGGCACCGCGCGCCATGATGCGGTCGCGTGGGGCTATGCACGGGGCGCCGACAGTCGCGGCGTCGATCTGATCCAGCAATGCGAGGTCACCGGGATCGACATCGAAAACGGGCGTGTGCGCGGGGTGCAGACAACCCGCGGTGCGATCCGCGCCAAGAAGGTCGCGATCGTGGTCGCAGGGCGGTCGGGGCAGGTGGCGGCGATGGCCGGAATGCGGCTGCCGATCGAAAGCCACGTGCTGCAAGCCTTCGTGACCGAGGGGCTGAAGCCGATCATCAACCACGTCGTCAGCTTCGGGATGGGCCACTTCTATATCAGCCAGTCCGACAAGGGCGGGCTGGTATTCGGCGGCGATCTGGATTTTTACGCCTCCTATGCGCAGCGCGGCAACCTCGCGATGCAGGAACACGTCATGGAGGCGGCGATGACCCTGATGCCAGCCATCGGCAACGCCAAAATCCTGCGCTCGTGGGGCGGGATCATGGACATGACGCCCGACGGATCTCCGATCATCGACAAGACCGGGATCGACGGGCTTTATATCGACTGCGGCTGGTGCTACGGCGGCTTCAAGGCTATCCCCGGTTCGGGCTTCGCGTTTGCCCACCTCATCGCGCAGGATCGCCCGCACGAGACCGCCGCACGCTTCCGGCTCGACCGCTTCAGAACCGGCGTCGGGCTGATGGACGAAGAGGGCACCGGCTCTCAGCACAATCTGCATTAGTGAGGGACAGAAAACATGCGGATCACCTGCCCCCATTGCGGCGAACGCGACCAGCGAGAGTTCACATACCGTGGCGACGCGCTTGCACTTTCGCGACCGGATGAAGCCGCAAGTTCCGCGCAATGGGACGATTACTTGCACAATCGCGACAATCCGGCAGGCCCGACCCGCGATCTCTGGTATCACAACCCCTGCGCCACCTGGATCGTGGTCAAGCGCAACACCGTGACCCATGAAATCCACGATACGACCCTCGCTGCCGAGGCTAAACGATGAGGATCGACGGCATGGGACTGATCGACCGGGCGCACCCGGTCCTCTTCACGTTCGTCTGTCGCAGCATCGACGGCTATCGGGGCGATACTGTCGCCTCGGCGCTTCTGGCGAACGGCGTCCGGCTCATGGGCCGTTCGTTCAAATACCATCGCCCGCGCGGTGTCGTGACGGCAGGATCCGACGAACCGAATGCGCTTGTCACCATCGGTCGCGGTGCCGATCAACTCCCGAACGTCCGCGCGACGGTGCAGGAAGCGTTCGACGGGATGGATGTCCGCTCGCAAAACGCGTGGCCCTCGCTCGCCTTCGACGCGATGGAGGTCAACGACGTGCTGTCGCCGTTCCTGTCGGCGGGATTTTACTACAAGACGTTCATGTGGCCGCGCGCGTTCTGGGAAAAGCTCTACGAACCGATCATACGACGCGCCGCAGGTCTGGGCGCGCTGTCGGGAAAAAGCGCCGTGGACCGTTCGGAAAAGGCGTTTGCCCATTGCGACGTGCTGGTGATCGGCTCCGGTCCTGCCGGATTGATGGCCGCCCTCACAGCCGCCCGCGCCGGGGCCGATGTCATCCTTGCAGAAGAGGACAGCCGGGCAGGCGGCCGGCTTTTGGCCGAAACCGGCGAGATTGACGGTATGCCGGGCGTCCAGTGGGTCGGCAGCATATTGAACGAACTGACCGCGTTGCCAAACTTCCGTTTGATGGAACGCACAACGATTACAGGCGCTTACGATCAGGGCACTTTCGGCGCACTTGAACGCGTGTCGCTGCATCTACCCGTCGGCGACGCCCCCCGCGAATGTTTCTGGCGCATCGCCGCCAAACGCGCGGTGCTGGCGTCTGGTGCCCTTGAACGCTCGATCGCCTTCCCCGCGAACGACCGCCCCGGCATCATGCAAGCCTCGGCTTTGCGCGCCTATCTCAACCGCTGGGGCGTTGCGGCGGGCCAGAACGTCACGATTTTCGCCAACAACGACGACGCCCATCGCACGGCAGCGGATCTCGCGGCCTCGGGGGTGACAATCGCCGCGCTGATCGACACCCGGAAAGACGCCCCCAACAGCGGCGACTGGCCGGTTTATGCGGGCGGCGAGGTCATCGCCACCAAGGGCCACCTCGGCCTGACCGGGATCACGATCCGCCACGATGGCGGCACCGATGCGATAGCGACCGACTGCCTCGCCGTCTCCGGCGGCTGGAACCCGGCGGTCCACCTCACCTGCCACATGAACGGTCGCCCGACGTGGCAGGACGACATCGCCGCCTTCGTGGCCCGGCCCGACATGGTGCCCGGACTGACCGTCTGTGGTGCCGCAGCCGGGGTCTTTTCGACCAGCGGTTGCCTCGCCGATGGCGTCTGCGCCGCGCGCAACGCCTTGAACAGCCTCGACATAAAAGCGCCAGACGTCGCAACCCCGAACGCCGAAGACGACGTATACAGGATTGCGCCGCACTGGGCGGTCGACGCCAAGGGCCGCGCCTGGCTCGA
>JBBKWG010000192.1:0-5195 GCA_037968835.1 Paracoccaceae bacterium
CGGTTTAGACGCCGGGGTCTTTCTTTTCCGATGTCGCGAATGGTTTGTGGGCAATAGGGGCGCTGCCTCTCGCCCGGCCTCATCCCTTGATTTTATCGGCCCAAAGACGTGATGCTGGCCTACTCTTTGGGCAATGAAATCCCCGCCGGAGGCCAAAACTTCACTTTCAGGGAATCATCGTTCGGTCAGCTTCAGTTCAATCCGACGGTTCTGTGCCCGCGCTTCGGAACTGTCCTCTGTGTTTACGGGTCGATATTCGCCGAATCCCGTGGCGGCGAGACGTTCTGGCGGAAAGCCCAGTTGGTCGGTCAGGTATTTCACGACGCTAAGGGCACGGCCCTGTGACAATTCCCAGTTGTCGGTAAATTCGCCCGCCCCGCCGAGCGGTATATCGTCGGTGTGGCCGTCGACGCGGATGATCCAGTCGATGCTGTCGGGGATCTGGTCGGCAACTTCGGACAATATCTCGGCGACCTGCTCGATCTGTTCGCGTCCAGCGGGCGACAACGTTGCCGAGGCGCTTTCGAACAGGACTTCGGACGAGAAAACGAAACGGTCGCCAACGATCTGAATTCCTTCGCGATCACCGAGCACTTGTCGAAGTGCGCCAAAGAATTCTGATCGGTAATCGGCCAACTCGGCGACGTCCGCCTTCAGAAGTTCAGCTTCTTGGCGGAGGCGCTCGGCTTCGGCGGCTTCAAGTTCGGCGCGGCGTTTTTCTTCCTGCGCGACGCGGGCAAGTGCCGTGTTGAGTTGCGAGCCCAGTGCTTCGATCCGCACTTGGGCGTTGCTGTCGCGCGACGACGCATCATCAAGCAGATTTTGCAGCGAGCCGAGTTCGGCGCGCAGGGCCGCGACCTGTTCATTCAATGCAGCGACACGACGTTGGCTTTCGGCCGACTGCGCCTCTTCTTGCGCCAATTCGGTCCTTGCTGCGGACAGCAATGCCGCCTGCCGGTCCCGTTCGCTCATTTGCTCGGTGGCAACATTTTCGGCGGCGATCCGGGCAGCCAGAGCCGCTGAAAGCTGATCGCGTAGCGATTGCTGAGACGCCGTGTCCTCGCGCAACTCTGCGACTTCGGCCCTTAGAGCATCGCGTTCCTCGACAAGCGCCGCCAGTCGTTGGTCCCGCGCATCGGCGGTTTCGCCGAGTTCAGCCAGTCGCGCTTCGGCGGACGACAGTTCGGAGCGTAGCGTCACAAGTTCCGCCTGCGCCTCGTCACGTTGCAGCATGACCAGTGTCAATTGATCTTGCATGTCCGCCATTGTGGTTTCGGTCTCGGCGGCGTCGGATTCGGCACGCTCCATTGCGAGGATGGTGTCGGTCAGCCTGGAATTCAGATCCGCTTCGACGGCATTGGCTGCGGCAAGAAGCGTCAAAGTATCTTCTGCCTTTTTGCGCTGCTGTTCCAAAGCCAGGGACATCGCCGTCAGTTCAGCGTCAGCGTTCTTCAGTCGTTCGCGAAGGGCTTCGGCTGCTGCAGCCTCGGCGAGACGCGCGGCTTCGACCTCTTCGAGTTGCGACTGGCTGTCTTCGGCAGCCTGGAGTTCAGTCAGCGCAGTAGAAAGCGCGGTCTCGCGGGTCGCGGCTTCGGCGCGCAATTCGGCGGTCAGCGCCTCCAATGCTTCGCGGCGAGCCGCGGCAAGGCGCGCTTCTTCGGCCTGCAAATCGACTTCATCGCGGGCCTGCGCCAGCGCCAGTTGCATGGCTTCCTGCTCGGTGATCAGTCGCGACTGCGCAGCTTCAAGATCTTCGATATTGGCTGCAAGCTCTGCACCTTCGGCAAGTGCTGTGTCGCGTTGCGAAAGGAGTGTCGCCACCTGCTCTTCGAAACTTGCGATGGCGGAGTCTCGTTCGGACAGCGCGCGCGCCTGTGAATCGATCTGACCGGTGAGATTGGCGATCAGGTTCGCTTGTCGGTCGCTTTCGCTGCGGAGCGAGGAGAGGTCGTCTTCCAGGACCGAAGTGCGTTGTTGCGAGAGGCCGAGGGCTTGGGAAAGTGCGGTGATTTCTGAAGCAAGCTGATCGAGTTCGGTTTCCTGACCTGTGATTGTCTCGCGCAGCACGCCCTGCATGATCATAAAGATCGACAGAACGAACATCAGGACCAGAAGCAGCGCGGTCATCGCATCGACGAACCCCGGCCAGATCGAGGCCGACATTCGCTGGGAACGCCGCGACAGTGCCATCGCTTATTCCCGCCCGCCGGAGAGCCGATCCCGCCCAAGCGTGCGTACCGCCTTGGTCAGTTGCGCAATATCGGCCCTTAGTTCACCAAGGCTTTCCTGTCGGCCCGCAGACATCTCTTCCAGAATACGCAACATCTGAACGTCCATCGAACGCAAGCGCATCCGGCTTTCCGCGTCGACTTGACCACCGCCTTCGCGTGACAGGCGTTCGAGGGCATCGGCCAGGCGGTCCTGTCCGTCGATCATTCGCTGCATATCAGGCGAGGAAACGTCACCTTCGCCCATTCGGTCGGCCAGTCGGGAAACCGCATTCGCAAGCATCCCGAGACGGTCGTCGGCGGCTTCGCGGCGGTCGTTCGCGTCGGCATAAAAGGCCTGCATCGTGTCCAGGCGCTCGGCCATGTGTCCAGCGAGTTGGGAAATCGCACCGTGGTCAACGGCGCTTGGCTCATCTGGGGAATCGCCCGAGAAACCGACCCGCGTTATCGTGGATAGCCAGTCCTCGAGCTCGCGGTAAAACCGGTTCTGGCCGTGACTGGCGAACAATTCCAACAAGCCCACGACAAGCGATCCCGCGAGACCTATGAGTGATGAAGCAAAGGCGACACCCATGCCGCCAAGCTGCGCTTCCAGACCGGTCATCAGGCGAGAGAAGGCATCGGCACCAGTCTCGCCGTCCTGCGGGGCGAGCGAGCGAATTGTATCGACAACGGCCGGGACAGTGGTTGCGAGGCCGTAAAACGTCCCCAATAGCCCGAGGAAAATCAGAAGGTTGACGAGGTAGCGTGTGATGTCGCGCGCTTCGTCGATCCGTGTGGCCACTGAATCGAGGATCGAACGGGACGAAGTAGCGCCAATTTGCATCTTCGCGCCGCGTTTGCGCAAGAGTGCCGCGAGCGATGCCAGAAGACGAGGTGCATGGGTGAACTGGTGCCCTGGACGGTCGGTGGCAAAGCCTTCGATCCAGATCACGGAACTGACAATCTGGAACAATTGCCAAAAGCACGCGAGCACACCGATCACAAACACGAAACCGATGAACCCGTTCAGGTACGGGTTTGCCAGAAACACCGGCGCGACTTGGGGATAGGCGAACCATGCGCCCAGTCCCACAAGTATAAGCACCAGGATCATCTGCACGATCTGGCGATAAGGTTGGGCGAATTGCGGCTCGGCCTCGCGATCCGGTTGATCCATTAGGGGTCCGGTCCTGCTACTGTTATATTTCAATCAGAATAGGCAATCGTGAAGGCGCTGCCAACCGCAATAAAATCAGGTGCTCAAGCCGGACATTTCACGAACACGACGCGCCAGCCAGACCAAATCTGCGTCGCCAATGCCAAGCTCATCAAGGTGGCTGACGGTGTTCCATAGGTATTCGGTGTTGGGACCGCGCCCGCCGACGGCCGAAGCGATGATGCGGGCCTGTTCCTCCAGATCCATTCCACCGACATATTGTTCGTGCTCGGTGTCGACGACATAGGCCAACGCAGTAACCTCGGACCCGGTCGCAAGTTTGACGGTTAGTTGGCGCTCCAGATAAGCTGACGATATCAACTCGCGTTCGCGCAAATAGTTTACTGTCGCATCGGCCTTGTCGTCGGGGACGCGAAATGCCTGACCCTGACAACTGGCGTCAGCCTTCGGGTCGAGCGCCAGAACCAGGCCGGGATTTTCCGTGGTGCCGCGATGGTGAATCGACGACATGCAGAAACTTCGGGCATACCCGCTAAGCTTGGCAAGCTGTCGCTCGGCAACCGGGAATCCCGGGTTCCAAAGCAGCGAGCCGTAGCCGAAAACCCACAAGGGCCGTGTCGTGATGTCTGGTCCTTCACTCATGGCGCCCTTAATACAGGCTGACTGGACGCGGAAAAGAGCGAATGAACCGACTGATCGTCATCTTGCTAGTGATCTCGGGATTGTGGATGGGATACTGGGTCGTCGGGTCAACTGCGCTGGAGCGCGGTATGTCTGCGTGGATCGACGCGCGCCGAGCCGAGGGCTGGGCGGCCGATGTCGGAGAGATTGACGTCGCAGGCTTTCCCAACCGCTTCGACAGCACTTTGACCGATGTGCATCTCGCCGATCCGGAAACCGGCGTCGCGTGGTCAGCTCCGTTCTTTCAAATACTTGCCCTGTCGTATCGACCCAATCAGGTCATCGCCGTCTGGCCGGATGAGCATGTTCTGTCGACGCCGCTTCAGACCATCACGTTTACATCTGATCGCGCCCGCGGTTCGGTCTATCTGGAGGCATCGAGCGCGCTGGCGCTGGACCGCGCCACCATCGTGACAGATGCGCTTCGGATGCGCTCGACGCTAGGTTGGACCGTTACGCTGGAAGAGGGGCGGTTCGCGACCGAACAGATACCGGCTCGCGAAAACGCACACCGCATCGGCACAGAGATGGCCGGGCTTACTCCGTCGCTTGCAACACGGTCTTTGCTGGATCCGGCGGGCGTTCTGCCCGACACGATCGAGCGCGTGCATCTGGATGCCTCGGTTGGGTTTACTGCACCGTGGGACAGATTTGCGCTGGAAGAAGCGCGGCCCCAGGTCACCGACATTGATCTTCAGGACCTGTCGGCGCGTTGGGGCGATGTGACCTTCCGCGCTGCGGGATCGCTTAGCGTTGACGCCGATGGCGTTCCCGAGGGTCGGATTACCATCAGGGCGGTAGAATGGCGGCGATTACTCGATATGGCGGTTGCGACAGGTCTGGTGGCCGAGGCTCTTGGACCGACGCTCGAACGTGCGCTCGAATTGATGGCCAGTTTGTCGGGACGGAAAGACACTCTGGATGCACCGTTGACGTTTCAGAAAGGTTTTGTGTCGTTCGGCCCTATTCCGCTTGGCCCTGCGCCAAGATTGCTTATCCGGTAGATGCCCTAGTGTTCTGAGTCTGACATTTGCTACCGGTTTCCGCGGATTTCATCGAGGGCGTTCAGGGCGCGCCGTTCCCGGGCGAGGATGTCCTCGGCAGTTTTGGTCCAGGTGAATGGCTTG
>JBBKWG010000193.1:0-21266 GCA_037968835.1 Paracoccaceae bacterium
CCGGACAAGGGTTGGGTTGCACTTGATGCCGATACTCATGTGTCACCCGGCTCCCTTGACGCAGCATTGCGCGGGGCTGGCGGCTGTTGCGCTGCCGTCGATGCGGTGCTTGGCGGCGAGGTGGCGAACGCATTTGTCGGAATGCGCCCGCCGGGTCACCACGCCGAGACCGCAACCGCGATGGGGTTTTGCCTTTTCGGCAATGCTGCGATCGCAGCCAAACGGGCGCTGGATCATCACGGGCTGAAGCGCGTGGCAGTCCTTGATTTCGACGTGCACCACGGCAACGGCACGCAGGATTTGCTTTGGGACGAGCCACGGACGCTATTCGCATCCTCGCACCAGATGCCGCTTTATCCGGGAACAGGCGGAGCTCATGAAACCGGGGCCCATGACAACGTGCTGAATGCGCCGCTTGCTCCGATGACCGGCGGGTCCGAAATGCGTCGGACTTGGGGCGACATGATTTTGCCGGCGGTCGATGATTTCGAACCAGAACTTATAATAATCTCAGCCGGGTTCGACGCTCATGCCGCAGATCCGCTGGCCAATCTGAACTGGACGACCGAGGATTTCCGGTGGCTGACCCACGCTATCTGCGAGTTGGCCGACGCGCGCTGCGGCGGGCGCGTGGTCTCGACACTTGAAGGCGGCTATGATCTTTCTGCGCTTGCCGCGAGCGTGGCGGCGCATGTGACGGTTCTGATGGAGGCAGCGGGATGAGCGACAAACCGGTCAGCGAAATGAGCTTCGAGGACGCGATGAAAGCGCTTGAGGGCGTTGTGAACCGTCTGGAGTCCGGTGATGTGCCGCTTGAAGAATCGATTGCACTTTACGAACGCGGCGCAGAATTGAAGGCGCATTGTCAGAAGAAGCTTGCCGAGGCCGAGGAAAAGGTCGCGCAGATCACGCTCGACAAAGAAGGTCAGCCAACGGGGGCGGTCCCGGCTGACATCAAGTGACCTTCGAGGCGCGGCTTGCAGCGCGAGCCACAGCGATTCGGGAATGCCTCGATCACGCGATTGATGGGATGCCGGGCGGCACGATCACGGATGCGATGCGCTATGCACTGACCGGCGGCAAGCGGCTGCGCGGGTTTCTGGTGATGGAAAGCGCCGCGCTTCACGGGGTGGAAGATCGTCTGTCTATCTTCGCCGCAGCCGCGATCGAGGCGCTGCACGCCTATAGCCTTGTTCACGACGACTTGCCTTGTATGGACAACGACGACCTGCGGCGCGGACAACCGACAGTCCATGTGAAATGGGACACGGCGACGGCGGTACTTGTCGGGGATGCGTTGCAGAGCCTCGGGTTCGAACTGGTCGCCAAGGGGGAACTTCCGGCCGAGTTTCGGCTTCATCTTTCAGCGACGCTGGCTCAATCCGTCGGCGCTCGCGGCATGGTGCGTGGGCAGGCGCTGGATATCGCGGCGGCAACGGCGACATCTCCGCTGACGCTGGAGGAGATTACTGAATTGCAGACCGGCAAGACGGGCGCATTGATATCGTGGTCGGCCATGGCGGGCGCGCGGATGGCTGGGCAGGACGCTTCCAAAATGCGGAGCTACGCCGATGCTCTCGGCCTCGCCTTCCAGATCGCCGACGACATTCTGGATATCGAGGGCGATCCGGAAAAGGCGGGGAAGCGTCTGAAAAAGGATGCCGAAGCGGGCAAAGCAACGTTCGTGACGCTGCTGGGGCTGGCGGGCGCGAAGAAGCGGGCGCGGGAATTGGTCGCGTCGGCTGAACAGGCGCTCTGCATATATGATGCACGAGCCGACAGCTTGCGTGCTGCGGCGCGTTTCGTTATCTCGCGCGAATTCTAGGGCGCCGGAGGATCCGTGACCGATAGACCAGCCACCCCTCTACTTGACCGCGTGCACGCGCCCGCCGACTTGAAGCGGCTGAGCGACGACGAATTGCACCGGCTGGCGACGGAATTGCGCGCCGAGACGATTTCAGCGGTCTCGGAAACCGGTGGACATCTGGGGGCGGGCCTTGGCGTGGTTGAACTGACCGTCGCTATCCACGCAGTGTTCGATACGCCACGCGACAAGCTGATCTGGGATGTGTCGCATCAGTGTTATCCGCACAAGATCCTGACTGGACGGCGCGATCGAATCCGAACGCTGCGTCAGAAAGACGGGTTGAGCGGGTTCGCGAAGCGCTCGGAATCGCCCTACGATCCGTTCGGTGCCGCTCACTCCTCGACTTCGATTTCCGCAGCACTTGGCTTTGCAGTGGCGCGTGATCTCGGCGGGTCGGTTGAAACCGGGCTTGGCGATGCGATTGCGGTCATCGGCGATGGGGCGATCAGCGCGGGTATGGCATACGAGGCGATGAACAACGCGGGGCATCTGGGCAAGCGGTTGATCGTGATTCTGAATGACAACGAGATGTCGATTGCTCCGCCGGTCGGGGCAATGTCGGCCTATCTCTCGCGGCTCTATGCAGGCGATCCGTTTCAGGAGTTCAAGGCAGCGGCGAAAGGCGCGGTCAGTCTGCTGCCCGAACCATTTCGCGAGGGCGCACGTCGCGCGAAGGACCTATTGAAGCATACGGTCGTTGGCGGGACTTTATTCGAAGAACTTGGCTTTTCCTATGTCGGCCCGATCAACGGGCACGATCTGGACCAGTTGCTGCCGGTTCTTCGCACCGTCAAAACGCGGGCGACCGGGCCGATCCTGATCCATGTGATCACGAAAAAGGGCAAAGGCTACGCTCCGGCCGAAAAGGCGCGGGACAAAGGGCACGGCGTTGCGAAATTCGACGTCGTGACCGGTGAACAGAAGAAAACGCCATCGAACGCGCCATCCTACACCAAGGTTTTCGCACAGGCGCTGATCGACGAAGCGACGCGGGATGATCGTGTCGTCGCCGTAACTGCAGCGATGCCGGATGGGACTGGTCTGAACTTGTTTGCCGAACGCTTTCCGACGCGCTGTTTCGATGTCGGCATCGCCGAGCAGCATGGCGTGACGTTCAGCGCCGGGATGGCGGCAGGTGGGCTGAAGCCGTTCTGCGCGATCTACTCGACTTTCCTCCAGCGGGGTTACGATCAGGTCGTGCACGACGTCGCAATCCAGCGGCTTCCGGTCAGGTTTGCGATTGACCGCGCCGGGTTGGTCGGTGCCGACGGCGCGACCCATGCCGGCGCATTCGATATCGCGTTTCTTGCCAACCTGCCGGGTTTCGTGGTGATGGCCGCGGCAGACGAGGCGGAACTGGTGCATATGGTGGCGACTGCGGCAGCCTATAACGACGGACCGATAGCATTCCGGTTTCCGCGTGGCGAGGGCGTCGGTGTGGAACTGCCTGAGCGCGGCGAGGCGCTGGAGATCGGCAAGGGGCGGATCATTCGCGAAGGCGCGCGCGTGGCGATCTTATCGTTCGGAACGCGTTTGGCCGAGGTCGAAACGGCGGCGGAGGCACTTGTTGCGCGGGGTATCACGCCAACAGTGGTGGATGCCCGGTTTGCCAAGCCTCTGGACCGCGAACTGATCCTGCAACTGGTAGTAAATCACGAGGCGTTGATCACCATCGAAGAGGGTGCCGTTGGCGGTTTTGGCAGCCACGTCGCGCAGCTTCTGGCCGACCAAGGCGTGTTCGACACCGGTCTGAAATTTCGTTCGATGGTGCTGCCCGACATCTTTATCGACCAGGCCAGCCCGCGCGATATGTACGCAGTCGCCGGGATGAATGCTGAGCATATCGAAGCAAAAGTGCTGGACGTGCTCGGCGTGGCGCGGCTGGGGGAGAAGCGGGCATGATCCGCGCTCTTGGCCTCTCACTTTACTTGATTGCGGGTGCAGCCGTCGCGCAGGTCGCACCCTCTGCGTCCGAGATATCTCAGTATGAGGGTCTGCACCGCGCCGCGCACGAGGGCGATGTCGCAGCGATCCGCTCTCTGCTGTCGGCGGGCGCTGATCCCGAGATTCGAGATTCGCGCGGGCGCACGCCGGTTCATGTTGCGGCGTTTGCATCGCAAGATGACGCGCTGGTGGCACTCGGCGAGGGCGGGGCGGACATGAACGCACTTGAAGGTCAGGCATACGATGCCGTGACCATCGCGGCGGTCGCGGATGATCCGGAGTTAATGTCACGCGCCATCGCGCTCGGCAACGACCCGGGTTTGACGACCAGCCCCTATGACGGCACCGCCCTGATCGCCGCTGCGCATCTTGGGCATGACGAAGTTGTGCGACGCCTAATCGAGGCAGGCGCGCCGCTCGATCATATCAACAACCTCGGCTGGACCGCGATGATCGAGGCGGTCATTCTCGGGGACGGCGGACCTCGCCATCAAAGGGTGGTCGAGGCACTAGTGGCTGCGGGCGCGAACAAGGAATTGGCTGATCGTCAGGGAAGAACGCCGCTGCAACTGGCCGAGCTTGCCGGGTATGTCGAGATTGCGCGCTTGCTGCGACAGGATTGATCGCTTGGGTCAGATAAAGCTCAGCCCGACGAGGCCGAGTACCGCGTAGAACGTTAAACCCAGCACGATGAATAGCCCATCCCGCGTCATCAAACCGAATGCCAGAAGGGCAATGCCGATTGCGCAGATCGTCGTGAAAAATGGCAGCAGTTCCAGAAACGGCCACGTAAAAACAACCACGACGATAACCAAAAGCGGGAACACCTTCAGTGGTCCCCGGGCCAGCAAGGTCAGGCGCGAATGCGTATGCCGGTCGATGAAAGCGGCAGGCTTGTCGAGCCAACCAAGTGCCTTGTTGAAACGCTTGGTGTCCATGCTCCGGCGCATCACGAAGTCGGGCAGCCACAGGTGATCGCGCTTGAGCAGCCACTGACCAACGATCAGAAGGATAACCAAAGCCCCGACGGACGGCGCGCCGGGAATGCCCGAAAGCGGCGTTATCATGATGAGAGCGACGACCAGAAGCATCGTGGCAAACGAATGCTCTCCGATCGCCTTTATCAATTCGCCGACGCTGACTTTGGTCCCATTGGCGGCACCGCGCAGGTGGTCCAGAACGGTGGTCAGAGGTGCTTCGTTTTGAACCGGTGTGTCGCTCATGCGGTGACAACGAAGAAAGCCGCGCTCTGTTCCTCGCCGGTCATCAATCTTCGTCAACCAGCGCTGCCAATCCCGCGCGGTAATCGGGATGGAACAGTTTGACGCCCAGTTCGTTCTTGATCCGGTCGTTCCGGACCCGCTTGGATTCGGCGTAAAAGCTGCGCGCCATGGGCGAAAGGTCGGCATCCTCAAAGGCAACGGCCGCGGGCACGGGCAGTTTCAACAGCGATGCGGCATAGGCGATGACGTCTTCGGGCGGTGCGGGATCGTCGTCGCAGACGTTGTAAATGCTACCGGGGTTGGGCTGGCGGATCGAGGCTTGCAAGACCTGGGCGATGTCATCGACATGAATGCGCGAAAAGACCTGGCCCGGCTTGATGATGCGCCGCGCGGTGCCGTTTCGCACCTTGGCGAAAGGTCCGCGGCCGGGGCCGTAGATCCCGGCGAGCCGGAAAATATGAAGCGGTAGCCCAAGTTCTTGCCATTCGGCTTCGGCCAACACTCGCGCCTTGCCGCGACTGTTAGTCGGAGTGAGCGGCGTCGTCTCGTCGACCCATTCGCCGCCGTGGTCGCCATAAACGCCGGTAGTCGAAAGATAGCCGACCCATTCCAGATGCGTCGCCACGGCCAGCGTTGCTCGTGCTTCCGCCAGAACAGGATCACCGCTGGCGTCCGGGCTGACTGATGTGAGGACGTGCGATACCTCGGCGAGCGGCAATGAATTTCCCGGCCAGATCAGCGGCTCGACCCCTTCGGCTTTCAGCAACGCGGCCTTCTCGGTGGATCTCGTCGTACCAATGATGCGCCAGCCTTCGGGCAGCAGACGACGGGCAAGGGCGCGGGCTGAATATCCGTGGCCGATGGACAGCAGGGTTTTGCTCATGAGTATCTGGTGCCGTCTCTTTGCCGTCAGACCGAGTTTGGAGCAACTCGGCTTGTGTGCCAGTATGGCGCTCTATTTCAAGGGAGGAGTGTCATGTCACGTTTCATGTTTGTTTATCACGGCGGAAAGCAACCCGATACGCCCGAGGAAGGCGAGCGGATCATGGGAGAGTGGAATTCTTGGTACGACTCGATGGGCAAGGCGGTGTCCGACGGTGGCGGCCCCGCTGGCAAATCCAAGACCGTCAGCAAAAGTGGTGTCGCGAATGACGGTGGCGCGAATCCGGTGTCGGGTCTGACGATTGTCGAAGCGGCCGATCAGGATGAAGCCTGCGACATGGCCAGGGACTGCCCGATGGTCAAGGACGGTTCAGGGTCGGTCGAAGTCGTCGAAATCCTTCAGATGTAAAACCGGATTGGCCTCTGGCGACGGACCCATTTACCGACGCTGAAGCAACTCCAACAGGCGGCGCTCGTCGAGGCGCAGACCGGGGACGACGGCTGGCATCTGGGGTAACGCTTCGGGATTTTCGACGAGCGCGATAACCGCAGGATGGATATAGGAATTGCGCGCGATGGTCGGCGTGTTGGCAAGCCGTTCGGCGGCGGCGTCGGCCATCGACTTTATCGTGACCTTGTCGGCAGTTCGCGCAGCCGTCAGCGCCGCCACCGATCCCGCCCAAGTGCGGAACGTCTTGGCGGTCAGGATGTCGCTTCCCGTGACCTCGGCCAGCCAGTTGTTGACCATGTCGGAACTGACCGTGCGCGACTTGCCCTCGTCGTCGGTCCACGAAACAAGGTCGGCGCCCGGCAGATCGTCGAGCTTTTGCAAAGTCGTCATCAATCTGGCGTTGTCGATCTTGCGTTCGACCTTGCGCTTGCCCTTGGCGAGATAGCTCAGATGCAGGTCATAATCCTTAAGCCGCAGATGCTTCGATTTAAGCGTGGTAGCGCCATAGGTGCCGTTGGCATCGGCGTATTCGGGATGACCAATGCGGATCGACAGGCGGTCGATCATCGCGACGACGGCGGCAATGGCGAACGCCTGCTCACCTGCATCGAGGTTCAGATCGCGCGACACACGACGTCGGATCGTCGGCAAAACCAGTCCGAATTGTGCAAGATCGGAGTATTTCTTTTGTGCGCGGAACTCGGTCCAGTCCGGGTGATAGCGGTATTGTTTGCGTTCGCGTGCGTCGATACCGGTTGCCTGAAGATGGCCGTTCTTGCGCGGACTGATCCAGACACCCTCGTAAGCCGGGGGTACGGCCAGCGACGCGATCCGGAGACGTTCGTTTCTGTCGTCGATCGCGGTGCCGTCAGCCGCGCGATAGGCGAAGCCGCGCCCACACCGCCGCCGGGTAATGCCGGGGCGGCTGTCGGGATAGTAGATGAGGCTTGCGGGTATCGGTGTCATTGCTCTGTAACGCCGTGCTGGTCACTTTGGTTTCGCAACGTAGGGGGCTTGAAGGTTGATGCGGATCGGTGTCAGTTTCGGGGATGAATAATTCGATCAAATCCTGGGCAGATGTAGCGCCGCGTCTGGTTGATGTCGCCGCTGGGCGTGCGCCTGCGGATCTGGTGATCCGGGGTGGCCGACTGGTGAACGTCCATTCCCGCGAGGTTCTGGACGGCTGGCAAGTGGCGATTGCCGAAGAACGGTTCGCGTATATCGGACCCGACGCCAGCCACTGCATTGGCGACGAAACCCGCGTGATCGAGGCGGATGGTAGTTATCTCATTCCGGGCCTTTGCGACGCGCATATGCATATCGAGTCGGGGATGCTCACGCCCGCGGAATTCGCCGCGGCAGTCATTCCCCACGGCACGACCAGCATGTTCACCGACCCGCACGAAATCGCCAATGTGCTGGGGCTGCGCGGTGTGAAACTGATGCACGACGAGGCGCTGATGCAGCCGGTCAACATCTTCACCCAGATGCCGTCGTGCGCGCCCTCGGCTCCGGGACTCGAGACCACAGGCTTCGAGATCACCGCCGACGATGTGACCGAGGCGATGGGTTGGCCGGGGATCATCGGTCTGGGCGAGATGATGAATTTCCCCGGTGTCATCAACGGCGATGCCAAGATGCTGTCCGAAATCGCGGCAACGCAGCGCGCGGGAAAAACCGTCGGTGGCCACTATGCCTCGCCCGACAAGGGGATCGCCTTTTCAGCCTATGTCGCCGGTGGCCCCGCCGACGATCATGAAGGCACCGCCGAAGCCGATGCGATTGCGCGGGTGCGCAATGGAATGCGCTCGATGATGCGGTTGGGGTCGGCGTGGTATGATGTGGAAAGCCAGATCACGGCAGTGACCGAAAAGGGCCTCGACCCGCGAAACTTCATCCTTTGCACGGACGATTGCCATTCGGGCACGCTGGTCAACGATGGGCACATGAACCGCGTTGTGCGCCACGCCATCGAATGCGGTTGCGATCCGCTGGTCGCGTTGCAGATGGCAACGATAAACACCGCAACGCATTTCGGACTGGAACGCGAGCTTGGCTCGATCGCGCCGGGGCGGCGGGCCGATCTGATCCTGACCTCCGATCTTCGGTCACTCCCGATAGATCACGTCATCGCGCGCGGCCGGACGGTGGCCGAGAACGGCAAGATCTCGGTCGATTGTCCGCATCTGGACTGGCCCGACGATACTCGCGCGACGGTGCATCTTGGCAAGACCCTTGATGCCACCGACTTCGAGATCGCCGCGCCCGAGGGCAAGAACGCGGTCACAGCCAAGGTGATCGGCGTCGTCGAAAACCAGGCCCCGACCGAGGCGCTGACCGCCGAGTTGCCCGTCGTCGATGGCAACGTCGAAGGCGAGGGCGGTGTGTGTCAGATCGCACTAGTCGAACGCCACCGGGGTACCGGCGATGTGGTCAACGGTTTCGTCAAGGGCTTCGGGTACATGGGCCACATGGCCATCGCCTCGACCGTCGCGCATGACAGTCATCACATGATCGTCGTCGGCACGGATCGCGCGAACATGGCGTCCGCCGCGAACCGGCTGGGCGAGGTCGGGGGCGGCGTGAGTGTCTGGAAAGACGGCAAGGAACTGGCGCTTGTCGAGTTGCCGATTGCCGGGCTGATGTCGGATAGTCCTGCCGCCGAGGTCGCCGCCAAGGCGGATCGCATGGTCGCTGCGATGGCGGAGTGCGGCTGCAAATTGAACAATGCCTACATGCAACACTCGTTGCTTGCGCTCGTGGTCATTCCTGCGCTCCGGATATCGGATCTGGGGCTGGTCGACGTGACCGAGTTCAAGCTGACAGGGCTTTTTGAGGACACCCCATGATTACCGAACACCGCATGCCCATCGTTTCGCCAGACGTGCCCGATCACAAGGCGTTTCGCGACGCCGATGAAGCGGTCGCATATCTGATCGAGCTTTACGAGGTCGCGACCAAATTCCTGTGCGACGCATTCGCCAAGGTCGTGGTCGACGGTATGCCCAAGTCGCGGTTTCGGGCGTTCTACCCGGAAATTCGCCTGACGACCTCCAGCTATGCCACCGCAGACAGTCGTCTGAGCTTCGGACACGTCACCGAACCCGGGCGCTATTCTACTACTGTCACGCGGCCCGATCTGTTCGCCAGCTACCTGCGCCAGCAAATCGCGCTGTTGATGGAGAACCATGAAGTGCCTGTGCACATCGGTCCTTCGATCACGCCGATGCCGGTGCATTTCGCAGTCGCCAACGACGCTTCGCTGGCGGTGCCGCAAGACGGCGTGATGGATTTCACATTGCGCGATGTGTTCGATGTGCCCGACCTTTCGACAACGCACGACAGCATCGTCAACGGCTACGGATTTCTGCACACCGACGGGTCACGCCCGCTTGCGCCGTTCACAGCTCAGCGGGTGGATTACTCGCTGGCCCGCCTCAGCCATTACACCGCGACCATCCCCGAGCATTTCCAAAATCACGTTCTGTTCACGAACTATCAGTTCTATGTCGAAGAATTCGAGGCCTATGCCCGCGCAATGCTGCGCGATCCCGATAGCGGCTACACCTCGTTCGTCGGCCCCGGCAACATCGAGATCACCGATCCCGACACGCCATTGCCGGTGCCCGAAAAGCTGCCGCAGATGCCGACCTACCATTTGAAACGCGAGGGCAGCGCCGGGGTGACGCTGGTCAATATCGGGATAGGTCCGTCGAATGCGAAAACCGCTACCGATCACATCGCGGTTCTGCGTCCCCACGCCTGGCTCATGGTCGGGCATTGCGCCGGATTGCGGAACTCGCAGCGCCTCGGCGATTTCGTTCTCGCACACGCCTACCTGCGCGAGGACCACGTTCTGGATGACGATCTGCCGATCTGGGTGCCGATCCCGGCGCTGGCGGAAATCCAGGTGGCGCTTGAAGACGCGGTCGAGGCTGTGACCGCGCTTGAGGGTTATGAGCTGAAACGGATCATGCGGACAGGAACTGTCGCCACCATCGACAACCGAAACTGGGAACTGCGCGACCAGTCCGGCCCGGTCCAGCGCTTGTCGCAGTCCCGCGCCATCGCGCTCGATATGGAAAGTGCGACGATCGCGGCCAACGGATTTCGCTTTCGGGTGCCTTACGGAACGCTTTTGTGCGTCAGCGACAAACCCCTGCATGGCGAGTTGAAATTGCCGGGAATGGCCTCGGATTTCTACCGTACTCAGGTCGCTAGACACCTGTTAATCGGGCTCAAAGCGATGGAAACCCTGCGCGAGATGCCATTGGCCCGAATCCACTCTCGCAAGCTCCGAAGCTTCGAGGAGACCGCATTTTTGTGATTTTCGGCAAAAAAAGCCCGCAAAATGCATGATTCCGCCGACTTTCAGGGCACTATTCGTTGTGTTGTTCCGCCATATCCAGTTAAATAAGGGGAATGAGCCCCTAGTAGTGGGCCATACCGAGGGCCAGATCGAGGAGTATACCCATGGCTAAACCGATGACGAAAACTCAGCTTGTGGCCGCGCTGGCCGACAAGATGGACAGCGACAAGAAATCCGCAGGCGAGGCGCTGGACGCCATGATCGCAATCATCACTGAAGAAGTCTCTGCCGGCGGTGCCGTGACGCTTCCCGGTGTCGGCAAAATCTACTGCCGCGAGCGCCCTGCGCGTATGGTCCGCAACCCCGCAACGGGCGAGCAGATCCATAAAGACGCCGACAAGGTGGTCAAGATGACCATCGCAAAGGCGCTGAAGGACAGCGTGAACGACTGATCCTGATTTCAGAGTTTCGAAGAAAGGGCCGTCTCGACTGGGGCGGCCTTTTTCATTCCAGCGGCCCTCACAAGGCTGGCGCGGAACGTCCCATCTTGGCCAGAATCTGCTTGCGCTTCTGGTCGTGGACAATTGATTGCGGCACCCAGTTGTAGCGTTTGTCGTTGCGGGTCTTGTCCCAATGCAGCCGACCGCCATAGCGCCAGGGGTCAAGGATAATGCCGTCATACATCCCGTCGCCACGCTGGGTGATGATCGCGGTCGAATGGTCGATGCGGTACGGATTGTCGGCGTTGGCTATGGCGCGGTGCATCTGAAGCGTGCGGAAACTTTCTTCGTTCAGGCGACGTTCGATGTCCTCGGCCCATTGCCAGCACAAACCGCGCGGCCTGAGCCCCATATTGACCTTGGTGTTGTGGATCAGTGGCGGATCGGTGATCTGGTATTCCTTCGCCAATTGCCGGGTATAAGAATACGAAATGCGCGCCGCGCGGTCGGCCTCTTCCGGGTCGACGTCGGGACCGAGCGCGCGAATCTCTGCCGCCAGCTTGGCAACAGCGTCGGGACCTTGTCCGACACTGTCGGAAGTGGCACAGGCAGCAGTCAGAAGGATCGCCAGAAGCGAAGCGATGCGGAATATCAAGCGTGCGATGGGTCGGTCCTCGTGATGCTGCTCGGTTTTAAAAACGGCTACCGCGCACGCCAGTCCTTGTCGAGACCGTAGGCTGTTTTTCACACTGGCAACGGCTATCGTCCGCTGCTACTCGGCGGCGATGGATGTGCGTTCATTATTCATGGGCCTGGCTTTTGCGATCATGTGGTCGTCGGCTTTCACGTCGGCGCGCATCATCGTCGCCGAAGCGCCGCCGCTTTCGGTCTCGGCATTGCGGTTTCTGATCGCGGGCCTGATCGCCGTTTCCGTCGCGTTGGCGCTTGGTCAAAGCTGGCGACTGACGGCGGCGCAATGGCGACTGACTGTGGTGTTCGGGATATGCCAGAATGCACTTTATCTGGGCCTGAATTTCATCGCGATGCAAACGGTGGAAGCCTCGCTGGCAGCAATCATCGCTTCGTCCCTGCCGCTGTGGGTGGCGTTGGCAGGATGGCTGATCTGGCGTGACAAGCTGAGGCCGCTGGGCATTTTCGGCTTGTTCATCGGCTTTGGCGGCGTGGCGCTAATCATGGGGTCACGGATTTCCGCCGGCGTCGATCTGTTCGGCGTAATGCTCTGCGGCATCGCGGTGCTGGCGCTGACGTTCGCCACGCTCGCGGTGCGGGGTGCGACGTCGGGCGGCAATGTGTTGATGGTGGTCGGGCTTCAGATGCTGATCGGGTCGTCCGTCCTGTCGGTTCCCGCGTTCGCGTTCGAGACATGGGACGTGACGTGGACGCCGCTGCTGGCCGGGGCACTCGCCTATACGATCATCGTTCCCGGTCTTATTGCAACGGTCGTCTGGTTTCTGCTGGTGCGCCGGATCGGCAGCGTCCGCGCTTCGACCTTCCATTTTCTGAACCCCTTCTTCGGCGTCGCGATTGCCGCGCTGTTGTTGGGCGAAGTGCTCGGGGCAATGGATATTCTAGGCGTGATCGTCATCACTATCGGCATTCTGGCGGTCCAAATGTCAAAAGTGCCGGGCGCGGCGGCAGTGCGCTGACAGGCTTGTGATCGTCTGTCACTTTGTTTTCAGTGACAAGACGGTCGAATGCGTCAGATAACCCGGTATGGACCTGATCCTTGGATACGCCGCCGGACTTCTGACGCTGATCAATCCGTGCGTTCTTCCGATCCTTCCCATCGTTCTGGCAACCGCCTTGCAGGCCGGGCGCGGCGGGCCGCTGGCGTTGGCAGCAGGGATGAGCCTGTCCTTCGTAACGCTGGGACTACTCGTCGCTGTCGCCGGTCGCGCGCTTGGTATCACAGATGAAACGGTCGCCAACGCGGCCGCCGTGTTGATGATCGTCTTCGGCGCGGTGCTGCTGGTGCCACGATTCTCGACCGTTTTCGCAACCGCGACTGCCGGCGTGTCGGCTCGCGCGGATCAGGGGTTGGACGAGGTGCATCAAGACACCCTGACGGGGCAATTCGTCGGCGGCGTGCTTTTGGGCGCGGTCTGGAGTCCGTGCATAGGGCCAACACTTGGCGGTGCAATCGGACTTGCCAGTCAGGGCGAAAATCTTACGCGTGTCGGCGGCATCATGGTCGCTTTCGCGCTCGGTGTTTCGACCGTTATTGTCGCTCTGGCCTATGGCGCGCAGTCGGTGATCCGGCGTCGTCGCGACCTGATGCGCCGGATCGCTATGCGGGCTCGACCCGTGATGGGAATCGTTTTCGTGGTCGTGGGTCTGGCGATCCTACTCAAACTGCACCAATGGGTCGAACGCTGGGCGCTGGATACCTTCCCGCCGTGGCTGCTCGATCTGTCCGTTTCAATCTAATCCGACAAGGAGTAACCCGATGCAAAGACGCACCTTTCTCACCGCTGCCACCGCCTCGTTGATCCTGCCGCGCGGCGCGTTGGCTGCAACCGGCGCGCCGTATCAGCTCGGACTGATCGAAGGTCTGCTGAAAGAGGGCCGGACCGTGTTCGTCGACTTTTACACCGACTGGTGTGTAACCTGTGCCAGCCAGAGCCGTATCATCGAAAAGCTGAAGGCCGAGAACCCGGCCTATGAACAGAAGATCGCGTTCGTCGCCGTCGACTGGGATCGTCACAGCGGCGCGAGAATCGCCGCCAAACTTCGTGTCCGCAATCGTGCGACGCTGATGACGCTGAAAGGAGACGAGGTCCTCGGTCGACTGGAATGGGAAACCCGCGAACCCAGGATACGCGCCCTTCTGGATGCAGCGCTTGCAACCGCGACTTCCTAGTCCGCGTGCAGGTGGAGAAAATTCGCCGAACCGCCCATTGCGACCGGAACTGACGGCTTGCCGGGACGTTTCTTTTCCATCGGCAATCTAGGAAAGGACGCGCAATGAAAGACGAATCTTCTACGCACAATCTCGTCTCGACTTCGGACGTGAACGGCGAAGCTGTTTATTCGCCAAGCGGCGACCACATCGGCACGATCGACCATCTGATGATCGACAAGAATTCCGGCAAAGTTGCCTACGCCGTCATGACTTTCGGGGGCTTTCTGGGCATTGGGGAAGAAACTTTTCCGGTGCCATGGAAAAAGCTGAACTACGATACCTCCCGGAACGGTTTCACCACGGACATCACCGAAGATGACCTGAACGACGCGCCGCCGCACGACGATAGATGGTCGCGCGACCGGACGTATGAGGAAAGGTTGCACACCCATTACGGTGTGATGAACCCTTACTGGTATTGATCAGACGATGGCCGGGGCAACCCGGCCATTGCTCAACCTATCCGGCCGCGTTTCCCACCGGTCTGGGCACGATCCAGCAGTAAATGATCGAGGATTACCGTGGCCGCCATCGCCTCGGCAACCGGCACGGCCCGAATGCCGACGCAGGGATCGTGTCGCCCCTTCGTGATGATCTCGGTTTCCTCACCTGACTTGGTAATAGTCTTCCTTGGCGTCAGAATGGACGACGTCGGTTTGACTGCGAACCGGACGACAACGTCCTGTCCGGACGAAATCCCCCCAAGAATTCCCCCGGCGTGGTTCGAATTGAATTCCGGCCCGCTCGCGCCCATCGTGATCTCGTCGGCATTGGCTTCACCGGTCAGGCGAGCGGCGGCCATGCCCTCGCCGATCTCGACGCCCTTGACCGCGTTGATCGACATCATCGCTGCTGCCAGATCGGTGTCGAGCTTGCCATAAACAGGCGCGCCCAGACCTGCCGGGCAACCCCGGATAGTGACCTCGACCATGGCGCCAACTGACGAACCGCTTTTGCGTAAACCGTCCAGGTACCCTGCCCATTCATTCGCGGCGATGGCATCCGGCACCCAGAACGGATTGCGCGCGATCTCGTCCCAATCGAAGCGGCTGCGGTCGATGTCTTTCTCGCCCATGCCGACCATGTACCCGACTACGGAAATCCCCGGTGCAAGCGTTGCCAATGCCGCTCGCGCCACACCGCCCGCCGCCACACGCGAGGCGGTTTCGCGGGCCGAAGACCTGCCACCACCGCGGTAATCGCGAATGCCGTATTTCTGCCAATAGGTGATGTCGGCATGACCGGGCCGGAACTTTTCGGCAATGTCTCCATAGTCCTTCGAGCGATGATCGGTGTTGCGGATCATAAGCTGGATCGGCGTGCCTGTGGTCATGCCCTCAAACACACCCGACAGGATTTCCACTTCGTCGGCTTCGCGCCGCTGGGTCGTGTATTTGTTCTGGCCAGGTTTGCGCTTGTCGAGCCAGACCTGAATATCGGCCACGTTCAGCGGCACGTTCGGCGGGCAGCCGTCTATGGTCGCGCCCAACGCAGGCCCGTGGCTTTCACCCCAGGTGGTAACGCGAAACACGTGACCGTATGTGTTCAGGCTCATCCGCAGGCTCCTTCGCTGCTGGTCGGTCTATCGGTGCAACTTCGCCCGCTCAAGCGGTTTCACCTTGTCGCGACCGACCTGTCGGCCTAGGTATGGATTACCTCGGGGGGCCTTCATGGCTGAGATGCTGACACCAGCGGACCCGTTGAACCTGAACCGGTTAGCACCGGCGGAGGGAAGGTCGAGCATCTCCTCACCCCACCCCCGTCCGGCCAAGAAGGAGTGAGAGAATGCGATATCCGATCCTTGTGGCAGGGCTTTTGGCGTCGTTTCCGGCCATCGCGCAGGAAAAGCCAATTCTGTCCGTCTACACCTACGACAGCTTCATTACGGAATGGGGTCCCGGCCCCGCGGTCGAAGCGGCGTTCGAGGAAACCTGCGGCTGCGATCTGCAATTCGTCGCCGCCGGTGACGGGGCGGCGCTGCTGGCGCGGCTGAAACTCGAAGGCGCGCGCAGCGACGCAGATATCGTGCTGGGGCTCGATACGAACCTGATGCAGGCCGCGCGCGAAACCGGGCTTTTTGCCCCTCACGGTCGCGAAGATTTGCCGCTCGACCTGCCGGTCACGTGGAGCGATGACACCTTCGTTCCGTTTGACTGGGGCTATTTCGCCTTTGTTCACAACGCCGACATGGCCGATGTTCCGGGCGATTTCCGGTCACTCGGCGCCAGCGATGCCACTATCGTCATTCAGGATCCGCGCTCATCGACCCCCGGCCTCGGCCTGCTGTTGTGGGTCAAGGCGGCCTACGGAGACGATGCGCCCTCGATCTGGGAGGCGTTGGCAGACAACATCGTGACGGTTACGCCGGGATGGTCCGAGGCGTACGGTCTGTTCCTCGAAGGCGAGGCCGACATGGTGCTGTCCTACACGACCTCGCCCGCCTATCACCTGATCGCCGAGGAAGACGCGTCGAAAACGGCCGCGCTCTTTTCGGAAGGCCACTACATGCAGATCGAGGTCGCGGCGAAACTGGCGGCAAGCGATCAGCCGGATCTCGCGGACGCGTTTCTCGATTTCATGGTCTCGGACGCGTTCCAAACGGTGATCCCGAAAACGAACTGGATGTATCCGGCGGTGGTTCCGGAAGGCGGCATGCCGGGCGGCTTTGACACGCTGATCCAGCCGGATCGCGCGTTGATCTATCCGGCGGACGAAGCTGCCGCCCTGCGTGACAAGGCGCTGGATGAATGGCTGACCGCGCTCAGCCGCTAGGACCCGGTGTCTGGGTCGGGGTGTTCGCCGCGGCGACGATCCCGGCGCTGATCCTGTTGACCGCCGCCGCGGTGGCGACCTCCGCTGATGTCGGGCGTGGACTTGCGCCGTCCGATTGGGCAGCAATCCGGTTTACCGTCTGGCAGGCGTTCCTGTCGGCGGTGCTCAGCGTGGCCCTCGCAGTACCCGTGTCGCGGGCTTTGGCACGACGGCGGTTCAGGGGGCGCGGCGTGCTGGTCACGCTGCTCGGCGCACCGTTTCTTTTGCCGGTAATCGTCGCTATTTTCGGGCTGCTCGCAATCTTCGGTCGCGGCGGGGTTCTGAATGCGGGTCTGGACCTGCTCGGTCTGCCGCCGGTGTCGATCTACGGGCTTCACGGCGTCGTGCTGGCGCATGTGTTCTTCAATCTGCCGCTGGCGACGCGGCTGATCCTGCAAGGCTGGCAAGACGTCCCGGCGGAACGATTTCGCCTTGCCGCGACACTCGACATGGACGCTTCCGCGGTGAACAGACACCTCGAACGACCGATGCTGATGCGCGTGTTGCCCGGCGCATTCCTGGTGATCTTCGTGATCTGCACGACCAGTTTCGCGGTCGCACTGACACTTGGCGGCGGTCCACGCGCGACCACGATCGAGCTTGCGATCTATCAGGCGCTTCGCTTCGAATTCGATTTGTCTCGGGCGGCGCTGTTGTCGGTCGTGCAACTTGCGATTACCGGAGTCGCGGCGTTTCTGGCGCTGCGCTATATCCACGCTGACGGCTTCGGGGCGGGTCGTGACAGGATAGTGCAACGCTGGGACGCGCGATCAAGATCACTCAAAGTCCAGGACACCGTCTGGATCGCTCTCGCCGCGCTGTTTCTACTCCTGCCCCTCGTCGCAGCGGTGGTGAGAGGTGCGCCAGCCCTGACAACGCTGCCCGCAAGTGTCTGGTATGCGACATTGCGTTCGCTCGGTGTTGCGCTGGCGTCGACCGCGTTCGTTGTCGCAATGACGCTTCTTATCGCAACGGCAAGTGTTCGGCTCGGCACACGTGGACGATTGCTCGAAACAGCGGCGCTTAGTGCAATCGCGGCCTCGCCTCTGGTCGTGGGAACCGGGCTGTTCATCCTGATCCACCCCGTGGCCGATCCGGCGCGGCTGGCACTTCCGGTGACGGCGCTGGTGAACGGTTTCGTGACGCTACCCTTCGCCTTGCGCGCGGTTCTGCCCGCGCTCAGAATGATCGAGGCAGACTATGGACGGCTGGCCGACACTCTGGGGCTGACGGGTTGGGCAAGGTTGCGCCTTCTGGTGCTGCCCCGCTTGCGTCGACCGCTCGGGTTTGCGGCCGGGCTCGCGGCGGCCTTGTCGATGGGAGATCTCGGCGTCATCGCATTGTTCGCCGATCCCAACTCCGCCACACTGCCGATGCAGGTTTATCGCCTGATGGGCGCTTATCGAACGAACGACGCGGCGGGCGCGGCGCTTTTGCTCCTGATCGTCAGTCTCGTGCTGTTCTGGATTTTTGATCGCGGAGGGCGGTCCGATGCTCACACTTGAACGCGTCTCGCTGACGCAGGACGATTTCACGCTAAGCGCCGATCTGTCGGTTGCCGCAGGTGGCATCGTCGCTGTCATCGGTCCCTCGGGCGGCGGCAAATCGACGTTCCTGTCGCTGATCGCAGGCTTCGACACGCCCGACGAAGGCCGGATAGTGTGGGAGGGCCGTGACCTGACAGGCCTTCCGCCCGGCAAGCGGCCAGTCGCGATGCTGTTTCAGGACAACAACCTTTTTCCGCACCTCAGCATCCTGTCGAATGTCTGCCTCGGTGCTGCACCGGTTGCCCGGCCGTCGTCCGATGTCCAGATCCGCGCCCGCGCCGCGCTGGCCCGTGTCGGTCTGGATGGGCTTGAAGATCGAAAGCCCGGCGCATTGTCGGGCGGACAGCAAAGCCGCGCGGCGTTGGCGCGGGTGCTGTTGACGGATCGTCCACTGGTGCTGATGGACGAGCCTTTCGCGGCGCTCGGACCGGCTCTTCGCAGCGAAATGCTGGACCTGGTTGCGGAAATCCTCTCCGACGCCACGGTGCTGATGGTGACACACGATCCCGACGATGCTTTGCGGATCGCGGAGCGGACGATTTTCGTGTCCGACGGAAATGTAAGCCCGCCTGTTCCGACGCGGGCGCTTTTCGACGAGCCGCCTGAAGCTCTGGCGCAGTATCTTGACTGACACCCTTGGGGCGCTGCCCCCGGCGTCTGCGACACCTCCCCCGGGATTTTTCCGCCCAAGGATTAGCAGGACGGCCCGCGAAGGTATCACGGACCGCCCCGTCTTCGGGCACACGGCTGGCATCCCTGCTGCCGCGCGTGCGCAGCATCCCTTGAGATCAATAACTTTCCCTGAACATTGCTCTTTGGGCAAATAAATCCCGGGGGGCGGTCCGCAGGATCGCGGGGCAGCGCCCCTAATCGTCGATTGGACCGCGCAGCGACTTTACCTCGCCACGATGACGCTTTTCTGCCACGCGCTTCTTCTTTTGGTTCAGCGACACGCGGGTCTTGACCCGTTTCTTCGGTTTTTCGGCGGCGCGACGGATCAGGTCAACCAGCCGTTCGCGCGCGATGTCGCGGTTGCGCGCCTGGCTGCGTTCCTCGCTCACCTGGATGACGATGGCGCCTTCCTTGGTCCAGCGCCGCCCGGCAAGCCGTTGCAGTCGCCGCTTCACCGGATCGGGAAGGCTGGGCGAGCGCGCCGCCTCGAACCTCAGTTCGACGGCAGAGTTGACCTTGTTCACGTTCTGCCCACCGGGGCCGCTGGCGCGGACGAACTGTTCTGTCAGCTCCCAGTCCGCGATCTCGATGGAATCGGTGATTTTCATGTCTCGACGTGGCACCTTTAACCGAAGAAGGGTCGCCGGTGTGGCGACCCTTCCGAGTATTGTAGAGATGGGCCAGTTAGGGACTGGAGCCCAATCAGGAGTGTTTTGTCCTTGGGTCTGCCCTCAGACGACGGTCCCCCTGACTGTTCCGACACCTCTCTCCATTATCACTCTAGACACTGGACCACCTCCTTTCGTTGTTACCGATACCGTAAAGTTGGCACAGATCTGGTGTCTGTCAAATGTTTTCACGCAACCGGTGCGATCAATCTTCCGACAATCAGGCGGAAAGGCACCAATGCGGCCAACGCAAGCACAAGTTTCACACCCCAGTCCGCCAGCGCCAGCGATGCCCAGAGCGGAACCACCGGACCGATCCCCAGCAGCGGTAAAGCCTCGTTCGCCCAGCTTACATCGTTGCCGGGTTCGATCCAGACCAGCATCCCCGAGAACGCGATTGTGAAGAACAACACGGTATCCACCGACGATCCGACCAGCGTCGAGGCCAGCGGCGCCCGCCACCACGGACCGCTGCGCAAACGGTCGAAAATCGAAACGTCCAGCAGTTGCGCCGTCAGGAACGCGACACCGGATCCAATCGCGATGCGCCACGTCACGAGGGGGCCGAACTCGCCGATGATCTGCGTGCCGATGGCCGAACAGGCAACGCCGGTCAGAAAGCCAGCGAAGACGACCTTGCGGGCAACGGGCGCGCCATAGACGCGGTTCATCACATCGGTGACGAGAAATGCGAGCGGATAGGTGAATGCGCCCCACGTCAGCCATTGGCCGAACAGGAATTGTACAAGGATGTTGGAGGCCACGACGATGGCGGCCATGGCAACAATGCCGGGAAGGATGCGGGTCATTTATGTGTTCCGTTTTGACAAGGTCGCGGAGACTTGGCCCCCATCATGGGGACGCGGGCTGATACCGCCGGGGACCTATTCGGTCAAGCGAAATTCGACGAACTGCGTGATCTCGCGGGCGCTGGAATTGCTGTCGGAAACCATTGTTATCCGAAGTCCCTGCTCATCGCGCCAAAGCGCAATCCCTTCCAGATTATAGAAATCACCCCTTTGGCTCGTCCATATCGTCCGGTCTTCCGATCCATCCAGCCTGACCCGTCGAATACGACTTTGCCACCAGAGCAATAGCGACAGTTTCCGCTCAAGCAGATAGAGATCGCCGTTGGAATCGAAGTCCGCGCCGACAATCGCGAAGCCGTCGCGGCGGGGCAGATAGCCGTCGATGACCCAGGTTGCCTCGTCCAGCCGGTAGATAGGAAAACCAGCGTCCAGCGGCTGTTCAGGAAACGTGTAAAGCGTGCCGTCCGGGGCAACTGCCAGTGCCTCAAGCTGACGGTTCTCGTCGTACTCGTAGAATGTAGGATGATCGCGGATACCCGTCGCCGGCCCGCCGGGGACGTCGTAACGCCAGACATGCGCGTATCGCTCAAACGAAACCCATGCCGTTCCGTCGGGTGCGATCGCCAATCCTTCGCTGTCGGACCAATCACCCAGGCGACGGGCCGCGACGGGCAGACCGTCGGTGCCGAGGATGGGAACAAGCCTGTCGAGCGCGATTTC